>CALDOJ010000019.1 GCA_937912225.1 Candidatus Woesearchaeota archaeon | reverse complement strand
ATATTTTTTTAATTTAAAAAAATTATTTTCTTTTTACAATGAAGTAATACACTATTGCAGTTAATACGTTAAAAATAATTGCAGCAACAGTCCATAAAAGCTTCTTATTTTGCTTCATCTTCTGTTTTGTAAAAACGTCATAAATGACCCAAACAGCACAGACAACAGCAATTAACCACCATAAACCCATATTATCACCTAAATATAAAATAAACACTCAGGTATTAAATACTTTTTTAAACCAGCTTTCTTTTTTAAGTTTAAAATGAGATTTTGTCCTAAATGTGGAATAAAAATAGAAAAAGGAACTTTCTGTTCAGAACATCAAGAAATTGACTTTCAATATAAGGACATCCATGTAGTTTTCTGTCATTGTAAAAAACTTTTTCATAAAAATAAATGGGTTGCATTTGATAATGTTACTCAATCCATTCAAAAAGTTGCTAAAGATTTAATTAAAGCAGAAGTCCAAATTATTTCTGTTAGTGAAGTGGAATTAAAACCTGGAATTCAAAAAACAGGTGAGATAAAAGCAATATATCAAGATCAAGAATTCATCATTCCATTTAAGTATGAAGTTACTGATTGTCCTGCTTGTTCAAAAAAAAGCGGACAATACTATGAAGCAATACTTCAATTAAGACCACACGATAAAGAATTAAAAGAATTTGTAGAAAAACAATTAGAAAAAAATCCTGACGTGTTTGTTCCTAACAAAATAGACTTAAAAGAAGGTGTAAACTATTTTTTAACAAGTAGAAAATTCGCAATCAAAATCGGTACATTATTAAATAAATCCTTTAAAGGAGAATTAAAAGTTACAAAAAAAATTCACACATGGGATAGACAAAAAAGTAAAGATGTCTATAGAATCACAGTTCTATTTAGAAGAGAAAATAAACAAGAAGAATAAATGCTCGGAAATAAAATATTTCTTTAAAAAAAAAAGAATCATAGTTTTTCATTTGAGAGGTTTATTCGGAAAGAACTTTGTCTATTTGCTTAACTAAATCAGGATTCATCTTTGATTTCAAAGAAGAATAATTTTCAAAAAGATTATTTAATTCATTTGGATCAGACTTAAGATTATAAAGTTGAGGAGTTCCTTTTAAATCAAAAATAATTTTCCAATCATTAGTCCTATAAGAAAAATAATTCTTGTTTAAAATAGACCACGCAACACGCTCTTTTTGATAAATTCCAATAATTAAATTATAAAAGCTTTTACCAATCAAATCGACTGGTTTATCGGTTATTTTTAGAATATCTAAAATTGTTGGATAAAAATCTATGTTTGAAATTTGTTGAGTGATTCGTTTATTTTTAATATGTGATTTTGGATTGTAAATAATTAAAGGAATCTTTAGATCGGACTCATAACAATTACTATGATCAAAAAAAGAATTATGTTCGCCAAGACTTTCACCATGATCAGAAGAAATAATAATCAAAGTATTTTTTGATAAATTGTTTTCTTCCAAATAAGTTCATAATTTTTTGATTTCATTATCTATAAATTTTATTTCACCATCATATTGAGAAATATAAAAATTCCCATCCGAAAAATTCAAATTTACAAACTCAGAAACTTCTTTAACAGGAAACAATTTAGAAAAATTATATAAATCATCTTTATAAAAAATTGAATCATAAGGATTGGCAGGTTTATATGGACTGTGTGGAGAAATATAATGAATCCAAAGGAAAAACTTTTGCTGATTAAAGGAGCTTAAATAATCAATAGCTTTAGCCGTTATTAATGAATCATCTTCAAAATCAAAAACTTCTTTAGAATCAAAATCTTTCAAAAGATTAGTGTAAGTAATATCGTTATTCATAATGCTTATAGTTTTAAAACTATTATTTTTCAAGGATTTAGTAATAGTAGTTTGATTATTAAGAATAAAAACATGTTCATCGCTAGGTTCACTAAAACTGCTCAAAAAAGGTTTAGATGAAGAAATCATCATAGGTAATGAAATAAACGTTAAAGGCGCACTCGCAATAACATTTTCAAATAAAACTCCTTTTTTTGCCAAAAAATCAATTGTTGGAGTAGTATTTCTTTCGTAACCATAAGCCCCAACATGATCTGCACGAAGAGAATCCATAGTTATTAACAAAACATTACAATCTTCACAATGAAATGGTTTTTTTAATTTATAACCTTGCGAAAAATTCACCATTAATGAAAACACAATTAATATTTCTAGAACTATGACTAATTTAGTTAATTTATTTACAAAAGATTTAGATGGTTTCTTCATTAACGTTATTTGTTATCACTAAAAAAATTAAAAACATAACTTTTATGTAAACAATTAATTACTGAGTTTAAATAGTTTTCTAAATTATAAAAAACAAAAATTTAAATACCTTATTAGTAATAGAATAATAGTGAAAGTTCTAACAATAATCGCATTAATTTTGCTAATTATAATTATAATTTCATCTCACTTCTCAGATATCAATTCATTTTTAAAAAAAGAAAATACTAGTCAAGATTTCAAAGAAAGCATTTCAGAACAAAATCCTATTTCTGAAGAACAAAGAGTTGAGATTTTAAAACGATTAAAAGAACTTGGTTATGTTGAATGAATTTTCTGATTAAAACTTTCAAAATCTTGTTCTAATTCAAGCACTTTATTAGGATATATATCTGCAAGATTTGTTTGTTCATAAAAATTATTCTCAAGATCATATAATTGAAAAGAATTGTTGCTTAAAAAAATTAATTTCCAATTATCTTTAATAAAAGATTTTTTGTACAAGTGAACTCCATAACTAGCAACAACTCTATCACTCATATTTTTAATAAATAAAGGCGTTAAACTTTCACCTTGAAATTGTGGTAAAGTATACAAATCTAACAATTCAACAATAGTTGGAACGACATCAATAAGCCTGACATAAGAGTTTATAATTTTATGTTGAATATTCGGAATTTTTATTATTAAAGGAACATGTAAAATTTCATTAAATAATTTCCAATGCAAAATACCATTATGTTCCCAGAATTCTTCACCATGATCAGAAGTTATAATTATAATAGTATTATTATAAATTCCTAATTCTTTTAATTGTAAAACTATTGATTCAACAATTTTATCAGCATATAATATTTCTTCATCATAAAGAGCAATAACTTGGTTTCTATCATTTAAATCTTCACGAGAAACGTTTTTCCAAAATAGCTCTCTATCAGTGAGATTGAAAATCGCCATATCTTTTTCTAATTCAATAAAAGAACTATAAATATCAGAATTATTATCACTCCATTTTTTAAAATTACTTGGTGGAGCATAAGGATCATGTACAACATAAGTGTGAAAAAATAAAAAGAATTTCTCATTAGAATTATTCTTAATCCAATCTAAAGACTCAAGTAGATGAGCTGTTTGATTAAAATAAGATTGATATTCAATCCAAGTGTCAAAACCTCGTGAAAAACCAGGTATTGAAGACATTAATCCTTCATCAATAAATCCTCCTGTAGAATAATTATAAAAAGATAATAATTCAGCCAATAAAAAATGCGATGATGATAAAGATTGAGTACAATTAAGTAAATCTGGATAAAAACAAACATTATGAATTGGAGGATATAAAGAAGTAAATAGAGTCATATGAGATGCAACTGTTGAAGGAGCTTGTGAAAATGCTTTCTTAAAAACAACGCTTTCAGAAGCCAATGTATCAATATATGGAGTTGTGTTTCGATTATAACCATATATTCCAACATGATCTGCTCTTAAAGTATCAATAGAAATTATAACTATATTGCAATCTTTACAAAATCCATCCATCATTTCTTCGTGAAAATAAGATGATTCAAAAATAAAAACTGCTATAATAAATAATTCTAGAATAATAAATATCCATAGTAAAAATTTAATAATATTAAACTTCATAATTCAACCTCAAAGTTTTCATAACCACGATTAATATAGTTCTTATTTTTAATTATAAAAGGTTTAGAAGAAATCAAACTTGCCAAATACAAAGCCATTGTTCCTCTCAAATCTTTTCCTATTACAGTTCCGCCTGTTAATTTTGAATAATTTATTATTAATCTATTACCTTCTATTTTAATATTTGCACCTATTTTATTTAATTCATTTACGTAAGCAAAACGATTTTCAAAAATAGTTTCTTCTATAATACTCTTGCCTTTAATTGTACAAGCAAGCACTGCCATAAAAGGTTGTATATCTGTTGGAAATGCAGGAAAAGATCCTGTTTTAATATAAAATGGTTTAAGTTCTTTAGGACAAATAATATTAATTATTCCATTGTTAACTTCAATCAATACACCCAATTCTTTTAATGTTTCAAAAAAAGAACCAAGTAAATCATAATTAAAATTTATAAGTTGAATATTTTTTCGTTTCAACAATGCTGTAACAATCCATGTCGCTGTAAAAATTCTGTCAGGAATTGGAGTAAAAGAAGTTGAGTGTAAGTCAGCTCCTTTTATAACAAAAGTTGTTCCTTTTTGTTTAATATTAGCACCCGCAGATTTTAAAAATTCAACTAAATCTAAGACTTCAGGTTCAATTGCAGCATTTGATAATTTTGAAATTCCAGGAACAACAGTTGCTAAAGAAATTAAATGTTCAGTCGCACCAACCGAAGGATAATCTAATTCTAAATTTACCGGTACAGGATTTAAAAGATTTCCTTTAATAAAATCATTCTCTTCAATTGAACAACTAAAAGATTTTAAACCTTTCAAATGCAAATCTATTTTCCGACTACCTATTGAACAACCGCCTGGTTTAGCAATTTTAACTTGTTTATTTCGAAACAATAAAGGACCAAAAATTAAAAAGGAAGCTCTAAGTTTTTTAACTAATTTAGAATCAGGATTTAAATTATTAATCTTGGAAGCATTAATTAATAAGTTTCCATTAGAAAATTCAACTTTAACTCCAAGTTTAATTATGATCTTTAACATGTTTTGAATGTCTTCTAATTTTGAAACATTTTTTATTTCAGTTTTTCCACGAATTAAAAGAGATGCAGCAATAATAGGAAGAATGGAATTTTTTGCTCCAGGAATAATAATTTCTTTATCTTCAAATATTAATTTGCTTTCCATATTTATCAATAATATTTATTTCTAATTTTAATGTTACTTTAAATTTTTCAAAAACTTTTTCTTTTATTAATTTTGTAAGTTCTAAAACATCCTTTGCCGTTGCAATACCAGAATTAATAATAAAATTAGCATGTTTATTCGACACAACTGCACCACCAACCCTTACCCCTTTTAAACCAGTTTTATCAATTAATTCACCTGCTTTGAAATTTTTTGGATTTGAAAAAATGCAACCAGCAGATAAACCTTTAGGTTGAGAAGTCTTTCTTTTTTCAGAAAATTTAGTAAGCTCTTTCTTAATTAATTCTTTATTAGATTTTTTTAATTTAAATTTTACAGAAACAACAACACTTTTAATTTTCTTAACCGATTCAATATAATCAAAAATTTTATGTCCATAACTATGTGCATTGGTACAAATAGCTCCACCAACAGTACCTGGAATATCATTAAGAAATTCTAATCCTGCTAATTCATTTTCTAAACAAAACTTAGAAATATTTGACAAAAGAACTCCTGCTTCAGATTCTACAAGTTCATCTTCATATTTAATAGCATTTAGTTTCTTCAAAGAAATTATAACTCCTAAAAACCCTTCATCAGAAAAAAGAACATTACTTCCATTACCAAGAACAAAAAAAGGAATTTTATTTTTCTTTAAATAATATAAACAATCAACAAGATTTTGAACTGATGATATAGTTAACAAAAAAGATGCAATTCCGCCAATTTTAAAAGTTGAAAGTTTAGAAAGAGAAATATTAGTTTTTACATCTCCAAATTTAGAAAGTTCTTTATTCATTTTTTTTTCGTTTCATAATCTTTCAAACTAATCTGCCCTTTTCTTTTATTCTCTTTTACAATAATTTTCTTAGGATCAAATTCTTGCCCTAATTGTTTTTTAACTGAAATTGCTGCTGCTTTTCCAATTAATTGAGCCAAGGTCATAATATCTGCAGATTTAATATCAGTTAAGGATTTCATTTTATTTTTAAACATTTTTCTTGCTCTAACTCGTCCTATTCCTCGAAGTTTTATTAATGGCAATAACTCTTCTTTTGCACCATGTTTTAATCTAAATCGAAGTTTGATTATGTCTTTAATTAAAGGTTGAAATTGTAAAATTCTGGCCAACTCTTCTGCACTATATAAAAGCCAGTCTGCAATGTCTTGCTTTGCCTTTATTTCACCAGGTCGAATATCATAGTTTTCCATTAAATATTCTTCATCAAACTCATTTATCCAATCTTGAAAAAATAAAGCTGTTTTCATCGAGTTCAAAAACTCGTCATATTCTTCACTAAATTGCGAAGGTTCTTCTTTTAGTAAAGAAGACATAAAGGGTAACATTTTTTCTTGTACAGTTTCATATTCTGAAATTTTTACTCTAAGTAAAGGTCTAATTTCAAGACAAGAAGTAACCATGCCAATATAAGAAAATGATTCTGTATGTTTTGATGTTGCTTTTCGCAAACAAGTAATTATGAAGTGAGCAGTGTATGGGTCAAGATAAAGTTCTGAAACTCTTTTTCCAAGAAGTGTTACTTCATATTTTTCAGTTCCTATTTCATTTCCAGAAACAAAATCTTCTCGTTCAGGTAACTTGATAAATTCCCATTCATCCAACAGTCCAATGATTTTTTCAAGTATTAAATGAAGTTTATCAAGATCTGAATATTGATGCGCATAGAACGTTTTGTCAAAAAATCTGAACAGTGATTCTCGATCACGCACAAAATCTGTTGCAATTAAGCTAAGAACATAAGTTCGAAGAACTGGTTCTACTGCTAATTTTGAATAAATACTTTCAGGTTCACCATGAACATATTTTTCAAAAATATTCTCTTTTTCAACTTCAGTTTTTGCAATGCAAATTGCTTCACCATAATCTTCATGACCAGGTCTGCCTGCACGTCCTGCTTGTTGTTCATATTCAAGAACTGGAATATCTGTCATGCCCCAAGGTCCGCCATACCTCTTTAAATCTCTTACAATTACTCTAAATGCGGGCATATCAAGACCCATGGCAAGAGTTGGAGTTGCACAAATAACTTTTACTAAACCAGCTCTAAAATTATCTTCAACTAATTCTCGTTGCTTTGAAGCAAGACCTGCATGATGAAATGCAATTCCTCGCTTTATACAATTTGCAAGACGAGTACACTGTCTAGTAGGTTTACTAAGTACATTCAGAATTTTTTCTGAAAGCTCGAATAATTCGGACTTCTCAGTCTTAATTTTCATAGCAATTTTTTCAGCTTGAGACTCAGCACCACGTTTAGTATTAACAAAAACAATAGCTTGCTTATTAAGATTAATAGTGTTTAATGAAATATCAATAATAGGATCGGAATATTTAGCAAGTATTGAAAGAGATTTGGCCATAAAAAAAGAATGTTCTTAAGTTTTAAATAAATTCTGATTTTTAAAATTTAAATTTTTTCAAAAAATCAAAGAAAAAACCTTCAAAATAAGGAATATTAATTCCAAATTTTACAAGTAAGAAAAGTTTAAAAAAAAAGTATTTTGAAAGTAATCTCTTTCTTGAACTAAAAAATGGAAACTCTTTGTAAATGCCTTTAATATTAAAAGACAAAGACTTTGCAAACTTCTTTTCTTTTAAAGATAACCAATCAAGATTGACACCATCCCAATGAAAATTAAACCATCCTTCTAATTTTTTTGGTGGTACAAATCCTTGTTTTAAAGCTTCAAAATATAAATCTGTTCCAGGATAGGGAGTATAAATATTTGGACCATAAATCTCTTTTAAATAAGGGTTTTTTCTAATAAGATTATATACAAGACTTGCAGTCAGGCTCATATCTTCTTTTGTTTCAGTCGGAACTCCTATCATAAACTGAAAATAATGGTCAATTTTGTTCTTTACAAGTTTGTTTTCTACATTTAATACTTGTTCTCTAGTTAATTTTTTATTTAATTTTTTAAGAATTTTATTTGAACCACTTTCAACTCCAAAAGTTAAATAGACACAACCGCTCTGTTTCATTAAAGTTATAAATTCATCATCAAATTTTTCAAAATTATCAATTCTACAATTTGCATCCCAAGTAATATTAAAATTTTGTTTTATTAACCAAAACATTATTTTCTTAACTCTTGTTTTACTAGAAAAGAAATCCAATTCCATCCAATGAATATGATTTACACCATATTCTTTTACTAATTGTTCGACCATTCTGAACAATAATTCAAGTTTTATTGAACGCCAAGAAATATGACTAAACAATTTATTAACACAAAATGAGCAATTAAAGTAACAACCTCTGCTAGTATTAATATCAAATGATTGTAAATTATGACCATCTCTTAAAATAAAATCATCTAAATTAATAAGATTAAAATTAATTTTTTTCAAAGAAGATAAATTGAATAAGTTTCTATTTTTATTAATAATTATTCTTCCGGATTTTTTAAAACCAAGACCATCAATATTTTCTAGAGATTTCTTTTTTTTTAAAGCTTGTAAAAGTTCAAAAAGAGTTTCTTCACCATCTCCTTTTATCACAAAATCAATTAATTCATGTTTTAACGTTTGCTCTGGAAGAGAAGTTGGATGTACACCACCCCAAAAAACAGGAACTCCTAATTTCTCTTTTATCCATTTTGAAAATAAAAGCGCATATTTAATCTGTAAACCAGTCATCACAGAAACTCCAACAATTAAAGGTTTGTCGGACTTATTTAAAATGGAAACCCAATTTTTATCAACAAGTTCATCAATAATTTTTACAGAAAACCCTTTTTGTTCAAGAAATGAAGCAATGTATAAAAGATTCCAAGGAACAGACTTCGTAGAATAATCATGATCGGCAGTTTTTGGTCTAAAAAGTAAAACATCCATTTTAAGAGTAAAAAAATTATGAGATTATTTAAATATATACTAATTAAAATTAGTTTTTCTGTTTATAAAAATTAATTGTTTGTTTTAATGATTCATTCAAATCATATTTTGGTTTCCAGTTTAAGATTTTTTGAATTTTTTTTATATTTGGTTTTCTTCGATACATATCTTCAAATCCTTCTTTATATGCTTTTTTATAAGTTAAGTGTATTATGTTTGATTTACTTTTCGTAATATTCTTAATTTTTTTTGCCAAATCATTTATAGTTATCTCTTCATTATTTCCTAAATTAAATATTTCTCCATCCACATTTTTATGATTCATAAATTTAATCAATGCTTCCACAGTATCTTTTATATCTGAAAAACATCTTTTTTGTTTTCCAGTTCCATAAACAGTTATTGGTTTATTTTCAAGTGCTTGTTTAATAAAAGTAGGTATAACCATACCATATTTTCCTGTTTGTTTTTTTCCTGTAACATTGAACAGTCTTACAATTATTACTGGAAGTTTTTTCTCTTTATAATATGCTAATGCGAAAAATTCATCTATTGCTTTTGAATTAGCATAGCTCCAACGACTGTTTTGTATTGATCCTAATATTCTATCATCCGTTTCTTTAAATGATAAACGTTTACTTTTTCCGTATATTTCTGAACTTGAAGTTAACAAAATTCTTATGTTATATTTACTGGCAAGTGCCAATACTGTTTCTGTTCCATTAATATTTACTTGTAATGATTTTAATTGATTTTCAAGCACATTTTTTACTCCAACAACTGCTGCTAAATGAAATATGAAGTCTATGTTGTTATTTTTAATAATATTCTCTAAAAACTTTTTGTTTAGAATACTTCCTTTGAAAAAATGAAATTGTTCATTTTCTTTAAAATCTAAAATGTTTTCTTTACTTCCTGTTGATAAATCATCTATTACAAATACTTCTTTTTTTAATTTTAATAATTCCTCGGCCAGATTACTTCCTATAAAACCAGCTCCACCAGTAATTAATATTCTTTCATTCAAAAAAACACCTTCAATAATTTTTATTTTGTAAATATATTTTTATCAACACATTTATGATATGGTACCTTGTCTAAAAGCGAAGATGATAATTTTAATTTTTTATTAAACAACTTCTCAATAGAAAACCATCTTATTTTATTCTCTTTGTTCAAAAGTTTCAAAGCTTCACTTCTCTTAATCATATCATTTCTAATCATATTACTTCTTAATTCATCATTTTCTGTGAATCCAGTCATTTTATAATATAAATAATTATAAAGTGGAGGCATCAAATCATCATTTCTCCAAGTCATAATTGTATCTGTTGGTAACTCCCAATCTAATTTTTTCTTAATTGTAGAAACAATTTCATTTTCATCCCATTTAAAATAATCAAAATATCTTACTAATTCAATATCTTTGTGAAATAAATTACCTTGGAAAAAAGCCAGAAATCCAAATAAATTTTCTATAGGATCAAAAGTCAAAAAATATCTTGGATTCTTCAAATACTCTTTAAAATAACCAATTAATAAATTCAATTTTTTAAAAAAACCCAAGTCATGCCCTTCTAAATAAACACCTAGAAAAGCAGATTTAAAAGGAGTCCATTCTACTGCTGATTCTGCATCAAAAAATAATTTAATAGAATATTTTTTTGCAACTTTCCTCATATAATGTTCCATAGTTTTATCTGCCAACATTAAAATAGGTATCATTGCAACAGAAGGTTTTTTTATCCAAGCCAAAAAATTCTTTCTTAGCATTTTAAGATTTTTTTTAATCTTATAGGGAAATATTACATGATCGACTTTGAGAAGTTCACACATTTTTTTAGCATTTCTTTCTCCTAATTCACTTTGAATTCCACATTTAAAAGTACAAGCTAAAACTTTTAATTTGTAAACTGTTACAAGTTGATATAATACATAAGAACTATCTCTTCCACCACTAACACCAATAATACAATCATATTTATTATTAGAATTATTTTTAAATTTAGAAATTTTATTTTCGAAAGCTTTTTTTCCTTTAATTGTTATTTTTTTATAATTTAAACAATAGTTACAAACACCTTTTTTATTAAATTTAATTCCAGGATAAGATTCAGGCAGAACACATTTTGAACATCGTTTCATTTTCATAGTCAAAAACAAAAGAAGAAAAGTTTATTAATGTTATGATTTTAAAATTATTAAATGAAAACATTAGTTATAATCCCTGCTTATAATGAAGATAAAACAATTAAAAAAGTCATAATAGAAGTTCAAGAATACACTCGTGATATTTTAGTAATAAATGATGGTTCAATTGACAATACTAAAGAAATTCTATCAACATTAGCAGTAAATGTAATCAATAATAAACAAAATCTTGGAAAAGGAATAAGCCTTAATCTGGGATTTAAATATGCAATTAAACAAAAGTATGATTCGGTCATAATACTTGATGGTGATGGAGAACATGATCCGAAATATATTCCTACTTTAATAAAAGAATCAAATTTTTCAGATATAGTTTTTACACAGAGAAAAATATTTAGAAATAAAAGAAGATTTTTATTAAATAGATTTGCAACATTTTGGTTTAAATTTTTTATTCCAGAACTTATAGATATTTACTGCGGATATAAATTAATTAAAGTTGATTTATTAAAAAAAATAAATTTATATGGAAACACTTTTGAAATTGAATTAGAAATTATTCTAGAAGCTATAAAAAATCATGCAAAAATAAAATTAATAGATATTGAAACAAAACCTATAAATAAAACTCATTTTAAATTCAAACA
>CALDOJ010000018.1 GCA_937912225.1 Candidatus Woesearchaeota archaeon | reverse complement strand
TTGGCTAATTTGCCTATGTTGTACCAATTAGGACTAAAAAAAGGCGCACAAGGAGGAATTCATCTTATGGATGAAATGTTACGTTTAGCATCAAAATCTATTAAAAAAGATGATAGAATGAAAATCAAAAAATATGCTCTTTCTGAGACAAACAAATTTCTCAAAAATATTGGCTTAGGTGAATAATTAATTTCATTTAGAATTATGTCCGTTATGTGTGGATTTTAAATTCTCAGAATCTAAGAAATAGTTTTTTTATCCTTACTGATTTTAAACTAAAATAAGAAAATAAATTAAAAAACATTTTGTATTTTAATTGGTTAAAAAATATCTGTTATTTTTTCTTTTTGTCCAAACATTTCACTTCCAAATCTTATTCAATTAGTATGCTAAAACTATATTTGATTTTGAATTGAATTATATTTTAAATAACTACTTGATTTCATATAGAATGAAATCAATTTAAGATTCCGTTATCAATTAAAAAAACAATCCTTATTCCATGAAATCCAAAAAAGGTTTCAATGTAAATGACTACGACTCATTCACAATCTATGAGTTTGTGTATGGTGATAAGCCAAATAGAAATAGAAATAGAATGATTCATTCATTTTATTTTTCTTATTTTTGTATATTTTTTACTAATGTGTATGATGTTTAGGCTAATTCTCTTTAGTTGAAGGTTTTTGCATATTAATTGTCAATTCGGTTTTGCCTTCAAACCTTGAACTGACAAACGTGTATTGTAATTCTTGAATTTAACATATTATTCAGTTGATTTAATTCAGAATAACATCAACTCTATTCTAATTTATTAACCAATATTGGAATATGGCGACATGAGCAAAACCTCAAACAAAGCAAAAAAATCAACCAAAAAAGTAGAACAAACTAAAACCAAATAATACTTTTTCTACTATTTTTATTTCTTTCCTCATTTTATAATTTATTGAACCTAGTAAGAATTTCTTATTATTTACTATATCTTGAATTTTTTGTAGATGTCAAAGTTTTAACTGGTAGTAAAAAAGAAATTTGTCTGTTTGATGATGACAAGATCTTATTTTTTTGTCTTTATTGCATCAGGATTTTTTACAATATAGTGGAACATACACGGTAAGTTTGGTGTGCATTGACATTTCATGATTGAGTGTTAAAATTTTATTATTTAAACAGTGATTCGGTTGACTTCATTTTAAACGAGATCAACTATTTGTTTTTTATATTATACAGTATCAATTTAGGCATTCTTTATTTATTAAAACCAATATTTTGCATCTTATGAGTTACAACGCTACAGATCCGGATGATTACGAAACATTCGATGTGGATGATTCTGAATCAGACTATAATTTTGAGGATTAATAATCCTCTTTTTTTATTTTTACATCTATTAGTGTCTGCTTTCTTCAAAATCACTTGAGATGAATTACTCGATCAGTTTAACATCCTGTTTTTTTATTTATAAATAAATACAGATTCGGTGCATTTATTCTAGTTTTTATTTTTTTATATTCCTGTCCTAAAAAGTGAATTCAAATGAAGGCAGACCTGTTTTTAAATATATAGTAAAACAACAATTAAGAACAGCTGTCTTATCACGAATTCACTGGGATTAGTTACACGCTCAAATTATTAAAAAGAATGATAGTTGATTTAATTCAGAATGAAATCAATTTATGATTAGATTTTAAACAATTTTCACTTCATCGTATTAGTTGATGAAATACAAAGAATTTACAACTGAGAATAAATTATTTAATAAATCACTTCATTGTGATTACTGTGCAATTAAATTAGAATGTGAAAGTGACTATTGTTCAAATGTGTGCAAAGAAAAGGATTCAGTTTGGTATAAAGTTGATGATTTATGAAGACTAACGATAATTTCCCTGATGAAGAAAACACAATTGAACAACAATTTGAAAAATTATATCCAAATTATGATCATTTGTTAGAATCTATATCTAATGAAAAAGATTTGAGAAAAAGAAAAAGAACTAAAACCATAATTTAATATATTTTGAACCCATGTGACTGAAAAATGACTTATTCTCAAACTCAAACTAGACAAAGTCATGTCATAATCCGTGCAATGACTGAAAAAGACATTCTAAAAATCGTTGAACTATAAAAGATTGCATTCCCAACCATGGCTGCAGAAGGCGTATATTGGAAACCTGAACAACTAAAAACTCACCTACAAGTGTTCCCTCAGGGTCAAATTATTGCAGAATACAATGGAAAAATAGTTGGCTCTTGCAGTAGTTTGATTATACAACAAAAATCACTTGTAAAAAGCTCAAAGTCTTTTCCCACAATTCTTACATTTTACATCGATAGTTTGACTTTAAATTATATTTAATTCTTGAAATTAGAAAAAAAGGAAAAAAATTCTATGTTAAAGTCCTTTTTCAGATTATGACTACCTGAAAATTCTAAAAAAGGATTGATGTACAATTATCGTTTTCTTCCTTTAGATTTTGTAGTTATTTTCTTCTTAGAAGGTGCTTTTTTAGAAGCAGTTTTCTTCTTTGATACACTACGTTTTGAAACGCTTCGCTTTTCTGGTGCTACTGTTACATCTACCCTTTTCTTGGCTGCTGCACTTCGCTTTCTTTTTGCAGCACTTGCATCCACTTCTTCTGCTTTTAGCTTTGCATTTCTTTTACGAGTTCTTGCAGCTTTTACTGCTGCAGCACTACGCTGAGCTTTAGTTGTTACCATGCTAAATCTTCAGAAAAATCCTGGCTCTTATAGTAGAAAAGTTAACCGTTTTTATGCAAATGAGTAGTGATGTAAGAATATTTTTTTCTAGATTTGATCGGTTTTTTTACTAGTTCTGACGTTAGTCGTTGTGAAAGTCGCTATAGT
>CALDOJ010000017.1 GCA_937912225.1 Candidatus Woesearchaeota archaeon | reverse complement strand
TATATTAATAATTCTTCTTAAAAGAAAATTAATTATAAAAAAACTTTATTGAAATGAGTGGACTGTTTGATTATATAATCTTTGACCTTCTTTTGTTGGTACTTTTAGGTTTTTATCCAACCATTTTCTGTTTGATATTTGTCGAACTCTTGTTACTGTCTGGTCATTTGTAAGATTATTATAGATTAATTGTTTGTCTAATTTTCCATCCATTTGAGTATCTTGGTTTCCATCCATGAAAAAAGCTATGTTTGAAGTTCCATCTTTATTCCTCTTCATAGTTTGAATCTTCATTCCACCTCTATTTTCGACAATCATATCAATATAAAATACGCTTATTTTTTCATATAAGGTTCCATTTAATACAGTATCTGCCATGTGTTGTTGGTAAAGGTTCATCTGAACAGTTCCTTTCGAATCTACTGCTGTAAATGATGGTTTAAACTGTCTTAAATTTGCAGTCATGTCATCTATCGAAGCTGTTTCTTCAACTTCTAAAGGAGTTGATTCTTGTTCTTCAACAACTTCTGTTTGTTTTGATTGATTTGTAACAGGTTCTGTTGGCGAATCATTAATTGATCTTAGAATATAATCTACTGCCACTAATGGAACCATTACTGCAGCAGTTATAAGAAGTCTTTTTGCAAGAGTTTTTGCATTAAATTTGTATAAATTTGAGTCTCTATAGATTGGGGCAAGATGTTTTTTTGAATTATTCATTTTAGTATACCTCTAGTTTAACATAGAATACAAGAACAGTATTTAAAGTTTTCTATTTTTAACTACTTACTAGTGATTAAAATAACAACATTTATATATGTCTACGCATTACACAACATAAACCCTTTTATATTAACTAACATTTTCACAAAACAATGGCATTACTAACAAAAACAAAATATCTTGCAGGATTGCAATGTTCTAAACTTCTTTGGACGCTAATTAATGATAAAGCAAGCATTCCAGAACCTGATGAGTCTCAAGAGCTAATATTTGATACGGGAACTGATGTTGGAGTCTTAGCAACATCATTATACCCTGAAGGTATCAAGGTTTCTGAAGGCAATTTTATGGAAAATATCAATCAAACTAAAACTTTACTCGATAAAAATAAACCTTTGTTTGAACCAGGATTTATGGTGGACGATTTATTTAGTAGAGGAGATATTTTAGTTCCAAATGACAACGACACTTGGGACATAGTTGAAGTTAAATCCTCAACCAAATTAAAAGAAGTTAATATTCATGACGTTTCTTTTCAAAAATTAGTTTACGAAAAAGCAGGTTTAAAAATTGATAAATGCTATGTAATGCACATTGACAAAACATACGTAAGAAATGGAGATATTGAACCTGAAAAACTATTCATTAAAGAAGATATTACAGAACAAGTTAAAGAATTCGAAGTCGGAATCAAAGAACGAGTAAAAGATATGAAAGCTGTCCTAAACGGAAAAAAACCAAAAATTGACATCGGTAATTATTGTAATAACCCGACTGATTGTAGTTTAACAGACGATTGCTGGGATTTCTTACCAAAAGGAAATGTTTTTGACCTTACTAGAGGCGGAAAAAGATCATGGGAATTATATTCAAAAAACATAATAAAAATCAAAGACATACCAAATGAATTTAAACTCTCAGAAAAACAAGAAATCCAAAGACAAGCAGCATTAACTGGAAAACCTCATGTAGAGCCAGCAAATATTAAGAAATTTATAGATGGATTAAATTACCCACTATATTATTTTGACTTTGAAACAATTAATCCTGCAGTGCCAATATTCAACGGTATGAGTCCATATCAAAAAATTCCATTTCAATATTCCTTACACATTCAAGAAACAGAAGACGGAGAACTAAAACATGTTTCTTTCTTAGCAGACCATAAAAAAGATCCTAGAGAAGAAATTCTTAAGTCAATGCAAGAAAACCTAGGAACAGAAGGAACAATCCTCGCTTGGAATCAAAGTTTTGAGATTGGCGTAATAAAAGAATTAGTAGCAAACTTTCCAGAATACGAAGAATGGGGATCTCAAACAATTAAAAGAGTTGATGATTTAATTATTCCATTCAGACAATTTAATTATTACAATTCAATTCAAAAAGGTTCAGCATCCTTAAAAAACGTTCTTCCAGCATTAACAGATTTATCTTATGATAATCTAGAAATAGGAAATGGAGCAGACGCCAGCAGTTTATATCATCGAATGGTTATTGATGAATTACAACCATTTGAAGTAGAAAAGATAAGAACTGATTTAGAAACTTACTGTACTCAAGATACTTATGCAGAAGTTGTTATTCTAAAAGAATTGAGAAAACTAGTTTGAATATACTTGTTTAATAAAATCGTAAATCTTACGAAGTTTTCTCAATCGACAATTTAAACAATAAGTTCAAAAAATTAGTTGTGAATAAAAAGAACTTAAAAATCATTATTTATCTTAATGCAGACACCATAATTAAATTAAATAAATTAGCAATAAAATTATTTGTTCAAAAAAAAGCAGATTCTCACGAAGTATTAAACTATTCAAGAATTTTAAAAATAATCAACAAATGTGAAGAAACAAAAGGAGATATTTATGACAAAGCAGTTATTTTACTTAAAGGATTAGTACAATATCACGCTTTTGCTAGTGGAAACAGAAGAACAGCTATTTTAGCAACAATAGTCTTTTGTATTTGGAATAAACAAAAGGTTTATATACCGAACAACCCAACAAACTCTAAAGTACTAATTGGAATAAGAGAAGATTTTTATTCTAATAACAAAATAAAAAATTGGATTAAAAATGGTAAAATCAAAACATTCAAAAGATAAAGAAAAAGCAATTTACCCTGAATTTGACGAAGTTCTAGCTAGAAAGGTTGCTAATGAATATCATGAACTTCTAGAGTCAGTCGGAAATCTTTGAACATAATTCTTATTTTAGTCCAAAACTTTATATAATTCTCAACATTTCTAACCATCATGAACATATATTTTGCAGCTTCAATTAGAGGCGGACGAAAAGATGCCAAAATTTATAGCGAAATTGTAGATTATCTCAAATCATACGGTACTGTTTTAACCGAACATGTGGGCGATATAACTCTTTCAGAAATGGGCGATGATGGTCCAACTGATAAATACATTCACGATAGAGATTTAGCATGGCTTGATGAATCTGACGTGTTAGTCTCAGAAGTTACTAATGTTTCATTAGGAGTAGGTTATGAGATTAGAGATGCAGAACGTTTAGAAATGCCCGTTCTTTGTCTTTATAGACCACAAGTTGGTAAAGCATTATCTGCAATGATTACAGGTTCAGACCAAAACATAAATAAGGATTACCACACATTAGATGAAGCAAAAAAACATATTGATGACTTCTTTCGAAATATTAAATAATTCTTTAAACTTAAATACATCTTATTTTTAACTACTTAATAGTGATGAAAATAAAAACATTTATATATTGAAGTTGATTTACAACTACAAAAAAGGTGAAAACATGATAAAAGAAATAATCACAAGCGCTTTAACTTTATTAACTGTAAAACAAGCTTTATCTCAAGATTTACAAACAAATCTTTCAGACACAGCATTATTAAACGATGTTGCTAATGAAGTATTAGATATTGGTAATGTAGTAGGGCATTACTCTTCAGGTGATGGAAAAGTAAATAATTATCCATTTATATACAGAACGACACTCTTCAAAGATAATGATTCTATCGATGTTCAAGTTCAAGATAATAATTTTAACAAACAATGGGATGAAGGAGACCATATTGAAGTAGGTAATAGTTTTAAGTTTCCTGTATACAAAAAAGAAGAAGATGGTTTTTCTATTAGTCCCGGATACGACGAACATATAGATTTGAAATTTGGAAATGGTGAAGGAATAGTTGTTGGTACAGCAGATTATACAGAAAAACAATTTAGAGCAGATTCAAAGCAAAGAGGATTACAAAGAACTAAAGAGAAAACTAGCGAACAACTTTCTAAGCTAAGACACATTTATCAACGAAGATAAAATGGATGAATTTTTAGTAAAACAATATCATGAATTTCACAAGTTTTTCTTTAACCAAGTAACTGACAGACTAAAAGCAATAGATCCAAGTAAAAAATATAAACTACCAAGCGTAAACTTCATAGATATACCAAAACACAAACAAACTTCAGCATATTTTCTTCCAGATATACATGCAGTAATACTCGATAAAGAAGCTCATTCAGAGTTTAATTTAGAAAGTTTACCACACGAAATTTTACATTCAATAAGAGATCAATCTTCAGACGATCCTAGAACCACAACAGGTTATAATCATTCAAAAAGCTTAACAAGCTTTATGCAGTTATTAGCAGAACGTAACAAAGAAGAAACAATTGATACTAAAATCGTAGAATTATTCGGACAATTAGACAAGATAGTAATGAGAGATGTATTAAAAGATTCTCCTTATGAAGCGCCTGAAAAAACTGATGATATTTACACACAATTAAACACATTACAAGAAGTCCACAATTCTGATTTTACAAATATAGAACTCGAAATAGAAAAAACAGTTAAATTATATGAAGAATTCATTAAAGATTTTCAAAGAGAAATTAAATTAGAAAAAGATGATTTAACAGCAATAGAGCCTGCATATCATGAATTACACGAACAAATACTTAACAATTATAAAGCAGCAACATATTGCATAATAGTTGCTGAAATGTCTTCTTATGCAGTAGCAGATTTAGCTGAAGGAATGAGCAGCTTATTAAATTCAATTGATTCGCTTAATTCAATAACAGAAGAAGTTAAAACTGGTAAAGGATTAGCAACAGCCAAAAAATTTTTTGAAAAAGGATTATACAGTACAACGCCAAGTAATATTGATTCAACGGCCATTTATTTCACAGTAGATATAGCAATAAACGAAGCAGAAACAGAATTAGAAGAGAATTGGCCAGAAGTATTTCTCATGCATAGAGATGAAGTTAAAACAAAATACCTCACTCCAGTAACAGATGAAATCGACAGAATGAAAATAGAATATGAAAAAAGAACACAACCATGACAAACAATACTGCTGATAAAAAAATGACTAACCAATTCATCGATGAAAATAATATGGACAAATTTTTAGTAGAGCAGTATCAAGAATTCCACGAATTTTTCTTTACTCAAGTAACTAATAGACTAAATGCAATAGACCCAAGTATAAAATACACTCTGCCAGAACTAGAATTTCATGGCGTACTTAAAGAAGAAGATAAAATAGAATTAATCAAATTATTAAATATGATGAAACCTATGCACGCAACATATCCTTCCTTTAGAGAACGTGAAATGATTAACGAATACGATGATGAAACTGTGTATGGAGTTTTAGATAAATATCAAGAACTATCAAGTAAATTTCCGGAAGGTACTTCAGGCACATATCGCTCGTTAGAAAACAAAGTTCAACTAAATTCAGAATATCATATGAATAATTCATTCAATTTTGGAAGTCTGCCTCACGAATTATTACATTCAATAAGACACCAATCATCAGACGATCCAACAGGACATGGCGGATATTCAAAAATGCAAAGATCACATCAACAAATTAAAGGATCATTCATTAAAAACCAACCAGAATTAATAGATGGGGAAGTTGTAGAATTTTTTGGAGAATTAGACGACATAATATTGCAAGCTGTTTGCAAAGATGAAATAAAATATTCTCATTTAAAACCAGAGTTTTCAGTAATAACTGTAGACATATTAAGAGAATCACATAAAACATTTGGAAAAGATCTAACAACAGAATTAGACCACTTAGTTGAAAAATATACTGACATGATGAACTATGCTAAAAACATGAACCAGTCTGATAATTCTAATTGGGTAACTATTGGTCAAAAATACGCTACTTTTGCCGCACAAGGAACAAAAGTAATGCACGCATACGCTTATTTATTGTTAGTAGAAGAACATTCTGAACAAGGATTAGAAAATTTGGCCAAAGGAGTATCAACTTTATTTAAAAGTTCAAAAACAAAAGAAGATTTTCTAAAAGAATCGAATACTTTGACAAGTTTGGAATTAGCTAAAAAAGAATTTGAACAAATAGATTTTTGTAAAACCGCCTTACATTCATACAGTGACACAGCACATACAATTGCAGAATTAGCAGTTGATAATGCAAGAGAAGACTTAGAACAAAACTGGGATAAGGTATTACTAATGCACCGAGATGAAGTTAAAGCCAAATATATTCAACCAGTCATGAATGAAATTAACAGAATGAAAGAAGAATATAAAGAAAGAACACGACCAATTCAAACAATACCAACAATAATAGAATGAACCAAGACAAAACAAACATTATAGACCTCACCATAGAACTAATGAGAGAAATAGGACTAGAATCTCCTTTAGATGTAAGACAAACCGTCTATGATAAATGTCAAGAGCTTTACAACAATGCAAAAATCAACGATGATTTAGAAACATACGGAACAAAATACGAGTTTATTAATTGTAATTCAACAGATTTCTATAAAACATTAACAGAAGCATTCGAAAAAAGTCCTGCAATGGGCCTATTTAATAAAGCAGGAACAGAAAAGTACTTTTTAATATATAAAGATCGAGTAGAAAAAAGATTTAGACCAATAATGGCAATTCACGAAGCAGTAGAATATGAATTAGGAATATCGGGCACGGATCAAGAATCAGCACATAATAAAGCCAGCATTGAAGAAATAAAAAAAGCTGAAGAATTAAACTTAAAAATACCTTATCTTAAATACATAAAAGAAACCTATCCTAATAAATTTAAACAACTAGAAGAACTTAAATTAGTATCATAAAATGGAATCAGAAATCGACTATCAAACATTGAAAGATTTAATAGATGAAACACCAGTCAAATACGGAGAAATGTTCGAGTTTTTAAATCATTCATACCACATATCATTAACAGAACATACTCCTAAAGATCAAGAACAAGGTTATCCACCTGTATTTTGGAAAATACAAACAGATATTGTTGAGTTTGATATTTACATTCCAACCAACTTAGTTAAAAAAAAATTCAGAAAAGCAGTTTTATTTCACGAAACACTAGAAGCAGCATTATACTCTCAAATCGAACCAGAACTAGGAAGTGATGAAGCATTAAATATGGCTCATTCAATAGCAGTAGAACAAGAATTAAGATATGCAAAAGAAACAATAAAACCTAAGCACTTTAACGAATACTTAGCCTTAAGAGAAGAACTTCTAAAACATTAAAATTACTGTTTAAAATAATTATTGAAAACTTATCGGAAGAATTAAGAGAATATTTCTAAACTAACAAACACATTCTAACTGGTCTTTCACATTACATCCGTGATTACCGCTAAAATTTAATCCTGCTTCCGCACAATAATTTCGACAAAAAGTAATGTATAAAGATTTTTTACTTAATTCACTAGCAGCTTTACCTAAAACTAAAAACTTACATTCTTGCGTAGTTGTCAATAAATCATCTACCAATATCCAATCAGCCGTTTCTACAATCACAGTTTCAGGTATATATTCAACAAAAATCTCCTCTTTGATTGGAGTTTCAACAACTTCTTTTGCAAACCAACTTTTAATTTCTGCAAACACATTAGTTTCAAAACTTGATTCAAATTCTAAATCAGAAAAGCTTACAAAAGCATAACAAACAGTAATTAACAATAATAAGAAAAACAATAATCTAAACACATCAAACTTTTTCTTACAAAGATGAATTTTAGGATTAATATGCTTATCACAATAAGCAACCCCGCAATTAGAACAAAATTTGCCTTTAGTTAATTCATCACAGTTTTCAAAAGAACAAGTAGTATGGTCTTTAAAATCAACATTCAACTCAAAGTCACAATCGTGTAAAATTGGTTTATGATGATCATCACAGAAAAAACCCTTACAGTTATTACATGGCTTACTCTTAGCATCATTATCGCAAGTTTCTACATTACAAGTCTTACTAGCCACAATATAATCTGAGAATAATTCATATTTAAAGTTTCCCCCCATAAACTTATATAATTCTTTTACATCCTAGCATTGATGAATCAAAATAAAACTTATTTTGAAAAAATTAAGCAAGAATGTATTAAAGAATGCGGAATGCATTCACTTGAAGAAATTGCTGAAGGAATGTTTGATAAAAAAGAAATTATCGACTTATTCTCTGCTCAAGAAAAAACTGATGAAGCTTACTCTTTTATTATTAATTTAATGAGTGAGCATTTTTTCTTTGAACAAGAAGGCAATATTTACTTGCCAGGAACAGGTGTTGGCGGTTTAGCAAGAAGAATTATGAACACTTTTCCAAACATGTTTGTTTTACAAGTTGATAATAGTTCTAAAATGGTTTCTACAAATAAAAAAGCATCAACCAATTATACAAATACTAGTATTCAAGAAGCAAACATTTTAGATTTTGAACTTGAAAATAATTCTCTTAATGCAGTAATTGCTTATGGAGTTATGAGATATGTTCCTGAGTCCAAAAGAAATAATCTTGTATCAAACTGGAGTTCTAGCTTAATTAACAGCGGAATAACTGTTCTTGGTGAAGGAATCGCAAATCAAATCATTGAAAATATTAGTTCGAACGAATACAGTTCTGGAAGTACTTATGAAAGAGACGCCAATCTTTTTCGATGTTCATTGTTTTATTTATTATTTAATCGATACAGTCGAGACAATGAATTTCAAGATAAAGTTCTTAAAACCGCATCAAATAATGAATCAAACTATTCTGAAGTCTTAAAAGATATAGCCAGTTTTATTCCTGGTAAAGTGTATGCGAAAGTATTACAGAAATAATTTATTTATATATTCTCTTTCTATGACCAATTCTAACTACCACAATAACAATTTTAGAATCATTAATATCTGCAATAACCCTATAATCTCCAACTCTTAACTTATATTCTGTTCTTCCAACTAGTCTTTCAAAATAACGATGAGGATTAGTTTTACAAATTTGTAATTTTAGAAATATTCTTTTAGAAATAGATTTAGGAAGTTTTTCTAAATATTTTATTGCTTCTTCATCAAAAATTAATTTGTACATTTCATAAGCCTAATCGACTCTTGGCTTCCTCTTCAGTTACAAATTTTCCTTGTTTTATTCGTTCTCGTGCTTTTTCAATAGCTAAAACTGTTTCTTTACTTAACTCGGGGTTTTCTTTGCTTTGCTCTGCAATATAAACTAATTTAGTAATAACTTCATCATAACTTTCGTTCTTATATTCTCTAAATTGATCAAGTTTATGTTTGGTTTTTACATGCAATTTCACAGTTGTAGCGTTCACGTATACTTAAGTATACCAAAGTATATTTAAAACTTTTGTTTTTTTCAGGAAAATAGTAATTTTAATTATGAAAGAAAATCTTTAAAAGAATTTGTAAGAATTTATCGGAGAAATTACGAAGAATTAACTCATTAATTTTGTAAAATATTTTTCTTGTTCAACCATTTGTTCTTGGGGAGATAATTTTGCAAAGCCTAACCAATGAAATAATCCTTCAAAGTGTTGTTTATGATCAATAATTTTTTCCAATTCTTGAATTTCAAAAATGGCCAATTTTCTAAGTTTTAACATATGTTTTTCTTCACCATGCAATCCTGAAGTTAACATATCTAAAGACATATCAGTAATTATGCCTTGCCAAGCATTCGGATTATCTGAACCATTCTCTATAAAATCAGCCAATGCTTCTGTGCCTTCATCAATTTCATCTAACAGAACATCCATATGTTTAAACGTAACTTCAACATGTTTAACCCAATCCTCAATCTCATGAACATGAGAATGATGTAATTTATACAAATTCTCCTCCATTTTATGACTCTCAATAAGTTTTCTTAAAATATGAGAATACTCTTTGATTAAAACTAGTGTTTTTTTAGCTTTAAACTTTTCTGTTTCATTATCTAATGAAATTTGAGGAACATAATTAAGAAGAATCATCAATTTATCAATGAAAACAAAAGTGTGCTTCATATAATTAAATTAATAATAAGAATATATAAAATGTTTGATTTAAAGATC
>CALDOJ010000016.1 GCA_937912225.1 Candidatus Woesearchaeota archaeon | reverse complement strand
AACATTGTTTTTGGCCGCTACTTGTCGCTCACTAACGTTCACGCCAACGTCGCATGCTCAAAAACATTGTTTTTGGCCGCTACTTGTCGCTCACTAACGTTCACGCCAACGTCGCATAACTCGGTATTGCGCTGGCCTTGAGAGCCAGTTCCTTTGGAATTCCCGGTTCAAATCCGGGCGTTGGCGTTTTCTATTCAATTCTTAATATGTTATCAGAAGGGATTTGAACCTCCAGTTCATGCTCAGAAAACAAGTTTTTTAGCAAAACTTCACTTTGTTCAGTTTAATCTGAGCGTTGGCGCTTTAATTTTTCTTTACATCAACTAAATGTTTATATTAACAGTTTTATTCCTTGTAAATATGGTTCAACAAAAGGTTAAAACTCGACCCAATCAAAAATTATTAGATAACTTATCAAGACTTTCTGAAAGATTAAACAGAGAATATGAAGATTTATGTTTAGACAATATTGATGATGCTGTTTATCCACAAGTTCATCTAAGTGAAGATGGAAGACTTGATTTTCTTATGTCTTCAAATTTAATTGATATTGATGATTACAAAGCTCATCCAATTATAGCAGCATATATGAAAGAATTTAGTCTAAATCTTTATATCGATAAATATCTTATTATGACTCCAGGAGTTTGGAACACTTTTTTCTTCCCTTACAATCAATTTGATGGTACTGAATGGGAAGGTCAGTTTAAAGAAGGGACTAATAGGTTTATCGACAAAAAAATACGACTTCCTACTATTTCAAACATGTTAATTGTAGGATCTAAAAATCATGAAAAAGAATATAATAAAATCGCTTTTGAAATAAATGAAGTATTAGCAGAAATTAACAGACCTGATCGTGTTGGAATCAAAGGTTATATTAAATCATCTCGAGGCTCTAGACCTGTAATGAACACCCATAAAATTAATCAAGTAACTATTTGTCTTCCTTACCAATTAACAGAAGAAGAATTACGAAAAGACGGATTCGAAAACCTTGAACAATATTTTCAAATTGAAAAAAAATGGTATCCTAAACTTAATCAAAACTCTTTCATAACATTCTACAGTCTACCATTTCAATATATTAGAGATGACGGATTAGATCCTTCTAAAAAACAAATAAAAGAACTTACGAGTGCATTAGACTTAGTGCTAACCAATAAACAGTAATATTTATAAACAAAACCAAAATCACAAGGTTATAACCCGAAAATACTACTTAATGTAGGAGGGAACGATGGATAAAAAAAGTATATTAAAAGGATTAGAACAACTAAAGAAGGACTCTAAAAAGAGGAATTTCAACCAAACAGTCGATGTTATCATAACTCTTCAAGATTTAAATCTTAAAAAACCCGAAGAACAAGTTGATTTCTTTGCAAATTTACATTTTTCTACTGGTAATCAACAAACAGTTTGTGCGTTTGTAGGACCAGAACTAGCTGATGAAGCTAAAATTGTTTGTGATGAAACAATCCCTCAAACTAGATTTGTTGAATTCAAAGATAAGAAAAAATCTAAAGCATTAGCTAAAAAATATGATTATTTTATTGCACAAGGTAGTTTAATGACTGCAGTTGCAGCAACATTTGGACGAACACTTGGTCCAAGAGGAAAAATGCCTAACCCAAAAGTTGGTGGTATTGTAGCTGCAAAACCTCAAATTAAACCATTATATGAAAAACTTCAAAAAACAGTTCATGTAGTTGCTAAAAAAGAACCTGTTGTTCATGTAGCTGTTGGAAAAGAAGATACTGATCCTGAACAAATCATTGATAATATTCAAATGATTTACAATCAATTAGTTCATCATCTTCCAAAAGAAAAAAATAATATTAAAGGAATATACTTAAAATTCACTATGAGTAAACCGGTGAAAATATAAAATGGCAAAAGTAGCTGAACATAAAAAGGAAAAAGTAAAGGAATTCTCAAAGTTAATAGAAGAAAATCCTATCATAGGAGTTGTTAACATGATGAATTTACCTGCTAAACAGCTACAAAAAATGAGAGAAAAACTTCGAGAAACCGTCTTTATTAGAATGACTAAGCAAAGGCTTATGAAACTCGCTTTTGAAAACTCAAAAAAACCTAATATTAACGAATTGGTTAAACATTTCAAAGGTTTACCAGCTTTAGTATTTACAAAAGATAATCCATTCAAACTTTTTAACACATTAAAAAAGAATAAATCAACAGCACCAATTAAAGCTGGACAAACAGCACCAAATGATCTTATTGTAAAAGCAGGACCAACTAATTTTGCACCAGGACCAATTATTGGAGAACTTGGTGGATTTGGAATTGTATCTGGTGTTGAAAATGGAAAAATTGCTATTAAAAAAGATTCAGTTGTAGCTAAAGAAGGAGATGTAGTTAATGCAAAACTTGCAGCCTTACTTCAAAGACTTGGAGTCGAACCAATGGAAATTGGTCTTGATTTAATTGCAGTTTACGAGAATGGTGAAATCATTACAAAAGATGTATTAGATATTGATGTTGATGAATATGTTAATAACATTAAATCTGCAGCAAGCATGGCTTTCAATCTTGCAGTTAATGCAGGATTCCCAACCGAACAAACAACAACAGTATTATTACAAAAAGCAGCTAGTGACGCATTAGCTCTTGCAAGAAGTCAAAATATTTTAACAAGCGAAACTGTTAAAGATGTTCTTGCTAAAGCAGACTCACAAGCTAAAGCATTAAATTCAAGTTTAAATATTAAAGAGCCAGTAGTAGAAACTAAAGAAGAAGTGAAAACTAAAGCACCGGCTCAAGAAGAACAGGCTCCTAAAGTAGAAGAGGAAGCCAAAGAAACAGAATCAAAGGATGAAACAGCACAGGAAGAAACACCAAGCAACGACGTTGCTAGTGCACAAGAGGAAAAACCTCAAAGTGAGACTCCTGAAGATCAATCCTAACTGGAGGTATTAAGATGGAATATGTATACGCAGCAATGCTCTTGCACAAAGCAGGGCAAAAAGTCGATGAAAATTCAATGAAAAAAGTCTTAGAAGCAGCAGGCGTTAAAGCAGATGCTTCACGGATTAAAGCACTCGTAGCAGCTCTTGATGGCGTTAATATTGATGAAGCTATAGCAAGCGCAGCAATTGCACCAGTTGCAGCTCCAGCAGCAGCAGCTAGTGGAGATGCACCCGCAGCAGAAGCTCCTAAAGCAGAAGAAAAAGAAGAAGAAGTTGAAGAACAAGCAGCTGCAGGTTTAGGCGCATTATTTGGATAATTAGAAATCAAAAAATAAGATTTCTATAATTTTTTTTTATTAAAATTTTTAATTATATTACGTGTTGAACAATGTTAAACGAATCTGAAAAAAGTAAACTTATTGAAGACCTGCAACAGGCTCAAAAAGAGGTTAATGAACTACGTTTACAGCTAAATAAAGTAAATGCTGATAAAGAAAACTGGTTCAAGAGGAAGAGTTCTATATTTAAAGAGATTAAAGATAGAATTTCTGCTTTAAAAGGTTCTAAAACTAAAAGAAATTCTCTTACTAAAGATGTTCGTGATTTGAAAAAGAAAAGAGATGAGATGAATAAATCCATTGTTAATGGTTTAAAAGAAATTAATGATATTAAAAAGAATTATTCTGAATCTTTAAAGAAAAAAGGTGTTACTGATAGACCTTCTGAACTAAAAAGCAGAATTGAAAAACTTGAATTTCGAATCGAAACCGAAGGTATGGGTTTTCAGCAGGAACAAAAGCTTATGAAAGAGCTTAAAAAAATGAAAGCTCAGTATAAAGATGTTAAAGCTTTTAGTGAAGGTTGGGAACAAGCTAAGACTAAAAGAAAAGAGATTAATGATTTGAAAAAAGAAGCTAATGCAGTTCATAAATCAATTCAAAAAGAAGCTAAGGAAAGCCAAGAACATCATGAAGAATTAATTGGAAGCTCAAAAGAAATTGATGAATTAAGAGAAAAAGAACAAAAAGCTCAAGAAAAATTCTTAGAAAAGAAAGACGAACATAAGAACATCAGTGATCAGATGAAAGTCAAACTTGAAGAACTTAATAAGATTAGAGATGTTCTAAAACAACATAATGTTGAATCAGAAGTTTTAGAAGAAACTAAAAGAACTAAAAGTTTAAAAGAAAAAACAAAAGAAGTTGAGACTAAAATCAAAAAAAGACAAAAATTAACAACTGAAGATATTTTGATTATGCAGCGTTCTAACAATTAATTTTTTAAATGAACATCATTCTTTATAATAAATGACTCTTTATATGATTGGAATTGGTTTAGATAACGCAGAAGATATAACTTATAAAGGACTTCGAGCTGTTGAAAAATGTGATTATGTTTTCTTAGAAACTTATACTTCTAAACTTCATTGTTCTGTTAAAGAACTTGAGAACTTATATGGTAAAGAAATTATTCTTGCAGATCGTGACTTAGTTGAAAAAAACGCTGAAGAAATTCTTGATAAAGCCAAAGATAAAGAAGTTGCATTTTTAGTTGTTGGCGATGTTTTTGGAGCTACAACTCACACAGATATTTATCTTCGAGCAAGAAAACGAGGAATTGGTGTTTCAGTAATTAATAATGCTTCTGTTTTAACTGCTATTGGTATTGTTGGACTAGAACTTTACAAATTTGGAAAAACAACTTCTATTCCTTACCCTGAGGAAAACTTTAAACCAGAAACTGCTTATGATGTTATTAAAAAAAATAAAGAATGTAATTTACACACTCAAGTTCTTCTTGATATAAAACCAGATAGAAATATGACTGTTAATGAAGCTATTGAGATTCTTTTTGAAATTGAAAGTAAAAGAAAAGAGAAAGTTTTTACTAAAAACACGATGATTATTGGTTGTGCTCGTCTTGGTGGTAATTACAAAATTAAATATGGAACTGCTAACAAATTATTAAAAGAAGATTTTGGCGAACCATTACATTGCATTATTGTTCCTGGAGAACTTCATTTTATTGAAGAAGAAGCTCTTGAAATGTGGCAATAAAAATAAAATAAAAAAATGTTCAGAATTAAACATTCTGGCATAATTGAATAAATTCAATCAAATAAAAAAAAAAAAAATTAAACTTTCTTCCTGCCAGCTAAACCTTCTAAAGCTCTTAAGACTTCTAAAGGCACTGCAAAAATCACGGTATTACTTTGGTCTGATGAAAGGTCGTTAATGGTCTGAAGCGTTCTTAAATGAAGTGCACCGTCATATCTGGACATTAGATGAGCTGCTTTAGATAAGTTAGTTGCAGCAACTACTTCTCCTTCAGCTTTAATAATTACAGCTCTCTTCTCTCTTTCAGCTTCTGCTTGTTTACTCATTACTCTTTTCATATCAGCCGGCAGAACAACATCTTTAAGTTCAACAGCATTGACTTTTATTCCCCAAGGATCTGATGCTTTGTCTACAATTGCTTGTATTTTTTCAGATACTTGATCTCTTTGACTTAATAATTCATCTAGTTCAACTTCTCCAACAATATTTCTCATTGTTGTTTGAGCTAATTGACTAATTGCATAATTAAAATGTTCAACTTGAATTATTGCTTTTTCAGCGTCTGCAACTTGATAATAAATAACTGCATTTACATTTACAGAAATATTGTCTTTAGTCATACAATCTTGATCTGGAACATCAACAGCTTTAACTCTCATATCTACTCTTTGCCAAGCTTGAAAAATTGGAACTACAACATTTAAACCTGGAGTCATAATACCAGCATATTTTCCTAAAGTGAACTTTACTCCTCGTTCATATTCATTAACAACTTTAAGTCCTAATAGAATAAATAGAATAACAGCACCCACTAACCATAAAATTAACATTACAATCACCCCTTTTATTGACTTAAAATAGAACTTATTAATAAAGATTATGATTTTATTATTAAAAAGGTAAACTTTAAATATCAATCCTGTAATTATATTACTAAATGAATAAAAGAGGGATGTCTCCAATTATTGCAACTATTCTTTTGATTGCATTCGCAGTTGCTATTGGAGCCATGATTATGAATTGGAGTGCGGGAATCACTGAAGACGAAGTAGATTGTTCTTCATTACCAAGCGACATAATTAATCAAGATGGTTTTTGTAAAATGCAAAATAAATTAATTCCTCGAATTATTTCTCATGGTGAAGCTACTCTTTGTGAAGAAAATGCAGTTAACTGGGACTTACTTCCTTCTTGTTAAGCAAAACTATTTAAACAATTTCTAATTAAGATACTCTATGAAGATAAGTCTTGATATTAGAAAAAGTGTAGAAGAAAATGCTAGTGTATTTTTTGAAAAATCTAAGAAAGCTAAGAAAAAGCTAAAAGGAGCTTTAGAAGCATTAGAAATATCTAAAAAAAAGCTTAAAACCGTTGAAGATGAAAAAGTTGAAATTAAAGAGCTTAATATAAAAAAAGTTGTTAAGCGAGAATGGTTTGAAAAGTTTCGATGGTTTGTTTCTAGTGATGGACTTTTAGTAATTGGCGGCCGCGACGCTACAACTAACGAGATAGTCGTTAAGAAATATACTGATACTGACGATTTAGTTTTTCACACTGATATGGCTGGTTCACCATTCGTTGTTATTAAATCTGAAGGCGGGAAAATTTCAGAATTAACAATACAAGAAGCAACTAATTTTACAGCAGTTTATAGTCGAGCTTGGCGTCAAGGAATGACTTCTCTTGATGTCTTTAATGTAAACCCTGATCAAGTTACCAAAGAAGCTAATTCTGGAGAGTTCATGACTAAAGGTTCATTTATGATTAGGGGGAAAACCAATTATGTAATTCCTCAAATGAATTTGGCCGTTGGTATTCATGAGGATAAAGTCATGGGCGGACCTGTATCTGCAATCAAAAAAAATTGTAAAGAATTCGTTGAAGTTGTCCAAGGAAAAGAAAAAGCAAGCACTATTGCAAAAATTATTAAGAAAAAAATCGGTGGTGACCTTGATGATATTATTCGAGTTCTACCTGCAGGTGGTTGTGAAATCAAAAAGAATTAATTAAACTCTGAGAAGTCTTCCATCAACTTTTATTACAGGATCTTTTAATACTTGGTCTAAATGAATTATTGAATAAATTGTTCCTCCAAACCACGCATTACTACCAATTGCAAAGTGACAAGTTCCAAGCATTTTCTCATCAACCACTGTTGCACCAATTATTTTAGCGTTAGGGTTTGTTCCGATTCCTAATTCCCCAATTCTTCGAACTCCCCAAGGATGTTTTGACCTGCCATGAGCCCATTCAATTGTTTGTTTTAAAAGATTTGATTCATAACCAGGTCCGAAATTTACAATTTCACCTTTCTTTATATCTAATTTTACAGGATTATTAACAATCATAGTCCTATCTTTTAATCTTAAGCTTCCATCAATTACTATTGTTCCTTCTACTTCTCTTTTGTTTGGAGCAATATACGTTTCTCCCGCAGGTAAATTCCCACCCATCCCTTTTCGATTATAAATTCCATCGTTATTAATTGCTTCATAACCTTCTACATTGTAAAGAAGATCAGTTCCAGCCTTTGTAAAAACATGTACTTCTCGTCCATTATCTAAAGCTTTTTTTATTCTTTCACCTTTATCATGCATTTTTTTATAATCGACATTCATTGATTTCAAAACATATTTTATTTGATCGCTTTGTAAGCTTCCTAAACTTGATGAAGTAATAAATTTATGATCACTATCATGACAGAATTTCCTAAAACTTTTTCCGAGATTTCCCAATTTTCCCATTCTATTAGAAACATTCAAGATTATAGTACTTGCTTGTGGAAGTTTTTTTAGGGTCGATAACATTACTTCATCAGCCATATCTTCTCTTGCTTTAGAATTCTGCAATACAACACTATAATCAAGTCCCATTTCTCTAGCTGCAAATGCATAAGCATTAGTTAACAACGGTGATAAAAGATTGTTTTTAGAACCATAATCTCCAATAATTAAAACTTTTTCGCTATTAACATCTAAACATTGTTTAAAAACAGTCTTAAATATCTCCATGTCAAATTTTGATTTAAATTCGTTCCAGTCAAGCATACACTTTTTTTAGAGAACTAGAATTTAAAGTTTGTCATTTATAATCATAGAAAAATAGTATCTTATCTAAAGTAGTAAACAAAGTTTTTATATGATTTTCATTAATTACAAATACATGCTTAAAACTTTACAGTATAATTCAGAAACTAATTCTATTGAAGAAAGCAATATAGATGATTTAGATTTTCATAAAATTAAGTGGATAAATTGTACTAATCCAACAAAAGAAGAGCTAGAAAAAATTAGTGAAAAAATAGCCATTCCAAAAGAAGAACTAGAAAGATGTCTTGATGAAAATGAAAGACCAAGTATTACTGATTTAGATAATTATTTTATGATAATTTTTAAGAGTCCTCTTATTCAAAATAAAGAAGTTAAAGCAGCAGCATTTTCTGTTTTAATATCTGAGAATTTAATTGTTACATTTTCAAATCATGAACTTGATTCATTAAAACAAGTTGAACTTCAAAGCGATGAAGTTAAGAAATCTTCTTTAAAAAAAGGAACTACTTACATGGCTTTTAAGCTAATTGACAACATAGTTGATGAATATTTTTCCATTCTTGACTCAATTGAAAAAGATATTAATAAAGTTGAAGATCTGGCGTTTCATAGTTCTGAAAAATCAACAGTTCAAAAAATTTTCTCTCTTAAAAAAACACTTATTTTCTTTCAAAAAGCTCTTTCAGCTAACAGAGAAGTTTTAGTTAGTATTGAAAAAGAAAGTTCTGATAATCTTGATGAAAAATACATTAAGAATTTTCGTTATTTATACAATGACACTATCGAATTAATTGATATGGTTGCAACATATAGAGATATTCTTACAGGAACTCTCGACTTATACTTGAGTAATGTTTCAAACAATCTTAATAAAATAATTAAGAAAATGACTGCTTTTGGATCACTCATTCTTGTTCCTACATTCATCACAGGTCTTTATGGTATGAATTTTAAAATAATGCCTGAAATTAATTGGCAACATGGTTATCTTTTTGCTTGGGGCCTAATTGTTTGTTCAATGATTATGTTATTCATTTTCTTTAAGAAAAAAGATTGGTTCTAAATCGTTTATTTTTACACTCATAATCAATAATTTTATATATGAGAATACCTCAAAATTAGTGAGAGGTAACTATAAAGAGGTGTCTAGTGGTAAACATATTTTTTGATATAGGCTTAATGATTATTTTTGCCACAGTTCTTGGTTTCTTGGCTCGAGTTCTCAAACAACCTCTTATTCCAATTTATATTCTTGCAGGTTTAATTATAGGCCCAGTTGGTTTTGGTTTTATAACCGACCTTGAGACTATAAAAACTTTGGCTGAAATAGGTGTTGCATTCTTACTTTTCATGGTCGGTCTAGAACTTGATTTTAGAAAATTAAAAGATGTAGGATTACTATCAAGTGTTGGTGGAAGCGTTCAAATTATTTCTCTTTTTTTATTAGGAATGTTAATTGCTTCATGGCTTGGTTTTGTTGGAGAACAAGTCATTTATTTAGGTTTAATTGTTGCTTTTAGCAGCACCATGGTTGTTGTAAAATTACTGTCTGATAAAGAAGAACTTGACACTCTTCATGGACGAATCATTATTGGTTTTTTATTAATGGAAGATTTATTTGCAATAATTGCTCTTTCAACACTTCAAACTATTGATAACATGTCTTTTCTAGTATTATTCATTGCTATTTTCAAAGGTTTTGCCATGTTAGTAATAGCATATTTAGCTAGTAGATTTATATTTCCAAAGATTTTTAAAATCGCTGCTAAAACACCGGAAATATTATTTTTAATGGCCATAACTGTTTGTTTCTCGTTTGGAATTATAAGTACTTTTTTCGGATTTTCAATTGCGATTGGTGCATTTATTGGAGGAGTTGCATTAGCTAATCTTCCTTATAATATTGAAATTGAAAGTAGAGTAAAATCATTAAGAGATTTTTTTTCAACAATTTTTTTTGTTTCACTAGGTATGGAATTAGTGCTTGATAAATTTGCTACTTGGATTCCTATAATAGTTGCTTTAACATTCTTAGTAATCATTGTTAAACCAATATTAACAACACTTATTTGTAGTTTTTTTGGTTATAAAAGAAAAGCTTCATTCATGACTAGTATTAGTTTAGCTCAAACATCAGAATTCTCTCTTATAATAGTTGCTCAAGGAGCACTATTAGGACACCTCAGCCAAGATTTCCTCTCACTAACAACAATCCTTGCTGTTATTACTGTTACTATTTCAACTTATTTCATTAAGTTCGATAAGCAACTATACAATAAATTGAGTAAGTATTTGAAAATTTTTGAAAATTTAAGTCCTGTTAATAAAGAACTTCATTTTATAAAAGAAGATCATACACATAATGCCATTCTTATAGGTTATGATAGGATGGGTTATAGTATTGCAAAAAGTCTTGAAAGGATGAAAAAGGATTATGTAATCGTTGATTTAAATCCTGATATCATCAGAAGCCTTATTAAGAAGAAAATTCCTTGTATTTATGGCGACTTTAGCGATATTGAAATTTTAGAAAAATTAAAATTAAGAAATATTGATATGGTCATCTCAACTATTCCAGATGTTAAATCAAATCATCTTTTAATTAAAAAAATTAAAGAAGTAAATGTACATGCAACAATCATCGTTACTGCTTTAACAGTTAATGATTCTTTAGAGTTATATGACTTGGGAGCTGATTATGTAATTGTTCCTCATTTACTTGGCGGAAATCATGTTGCAATCTTGCTTGAAGATGTTTCTGGAAGTATTGATAAAATGATTGAAACTAAAATTAATCATATAAAAGAACTTAAACATAGAAAATACATTCATCATCATAAATAACAAAATCAAAAAAAAAAAAATTGTAGTTAAGAGAGACCTCTCTTAAATAATCGAAAAGAATATAAAGCTATAAAACTAAAAATGTAAGATGGGAGAAAAAGACAAGATTGAACTTAAAGGTCTGGCAAAGTACGGATTTAAAGAAGAGATTGCAGAAGAAGTTACTCTTCAGGCTAAAATGGCCCCTCATAACACTGGTTATTCTCCTACTGGTTTTCCTAAAGCTGTTAAAAGATATAGATTAATGCACGAATCATTCAACATGTCTATTGAAGAAATGTACTACTGGACTATTAGTCAATTAAGAAGAGATCAATCATATAATGATATTGAAAAAATAACTGATGTTTTTTCTGCATCTGAACAAAGTGCTTTTTGGGGAGCTGCTCAGCAAAGACTTTCAATTCAACAAGATAGAGTTTCTCAATACATGGCTTCTATTGGAAAAATGGTCAAAGATCTTTTCCAATTAGTTCGAGAGCTTAGAATTATTGATGAACGATTAGAAATTTATAATAATTGGAAAGAATCTAAAAGTGCAGATGTTACTTTAAAAGGACTATATGTTGACCTTGTTGAAGGAGCATCAAAAAATCCTGCTTCTGTTTATGGCTTAGCTCAAACAGTAGGATTCACAACTTTACCTGATTTATTTTTTAATACACACGCATATTCTTTAGAAGCAGTTGATAGAAAAGTTGATGGTATGAAATTTAATACCTCATTAAAAAATGTTTTAAGAAGAAAACTATATTCTTATATTAATTGGAAAGAAAAAACTCATAAAGAAATGGATAGTAGAAGAACCTTTCAATTAAAATATTTAAGACAACACTGGGACACTATAAAGATGTATATGGCTTGGATTAAGCCTCATCTTAGAAATATTAGAAGACTACAAATGAAAGAAAAACACATCATGGGTCCTGATTTGATAAGCGCATTTGAATCTTCCATGATTGAAATTGAAATTCTAGCTAAAAAGCCACCTATAAAAGGAGTTCATCCTGTTATCTTAGCAACTTTTGAATTCAGAACAAGATCAGAATTAAGTCATCAACAAGATAATTATGCTCATAGAGGCCCTTCTCATACAGGTAGAGGTATAATGACTCTTAGAACTTATGCTTGGACTCAAGAAGAAATTGATAATTACAAATCTTATAGAGATGATGAAACTATGGAATTATATAGTATCATTGATGATTCTGTTAGAGCAGCTATGGAATCTTTAGGAGATGAACTTGAAGATTATTTAAAAGAAGCTGGCGAAAAAGTAAATATAAAAAAAGAACAAGAAAAAGAAAATAAACCAAGAAATCTTGGAATGTTAGATCCGTTTGTTTCAGTTGCAAAAGGGTTTGGCGAAATTTTCACATCATTAGCACCAATGGATTTATTCAAAAGTGAAAAAGGAGAAAAAAAAGTCGGACCTCCGCCAAGCAGTGCTAGAAAAACAGCTGCAGGAGTGGCTAAAACTAATATGTGGCTAGTTTATAAGAATTATAAAAAAGCTCATAAGATGATAACATGGTAAGCATTGATCAACGTAAACAGCAAATTGAAAAGTTACAAGATTTAAAAAAGAAAAAAGAAGAAGAACTTAAGGCTTTAGAAGATAAAAATAAAAAAGAAATTAAAGAAGCAGAAGAACTTCTAAAAGCAAGTGTTGAAGATCTTTTAATGGAAGAAGAAATCGCTGAAGAAAGAAAAAATGAAAAAAGCGAAGATGAAAAAATTCAAAGTTTAGAAGAAGAAGTCAGAAAAGAACAAGAGATAAAAGCTGCTAAACAACCAATTTATGGAGAAGCTTTAGAAGAATTAAAACAAGAAGTTCATTCAAAAAGCGATCCTGATCTTTATCAAGAACTTAAACAAACTTTTGAAAAAGTTCAAAATGGAGAATACTTAAGTGCTGAGGAAAGACAAGTATTATACACTGAACAAGAAGAAATTGAAAAGAATCGTCAAACAACAAATGATAGAGATACAGATTTTGGATATGTTGACCGATCAAAACAAGTAATTGACGCTATTAACAAAGCAATGGACAATTCCACTTACAAAGGACAATACTAAAAATGGCTGTATTTAACACTGGTTATTACCATGCAATGGATCGAGGACAAGCAATTCACGATGATTTCATAGAAGAACCTATAAAATTAGAAGATGAAGAAAAGAAACCAATCACTAATCTTGGGCCTCAAGAAATTGGTAAAGGTGCAAGTATTATGCAGCACCAGTTACAAGCATTGAACGCTGCGATAAAAGAAGGAGCTGGTAAAGTAGAATTAGTTTTTAGTGGACGAGGAAAAGGTAATCAACAAGCATTCACACCAGAATCCTTTGACAGAGAAGAAAGAAAAGATATGAAAGCTTTAGCTGAAGTTAATGAAGTTAGAACTACTACTCACGCGACTGTTGCAGCTGAAGGGTTAGCTGGTTTAACACAAGAAGGTTTTAATCCTCAACAAAGATACGAAACTCTTAAAGAATTAAAAAAAGCTATTGATTTCTCTGCAGAAGCTACAACTGGTGGAGCAGTTGTTGTTCATACAGGTGAATGGCAAAGACCTATTTCTGAACAACGATGGAATGGTGATAATATAAAATTCAGTGGTTTTGAAGAAGAATCCGAAAAAGCACCTGTTATGGTTGTCGATGACCGAAATGGTCATATTCAAGCAATTAGAAAAGATCAAGATTTCTTTGAACCTAAGTTTCATACAGCCGAGTCTTATGAAAAAGTCGCAGGTAGAAAATTAATAGGAACTAAAGATGATCGTGGAAATATAATTTCAAAAGAAGATTGGGTTGATATTAAAGGTAATGCCATTAAACAAGATTGGGAGTTTGACCTTAACCATGCTGAAGATATGTTCGAAAGAGTTCCTATCTGGGACGGGGCAGGCACTAAATTCGAGACAGAAAAAAGAACATTTGATTATTTTGAGGATAAAGCTAAAGGTTGGAATGAAAGACATCCTGATCAAACTCTTACACCTGAAGAGATGTTTTTTAAAACTCAATATATGAACCAAGTATTACAAGCTAAGGGTCATTCTCTTTATTACTCGCAAAGATATGAAACTCATGTTTATACTATTCAAAAGCTTAGAGATGCACTTGATTTTTATAATAATTTAGAAGAAGATATGCCCGAAGAGGATAAATGGAAAATTCTAAGAAAAAGGCATGCTAGTGTTTATGGTCATGGCGGAGATTTAGTTCCACCTTCAGATAATGAAATGCCTTCTGAAGCTTTACAAAGAATGATTAAAGAAGAAGAATTTCAAATGAAACATATTCACGAAGCAGCAGCTTCTGCTGACGTTCAAGCATCTCAACACATGGAAGCTATTAAACATGTAAAAACAGTTGAAAACTATGGACTTAAAGAATCTGCTAGAACTCTTGCAGAAGCAGGAGTCCTTGCAATGCAAAGAACAGCAGAACACAGAGATAGTTTAAAGGAATCTATTTATATTGCTCCCGAGAATTGGCAAACAAAAAATTATGGTAGTCATCCTGAAGAATTAAAAAATTTAGTTCTTGAAGGAAGAAAAGAAATGGTTCGAAGACTTGCTCCAAGCAAAGGAGAAGAAGAAGCTAAACGATTAGCTAAAGAACATATTAAATCAACAATAGATATTGGTCATATGAATCTTTGGAGACAACATATGGAACGAAAAGAAGGCGAAACAGATAAAGAATTTGACAAAAGATTTAATAACTGGGCTATTGGGAAAGTTAAAGATTTACATAAAGCAGGTGTTCTTGGTCATTTTCACATCGCAGATAACTTTGGTTATGATGATGAGCATTTAACACCTGGAAGAGGAAATGCGCCTATTAAAGAATTTATTCAACTTTTAGAAAAAGAAGGATATAAAGATTTCATCGTTGAAGGTGGAAGTTTTAATTTTCAAACAACCTTACCTGATGCACTTACTTATTTTGGAAGTCCAGTGTATAGTGTTGGTATGGGAGGAGGAAGATTTAATCAATTCCACCAAACACATTTTGGATATCAAGCACCACCATTGTACATTGTAGGAGCTTATTCACCAACAAATGAATGGAAACTATGGAGTGAAGTTCCAATAGAGTAAAATTTATATAGAAGATTCATTTATAATCAATCTTAGGGAAAAAGAGAGGTGTAGTAGTTGGACTTTAAAGTTAAAGAGAAGGATAAATTAAACGTTGAAAATTATAATAAGAACGATATTGATGTAGCTTATTCTTTCACAAAGAAGATTTACAAAGAAATGGGTAAATTCTTCAAAGCAATTGTTCTCTTTGGAAGTACTGCTAGGAAAAAAACCAAAAGTAATGATATTGATATTTTACTTGTTATTGATGATATTTCTATTGAACTAAGTAAAGAATTCGTTCAAACTTATAGAATTATAGTTGAAAAAACTTTAGCTGAAACTTCAACCAAAATTCACGTTACAACTCTTAAATTCACTAATTTTTGGGAGTTTGTTAGAGCAGGTGATCCAGTAGCTGTAAATATTCTAAGAGATGGTATCGCTTTAATTGACACAGGATTTTTTGAACCTTTACAAGCATTACTTCATCAAGGAAGAATAAGACCTAGTCAAGAATCAGTTTGGTCATATTTTCAACGTGCACCTCAAACAATTATGAATTCTAAATGGCATTTATCACAAGCAGTTATTGACTTATACTGGGCAGTTATTGATTCTGCTCATGCAGCTCTTATGAAATTAAATCAAGTTCCACCTTCTCCTGAACACGTTGCTGAATTAATGGAAGAAAAACTTGTTAAAACAGGTTTTATTGATAAAAAATATCCTAATATGATGAATAATTTCTATAACTTAAGTAAAATGATTCTAAGTCGAGAAATTAAAGAAATTACTGGTTCTCAATATGAAGATTATCTAAAAGAAGCTGAAGAGTTTGTTCAAGTTATGCGAGAATTTATTGAGAAAAAATAATTCTAAGAAAAAAATTTAAAGTTAAAAAAGAAAAAAAATAGTAGCTTTAAGCTACTTGGTTTTCACTTAAACTCTTACTAAAAACTTCATTACTAAGATTACTATAATAACTAATACTAATAAGTTAGCCATTACAAGTAATGATGTTGCTAGTGCTCCTCCGCCAAAGAGTCCAGATGTTACTTCTTGACCTGATGATGAACTTACAAAGTTTGTATCATCAACAACAGGATTATTATTTCCTGACTCCACAACAATACTTCCTGAATTATCTTGGTTAGCATTACCATTATTATCCGTTGAAGGTACTGTAGTTCCACAACTAGATGGAATTGTCAAGTATACATAATCTATATCTGTTTCTTCATCACGGTCATAGTAAGCAGTTAAATCAATTATTATTGTTCCTGCATCAACATCTGATGGAATTGGGATGATAACTTCTTTTGTTAAATCATCTTCTTCATCAATGACCAAATCATAGAAAATTCTATGGTAGTCTAAAACAGTGCTTTTAATCTCGATAGCAACTTCATCTTCATCTTTTGTTCCAATGTTTTCAAGTTCAATTGATAACTCAACGGAATTGTCTCCACAAAAGTAGGACCCTAGATTTGCTTTTGCAATTCTAATGTCATGAGTTTTTTTCTCTACATCAAAATCAATAACCCAAGTTTCACCATGTTCTGCATCATTTTCATCAACACCAGTTACTTCAATAAACACTTCATATGTGCTTTCATCAGAGTCTTTGTCAATTGTGAATTCAAAAATTACTGTTTCAGTATCTCTTCTTCTTAATTTAGACATTGATTCTTCTTCATCAATATCTAAATCTCCACTATCATCGTAAACTAAGATTTCAATATCTTCAATATCTATGCTATCACCAAAAGTATTTTTAATATCTAATTCTAATATTACATCTGCTCCTGGTCTAACAGTTACATCGTCACCATCATCTAAATTTTGATCATCGCCATCAACAGTGATTGTTCCATCTTTAATCACTAAGTTGTTTTCTGCTTCAACATTTAAGTCTGATGTTCCTGTAACTTGATTTGTTCCGCTTGTTCCAACTGCAGTAATAGTTGCAATGTTTAATTCACCTGCATCTTGGTCTTCTGGAATATATAATGAAACTGTTACAGTTACACTTGCACTAGCTGCTAGACTTGCAATTGTTGATGGAGTAAAATTTACACCATAACTAGTGTCTGCATTATCGCTTAATGTGATACTTGTAATTGTTTCACTTCCAATATTTGTTACTGTGAAAGTTGCTGTTTCTGTATTATCTCTTTCTTGAGTTGTTCCGCCAACAGTTACATCAGTTAATGATAATGAATATGTTGGTGATAGAACTTCTACTGTGAAATTTTGTTGATCATATAATGAAGCATCAGTTGCTCGAACTTTTACAGAGTAATTTCCTACTGTAGTCGGAGTCCATACAATTAAACCACTAGTTGCATTGATAGTCATTCCAGCTGGTGGACTAACTAATGAATAACCTAGCACATCACTATCTGCATCTGTTGCATCAACGTCATATGAATAAGCATGATCTTTTACAACACTTGTAACTGCACTAGTTGAAATACTTGGTGCTCTATTAGTATTTGTTACAGTAATTACTGGTGTTGTACTTGTTGTAGAATCTAAGTCAGTTGCTGTAAATTCAAAGTTATATACTCCTGCGTCAGTAAACCCTGGAGTCCATGTGAACGTTGCAGATGTCTCATTATTCTTTGTTAAGCTTCCGTATGTACCTGTATAATTGTACGTAAAAGCTGTTGTTACGTTGTCTGCTGCTGTTGAAGTCACTTCAAATGTAAGTGTTGCTCCTTCGGCTACAGTTTGCGCTCCTACTACATTTATAACAGGATTTGCACTAACTGTCATAATAGCTAATAAGAACATCGATATTAATAAAACCAATCTCTTCATTTTAATCGTACCCCCTCAATCTTTTCTCATTCTAAAGTAGATATAAAAAATAATGAGTCTAAAGTATTATATAAAGGTTGTGCTTTTTTCACTGAGAAATAGAGAAAAAATTATTTTTTACTGAAATTAAAAACATCACTTAAATCAATAGTTGATTCAGGCATTTTTTCAGCACCTGGTTTTGGTTGACCTGTTTCTCCCTGACCAAATTCATCTTTTTCATCAGATTCGGGTTCTGGTTCGGATTCTTCTTCAGGTTCTGGTTCAGACTCAGATTCTTGTTCCGGTTCAGATGTCGACTCTGCTTCAGCTACAGGTTCAGATTCAGACATTAAGTCCTCTTTTTTTGAATCATCAGTAGTCCAATCAAAGTCGTTCTTAGGTTCTGCATCACTAATTGTAATATCTGATTCTTCCTCAACAGATTCAGAAACAAATTCTGATTGTGGTTCTGGTTTAGAGATTTCAGAAACTGAAGATTCAGATTCTTGAACAGAAACAGGTTCGGTTTCAGAAATATGAGGTTCTTCTTGATAACCTTCTTCTTCCATCAATTTTTTTGCAGAAAGTTCTTCAGGTGTTGGTTGCTTATCAGCATATACTGCACTTGCATCTTCACTCATTAATTCACTAACTGTTTTATTTGGATCAAGGTCGACTGCTTTATTATCATAATAAGGTTTAACATCAGAGCCTTCAAGTTTAGGTTCAGAAGGTTCAAGTCTAGAAACTTGTTCTGGTTGTATTTGAGGTTCAACAATTTTTTCTTTAGTTTCATTAGATTTTTGTTCATCAAAGCTTTGTTGAATTTTTTGTTCAGTACAAGTCATTTCTGTAGCCATTCTTTCAGCTTCAGAGTCAGAACAAGCTAAGCCATTATCTCTTAAAGTTTGAGCAAGTTTTCTTACCCTTGGATCGTTAATTTTTTCAAAAGCCAATATTATCACCTAAAATTAGTATATTTTTTAGTATACTGGATACGACACTAATATTTAAAGATTACGATAAAATCAGATACACTTATCAATCATACCTCTTAATTTTTCCAGAAGATTTCCAGCTGCTTTTTCTTCACCAAATTCTTTAGAATCAATTCTTTCAATAACGCCAATCCTATTTCTAAGAGCCATTATATCACCTAATAAAGTTTCTTTGTTAATAATTTGACCAGATTCTAAAGTAGTTTTCATTTTTACTAATAAATCTTCCATCTCCATTAACTCGTGCATAATACTTTCACTTTCATGTTTTAAATCTTTCAAAATAAACTCTATTTCACCATCTTTATGTTCTTCATCCATAAAAAGAATATTAATCATAATATTTAAAAGCTTTTCGCAATAATAATTAAATCTTGTTCATCTTTAATCACTTTTTTTACAGAAAAAATTTTTTCAATTAAAGTTCTAATTTTTTCAGAATTACCGGTTTTTTTCAAAATAGAAAACGCAAATCTTTCTTTTCCAACTCGTTTCATTTCTAAAAGTCCTGCTTCAACATCATTAAAATTATGAATTGAAGTTACAGATATAACAACATCAAAATATTTATCCGGATAAGGAATCTCCTCCGCTTCACAACAAATCGTTTTGAAAGAACACCTTTTTAGAAGTTCTTTTGAAGGATCTAAACCTACAAGTCGACAATCAAGAATTTCTGATGCAAAACCAGGTCCACAACCAACATCCAACATTAAATCAGATCTATCAAAACGAAGATGTTCTTTTATAATTCTTAATTTTCTTAGTTGTTCTTCCTTGTGAAGTTCTTCATATCCATCTGCAATATCATCATAATAAGTTTTCATTCGAATCACATATTTTTGCTTTTTTTCCAGTTTCTTTTTCAAAAAGTCTCATAAAATAATTTATTCCTTCTTTCAAAAAATCTTTTCGTTCCATATTTAAAAGCTTGATTGTTTCTTCCATTTTTTCAGGAGTTCCTTCTAATTCGACAAGATCAAACATTTGAGGATAAACTTCAGTTCTAAGAATACATTCATTAAGTTCATAATACTCAACATTTAAATCTCTTCTATAACGAACTCGCATACCTAACTTTTCAAACACAGACATCATTTTTTTTCCATCTTGAATTTTCACTTCCTCTTCATCTCTCACCTTATAACCATCAATAATCTCTTTTTTTCCTTTCCAAGATAAAACTGCTTCTTCTCCAATAAATCGAACTCTTAGAGTTTCTTTTTTATTCCAAATTCTACCATCAGGAAAATCAAAACTAAAATCTCTTTGAAGCCCTTTTTTAATAAATACTGCTCCAATAGACTCTAATTTCTTCTTGAAATTTTCTAAATTAATAATCGCTTTAAGCTCCATTTCTTGCATAATTTTCCTCACTAAAAATCATGATAGACCAAAAACTTTGTTTTTGATTCTTGCATAATTAAACAAAAAAAGAGTTGCTTTAAAAAGTTTATCAATAGAAGCAAAATATTTATAAAAAGCCTATTCTTCTCCACCAAGATTGGGCCTATGGTCTAGCGGCTACGCGCTAAAATCAAGATTCGCTAGTTTACAGCTAAGCGCGCCGTAAATGACATCGCCTCGACATGGCGGGAATCCCCGGTTCAAGTCCGGGTGGGCCCATACTTTTTTATACATTCTAAGATTTCTAAATTCATGATTGTTGATTACAAAGCTAATTTTTTTGGAGATAAACATTGGAATGAATTATCTTCATTCTTAAGTCAAGCAGACCAATTAATTCTTTATCATTCGACATCAAACATTTTTCTTGATAGAATTTTAAAAGAAGGTATTAAACCTCCCAGTAAAACTAATATTTCAAATTATAAAGGAGAAGAATGTTGCGGAAAAAGTTTAGAATCCAATCCTGAATTAGTTTATTTAATTGATTATGGCCATATTCATTTTGGAGCTAATGGAGCTCTTAGAAAATGGGGTGGAGAACTTGCATGCTTTAGAATTTTAATTGATGACTTGTCAAAACTTAGACCTGATGAAGATTCAAGAAAAGACAATTATCATGATTCATTAGCTTATGAAGATAGTTGTGCATATGAAGGTATTATTACTCCAGAAAAAATTATTGGTTACTATACTATAAACAAAGAACAAAAACTAGAATATAAAAAATTAAAACCTTTACCTGAAAATATAATTTCTTTAGAAAAAAATAATATTCAAAAAATTGTTCTTAACTAATTAGTTCTCGTTAAATATTTCAACTATTGCTGCGAATGCAGGTCTAGTGATGAATACTCCAGCAGTTACTCCTAAGATTGTTGTGATTGCAAATCCTTTCAAGAGTCCTGCTCCTGCAAAGTATAATGGAATCATAGCAACTAATGTTGTAAAATAAGCAGCCATTATAATAAAGAAAGCACTTTTAATTCTATCTTTCCAACTTAAGTAAGCAATTGTTTTTCTTGTTAGAGTTTCATCTGCAATAACTATTTGATGATCCACTCCAGTTCCTATCGCAATAATAATTCCTGCTATTGCTGCCAAGTCTAAGTTCCATCCAATAATAGAAGCCATACCCAAAATAATTAATGCTTCAGATAACATAGTTATAAACATAGGTATTGAAACGCTGAATTTTCTATATCTAATAAAAACAACAATCGCTACAGATACAATTGCTAATAAACCCATTAATAATGCGTTCTTGATAAATTCTTCTCCTAATAATGGCGAGATAGAATCAGTTTTTACAATGTTAAGTTTTACTGGTAAACTTCCTGTAATTAATATTGTTTGAAGCCTTTTCATGTTTTGTAAAGTGTCATAAGTCGCTTCTTGTTGAGTTGCTCCAGCTCCACTTCCTGAAATGGAAATATCAGTTACTGGACTTCCTCTTAATTCAGCACCAATTCTTAAACTATCAACTAATATATCATCTAAAAATAAGTCAAGCGATTCATTTAAGTAATCATCTGTTCCTTCAAAAACAACTTCTAAATTTCGTGATACATCTGCTTGTCTTTGTGCAGCTTCTGGACTTAACGCTATACTAAACCTAAATCTACAAGCCCAACCTTCTGGTGAAGTTCCGCAACCGGAGTTAGGATCAATTCCTGAACAATCTGCACTTCTACAAACATAAGTTACGTCAGATCCACCTTTAAAGACAACTTCAGGACCAATTTTTGCTTCAAATTTTCCTTGTTTTGCTAATAATTCTTTTACTTCTTCTTTATTAGCACCTGCAATTTCTACAACAACAAAATAATCACCTGTTAAATCTCTTGTTGATCGAACAGTTATATCGCTTAAGCCATAAATATTAAGTCTTTCTTTAATGTTTGAAATAACAATATCTAGTTCTTCTGCTGAAACTTGTTCTTCAGGTTCTAAAACTACTCTTGTTCCACCTGATAAATCTAATCCTTTTCGAATATTATTAGTAGGCGCATCATAAACAACTAATCCAATATCTTCAGTTCCAATTATTTCTTTTTCTTCTATAGGCACTTCAATTGTTTCAGTTACATTAATTGTTTCATTTAATTCTTCATCAAATACTTCAGTAGTAATTGTTTGAGTTTCAGTCTCATTTAGTATTGTGATTTTATATTCTGGTTTTGTGATTAATCGGTAAATATTATCATTAGTTTGAAGTGTAAATGTTTTATTTGGAGGAATATCTGCTACAAATTCATAATAATCATTTGCAGAAGTTACAGGTTTATTATTTATTGCAATAATAGTCTCTTTACCCATCGGAGTAGATCCAGAACTCGGGCCTTCCATTCCTGCTAAGTTTGCAGCACTATCTTTTGTAACAAATCTAATAGTTGCACCTTCGTGCCAAGGATTAGGATGAATACTAACAATTGCTATTAGTAAGAAAGCTATTAAAATTAAAATTCTAACATTCGTAAATAATTTTTTTAGTATATTCATTTTACGCCTTTCTTATCTAAATATATTCTAATAATTGCCACGTTTTGAATCCAAGTATTAACTAAGTCTACTAATAAACCAACTAATAATATAACCATTATTTGTCTGATAACTTCTGATTGAGTTACTAACAATGCCACAGTAATTGCTACTAATGTGGTTGCAGTCATAGTAAGACCTGTTTTCATTGCACTTAAGATTCGACTTAAGACTGTTCCTTCTTTGTTTTTCAAAACTCTTGTACTTAACAAAATATCTGTGTCTACACTATAACCTATCAACATAAGGAATGCTGCAATTCCAGCAGTGCTAAGTTTCATTCCAAAAAAATCAACTATTGCTAAGGTAATAATAATATCTGATAACGCTGCTAATATCACTGCAGCACTTGGAACTAAGCTTCTAAAATAATAGAAAACTACCAGTCCCATAAATATGAATGCAACAAATATTGCAAATAATGTTTGTTTGAAAAAACTGTCTCCTAACGATGAACCAATTGTTTCAGCAGAATAAAAGTCTCTTAAATTAGGTATTCTTGTTTCAAGTGTTAATAATAATTCACTTTCAGTTATATCAGCTGCTTCTATTATGAATCCTTTTTGAACTCCAAATTCAGATATTAATCTAACAGATACGTCTGAATTAGGTAATTGATTATGTAGAATGCTAGTAATCTCTTCAGAAGTGATTGAAATTTCTGTTGGAACTGTGAATATAATTCCTCCTTTTAATGAAACTCCTTTATTTACAAAATCGCCTGTTTGAACAATGTTCATTCCAATTGCAATTATTGCGAATAGTAATAATAAAATAGGTATAAATAATAGTTTTCTATATTGTTCATCATAAATTCTTAAGAAAAAATTTTTCTGTTCATTTCTCGCAGTTACTATTTTCTCTTCTACCAATTTAGGTTCATTTTCTTGAACAATAGGTTCTTTTGTTTTCTTTAATCGTTCAACTTTACGAGCTTTTCTAGAGTGCTTCATATTATAACTGGTGTTTTTATGGGATTAATAAAGCTTTTCTTTTAAAAAAGGCAAATTTTATAAACTTCATAGGCTATATTTCAATATTAAAAAAGAGGATTCTTTATGAGAAAAAAAGCCCAAGTATCTGTTGAATATATGTTCATCATAGGATTAGCAATGACAATTCTTATTCCTGGAAGCATGATTTTCTTTAAATATTCTCAAAGTTCTAATGAGGGTTTAGTGGCCACACAAATTAATCGAATTGGAAAAAATCTAATTGATACTGCAGATTCTATTTATACAGTTGGGAAAAATTCTTGGACTACCATGGACACCAATTTTCCAGAATCAATTTTTGAAATGTATATAATTGAAGATGCACAAGAGTTAGTTATTAAATATAATACTGCTCGTGGACCTACGGAAGCAGTTTTTTTTTCCGATACCCCCATACAAGGAGAACATCCTAGAACAGACGACACTAACATCCAAGATATAACTCCTCTTTTTCATCCAGGCATGATGCATATTAAAGTTGAATCAAAAGGGGATGTAGTAATAATCGGAGAAACAGTAGTTGTATGAGTAATATTAAAATCAAATCAGAAGGTGATGTTATATTAATAGGAGACATAGTTATTCTAAGTTAGGACAAGCAAGTACAGAGTTTGTTATTTTAATGGTTTTTATGATGTTGGCATTTACTAGTATTTTCATTGTAATTCAAAAGACGAGTATTGATTTTCATCACACTATAACTGAACAAACTGCTTCTCAAGTAACTAATGTTATTACAACTGAAGTTGAACTTGCTAAAGATGTTCGTGATGGTTATCGAAGAACTTTCTTTTTACCTGAATTCATTAATGGTTATGAATACACCATGCAACTTTATGATAAATTAGAATTAGAAATTGATTTTCGTGATAAGAAGCATTTTGCTTTCTTCACAGAAGAAGTAGATGGTTTTATTCAAAAGAGTTACAATGAAATAGCTAAAGTTGATAATTTTCTTTATTTGAATTGTGGTAATGAACCTTTTGATGCAAGAGATACTGCTGTTTGTTCAACAGCTGAAAGCACAGGAGTTAATGGTTGTCAAAATTATTTAGGCATTTCTGATTGCCAAGCTTGTTGTAATTATTGGACTGTGTCTGAATGCACTGATTTATGTTTATGATTCTATGATTTAAAATAACAACTTTTAAATACTAAAAGTTTTCTAATTAATTCAAGGTTAGTGAAAGATGGCAGGAATATTTAAACGATTTTTAGGAAAATTCTTTAGAAACCTTTTCAAAAAGAAAAAGGATATTAAATTAGGACTCTATGGTCCTCCTAACGGTGGTAAGACTACTCTAGCTAATAAGATTTGTCAAGATTGGCTTGGAGAAGATATGGGTTCTGTTTCAAATGTTGCTCACGAAACTCGAGAAATTCAGATTAAAGAAGAAATTACTATTAAACATAAGGGTCGTGAACTTAAATTTAATTTAGTTGATACTCCTGGAATTGCTACAAGAATTGATTATGAAGAGTTCATTAAAGAAGGCATGAAAGAAAAAGAAGCTAAAGAACGAGCTAAAGAAGCTACAAAAGGAGTTATAGATTCTATTAAGTGGCTTGATGATATGGATGCAGTTATTGTTGTTTTAGACAGTACAAAAGACCCATACACACAAGTAAATATCACAATCATTGGTAACTTAGAAGCAAGAAACATACCAGTTTTATTAGTCGGGAACAAAGTTGATTTGAAAAAATCAGATTTGAAAAAGATGCAAGCTGCATTCCCACAGTATGAATTAATAGGTATTAGTGCTAAGTTTGGAAAGAACATGGATGATTTTTATGAAACCCTGTTCAAAATAACTAAATAAAAGGTGAATTTTTGTTAACATTTCAATTTGTACCATATTCGGAAATAGAAGCGCTCAGTTCTATTAAAAGAATCAATAAACTGATGAAGCTTGTTAAAGAGAACAAGATTATTCTTTTAGAAGGTAAACTTAAAAGTCATGAAGAAACTGAGTTAATTGCTAAAACCATGGAAGAGATTGATGGTAAATTTCGAGGTATTGAACTTGGAGTTGTTCATCCTGAAAGTAAAGATAACATGTTATTATGGCACAAAATTCGACAAACATTAATTGATGCTTTGCTAGGGGACAGAAAAGGATTCACAATTATTGGTCCTGCAAGTATTATTAAAGAAATCAAGAACGATCCAGAGAAGATCCAATTGATGATAGAAGAAGCGGCTTCTAAAAAATAAAGGTGATTAAAGATTCCACACCAATGCGTAAAGTGCGGAGAAATGTATGGTGATGCTTCTAATAAGATTATTGAAGGTTGTACCTGTGGTGGAAAGCTTTTCTTTTACATAAAAAAATCTGCTCTTGAAAAACGAGAAAATGAAGAACAGATTATACTTAGTAAAAAAGATAAAGAACAAATTGAAAAAGATGTTTATGATATTTTAGGTCCTCAAATCGATACTGAAAAACCTATTGTTCTTGATTTAGAATCTATTAAAATTAAAAAACCAGGCAAGTATGAACTTGATTTAGTTAATTTGTTCAAAGGTCAACCTTTAGTTTACAAACTTGAAGAAGGAAAGTATGTAATTGATGTTGTTGAAAGCTTTAGTAGATCTAAAGATAAAGAATAAGCTTTAAATAAGTATTATTTCTATTATATTTATATGATCATAGATGTACACGCACATTTGGAACTAGAAGAATCTGATGAAAATAGAAATGAAGTTCTAAAAAGAGCAGAAGAAGCAGGCGTTAAAATAATTATTTGTAATGGAATAGACCCAAAAAACAATAGAAAAATTCTAGAATTATCCAAAAAACATTCTTTGATTAAAGCAGCTCTTGGATTTTACCCTTGTGAATGTGATAAAGTTTCTAAAGAAGAATTTGAAAAAGAATTAAAATTCATTAAAAAAAATAAAAAAAAAATTATCGCTATTGGTGAAATTGGTCTTGATAAGAAATGGGATAATGATTTTGACAGACAACAAGAATGTTTTCGTGAATTAATTTCTTTAGCTCAAAAACTAGACATTCCAATTATTGTTCATTCTCGTATGGCTGAAGAAAAAGCTATTGAAATAATGGAAGAAATGAATGTTAAAAAAGCTGTTATGCATTGTTTTTCAGGTAAAAAAAAGTTTGTTCAAAGATGTATTGATAATAAATGGTCTTTAACAATTCCAGGAGATATTATCAGAGGTCAACAATTTCAAGAAATGGCTAAAATGATTCCTTTAAAACAAATTTTAACTGAAACAGATTTTCCTGTGAAAAAATTTGAACCTGCAGATATTTCTGAAAGTTTGAAAAAAATTGCTGAGATTAAAGGCTTAGATATTCAAGAATTAAGCAACATCATTTTTCAGAACTATCAACGTTTATTCTAGTGCCTTGATAACATTTGTTATGAACTGAGCACCGTTTCCTAAAACATCATAATCTGATCGGTATTCAAAAATTCCAATTTTAGGAGGTTTTACTTCTGAAATCATTCTTTCTATTTGATATCTTCTTAGATCTGAACAGTTTGGTTGGCTGCACATTCGTAAATCTGGTGAAAAGCAATCCATGTCTATATCAAATAAAGTCGCATTTTTATATCGGTCATCCCCTATAACTCCAACTTCACCAAATAAATCCATTGCTTCTTCTTTTCTTTCAGAATCCAATCCTCCCCACCCATAATTCACAACTTTCCTTGGTTTAATATCTCTTTTTACAGTTATCATATAAGAACCATAGCTTGCTCCTGAATATCTATCTTGGTCTTTTCTAAAATAATCTCCATGAAAATCTGCTCTTACTACTGAATCAATTGGTTGATATAATAATAATGCTCCAAAGTGGCTTGGACCAATACAGATTACATGGTCAAAAAGATTTGATAATTCTTTAATTGTTTTTTTTTGTTCAGAAATATTATCTAAAGAAATTATTTGATTTTTTAATTTCATACCATGATGAGCATCATAATAAAAATTTCTTTGTTGAACTTTTGATTCAGAAATTATTCCAAAATCTAATTCTCCTTTATCAATAACATTCAGATTTTTAGTTTTAGAATTCATGATTTGAGATCTAATTTTATCAGTTAATCCTTTAGAATAAGATTCCCAAGAGTCTATACAAAATCCATCAGCATCTTCTATAAATACTGTTTCGATTGGTACACCGATTAAAGCTATATTTTTCATTTTATTAATGATTCATAAATTTAGTGACTACTTTTGATTCTAATTATGGGAATAAAAATTCATATAAAAAGTTATATAAATATATACTTAATAAAAGAAAAATATAAATACCTGAATAAACAATACTTTCTTAATGGAAATAAAAATTGATACTAAAAGAGATTCTGCTGATGACATTAAAAAAGTAATTGACCTTCTATTAAAATTTATTGAAGCAGATAGACCAATCATGTCAGATACTCCGACTGTTGGTGATGGATCTTTTAATATGTTTGGAGATACACCTGTTTCTAGCGAAGTGTTTGATTCTGATGAAAAAGATGATAATGATGATGATACTTCAGGCGTTAGTATTATAGAGTATTAATTAAAAACATCTAAGATTAAAAAGAGAAAGATTTAAATATAAGTGCTAATTAACTATAGTTAATTTCTGCGTTTTTAAGATTAAAATATAATTAAAAGGTGATAAAAAATGGAACATAAAGCAAAAGATTTTACATATTTATTAGGAAAATTAAAAGGACTAAGCAATAAACAACTAGAAGCACATTTCGGATTATATAAAGGATATGTTGCAAAACTCAACGAAATAGAAGAAAAACTTGCAAAGCAAGATAAAGGAGCAACAAACTACTCATTCGGAGAATTTTCAGAACTAAAAAGAAGAGAAGCAGTTGCATTTAATGGAACCTATTTACACGAATTATACTTTGATAATCTTTTAGCAAATGGAGAACCATCTGCAGAGTTAAAAACTGCAGTTGAAGAAGCATTTGGCTCGTGGGATGCTTGTATACAAGATTTAAAATCTACTGCTGTATCCACACCTGGATGGGTTGTTTTAACATACAACAAAAAAGATAAGAAAGTACATACTTACATAATGTATGAACATCACATTGGTTTACCAGCACATCAAGAAATAATATTGGCATTAGATTGTTGGGAACACGCATTCATGATTGATTATGGAACTGCAAAAGCAGATTACTTAACAGCATTCTTAGAGAATGTAAACTGGGAAATTGTTAATAAACGATTTGAAGAGGCAAAAGAATAAACTTTTTATACTTAGAAAAGCTTGTTTTTCTTGTATCAAAACTTTATTTTAAAGAAAGTTTTTTATAGTAAGAACAAGTCTTTCAAAGAATAAATATAAGGGGGAAACAACAATGACCAAATATAAACTAATTCACACTGATGAAGATTGTATCGGTTGCGCAGCATGTACCGCAGTGACTCCTGATAACTGGAAAATGGTTGAAATCGAAGGCGAAGATAAAGCCAGACCAATCAATCCAGTTGTTGATGAATCAAAGCTAGAAGAAAATAAAGAAGCTGCAGAATCATGTCCAACAGAAGCAATTCATATTGAAGAAGAAGAATCTGGAAAGAAGATCTTTTAAATTTTTTTATTTAAAATGGTTAAAGAAATATATTTAGACCACTCGGCAACAACTTATTTAGATCCTCGAGTAAAAAAAGAGATGGATAAGTATTTCTGCGAAGAATACGGTAACCCAGGAAGCTTCAATACTATTGGTTTAAGAGCAAAAGAAGCTGTTGATGATGCAAGAGAAACAATTGCAAACATTCTTAGAGCAACTAAACCAGAAGAAATAATTTTTACTAGTGGTGGGACTGAAAGTATTAATTTAGCCATAAAAGGCGTTATGAGAGCAAATAAAGAAAAAGGAAAACACATCATAACAACAACAATTGAACATCATGCAGTTCTTGATACTTGCGAATATTTAGAAAGACACGAAGGATATGAAATAACTTATTTAGAAGTTGATAGATATGGACTTATTGATCCTAAAGATGTTGAAAAAGCAATTCGAAAAGACACTGTTCTTATTTCAATCATGTATGCAAATAATGAAATCGGAACGATTCAACCAGTTGCAGAAATCGGAGCAATTGCTAGAAAACATAAAGTCTTATTTCACACTGACGCTTGTCAAGCAGGAGGATCTGAAGAACTTGATGTTAACAAATTAAATGTTGACCTTCTAACTATTAATGGAAGTAAACTTTATGGTCCTAAAGGAGTTGGAATTCTTTATATTAAAAGAGGAATTAAAATTTTACCAATCATTCATGGTGGCGGACAAGAAAGAGGTCTTCGAAGTGGAACAGAAAACGTTCCTGGAATTGTAGGTTTTGCAAAAGCTCTTGAATTAACTCAAAAAGAAAAAGTTAAAGAAAATAAAAGACTAATTGGACTTAGAGATAAAATGATTAAGGATTTGACTGAAAAGATTCCTAAAACTTTTTTGAACGGTCATCCTACAAAAAGACTTCCAAATAATGTCAATGTTACAATATTAGATATTGAAGGAGAAGCAATCATGCTCTATATGAATCAATATGGTATCTGTGCCTCATCAGGTTCAGCATGCACATCCAAAACATTGGACGCATCACATGTAATAACTGCTATTGGCCTGCCTTATGAAGCAGCACATGGCAGTATAAGATTTAGTTTAGGTAAACAAACAACTGAAAAAGATATAGCTGAAGTAATAAAAGTATTACCTGATATTGTAAAACATTTGAGAAGCATATCACCAGTTAATTTAGATTTAAAGGAGGTTTTAGATCAAGTAAAAAAATGACTAACGAAAAAAATTACGCTGACGTAAAAACAAATAAAGGAAAGGACTGGTTCTATACAGATATTGTAAAAGAACATTTCTTTAATCCAAAGAATTTATTCAAAACAAAAGAAGAAGCAGATAATTATGATGCTGACGGAATGGGTATGGTAGGAAGTCCAGCTTGTGGAGATATGATGAAGTTATGGATCAAAGTTGATTCAAAAACTGAACAAATCAAAGAGTGTAAATGGCAAACTTTTGGTTGTGCTTCAGCAATTGCAAGTACTTCTATGCTTTCAGTAATGGTTACTGAAAATGGAGGTATGAAAGTTGATGATGCTATGAGTATTAAACCTCAAGATATTGTTAAAAGACTTCATGATTTACCACCTAGAAAATTTCATTGCTCAGTTCTTGGAGATAAAGCTTTAAGAGAAGCAATAAATAATTTCTTTGAAAAATCAGGTCAAAAAGATAGAGTTATTCGACAAGGAGCAAAAGTTATTGATAAAATCTTAAATATTACTGATAAAGATATTGAAGAAGCAGTACTTGAAGGCGCCACTAATTTCGAATCTCTTCAAAAAAAGACTAAAATTGGAGTTCAAGATAAGTCTTGCATACCTGAAGCAGAACAATTACTAAGGTTTTATCGAGAAAAGTATTTCGGTGCTGATTAAAACCTAAACCTTTAAATTCTATTTAGAATTATATCTTATAAAATGATAGTTTGGATATGTGAACAATGTGGTTGCGAAGCTAAAGAAGAAAAACCATTAAATGGATGCCCATTATGTGGTCAAACAAGAAGTGAGTTCTATGAAGATGAACGTCCAGACCCTGAAAAAGATAAATTCACAGAAAAATACGACGAAGTTATAGATATACTAGATGAATATACAAAAGATTGTGAACCTGAAGATTTAAGATTTTCTGCTGAAGATTAAAGGTCTATGATTTTTCCAGCTCTACCAACGTTTATAACTTTAGTTTTGCCAATCATTTCTTCAATTCCTTCTGCTTCATGAACATGACTGCATAAAAGAATATCAGGTTTTAATTCATTTATTGATTCTTTAACTCCTTTACTGCCTTCAAAAAAATTAGTAAATTTACCCATTTCACTATCCGCAGGGTGAACATGTGTAACCATAATTGTCTTATTTAGATACTTTACTTTATCAAATCCTTGTTTTAAAAGACTTTTAATTTCAGAATCAGGTACAAAGTTCGGACCAACGTTAGCACCTCCACAACCAAAGATTCCAACGTCACCATATTTAACAGAATAACCGTGAATATTCTTTACACCATAAAATTCTGCTAAAAAATCAGCTGTAGCAACAGTTTCATGGTTTCCTGGAATAAGAAGAACTTTCAAATGTTTCTTTTTGAAAGGACCTATAATGTTATCAGTGCTTTTATCAAAATGAGTAAAATCTCCGCATATAATAACTAAATCGACATGTTCTTTTTCAGCTCTATCTGCTAGTTTTTTAACTAAACCTTGATCTCCATGGACATCACCAAATGCCAAAACTCTCATATATTTACCTCTCTTGAACTTTTACTTCTGGTTTATCTAAGAATACTAGTTTTGAAGGTGTTCCGCTAATTTCTCCCGTATAAAATATAAAATTAACGCCTTTTTTTATATTTGAATCTAAATCATCTAATGAAGTCATAAATGGCTCCCCAACAATGTTTACAGATGTTGTTATTATTGGTACATCAAGATCTTCAACTACTTTAGCAAACCAATTATTAGGCATTCTAACTCCAACAGTATTTAATCCTGGATTAATATTATCTGCAACTGAATTTTTATGTTTAACTTTTAGAATTAAAGTATATGGTCCTGGAAGTTTGTTAATCCATTCTTGTGCATTTTTATCAACTTCACAGTTGTCTAAAATCCATTTTTTAGAAGGTGCAATCACTGAGAAAGGTCGTTGGTATCGGCCTTTTAATTCTCTAACCTGATTTATCAAGTCTTTATTTGTAGCATTACAACCTAATCCATATATTGTGTCTGTCGGATAGATAAACACTGTATTTAGTAGTTTCTTTGATAGTTCTATCTTCCTACCATTAAATTCGTCTTGATTAATTAGTTCCATAATAAGAAAAGAAATAAAAATTATTTAAAAAGGTATCTATCTACACAAATTTTCTTGCCTCACAGATTGTTGCCAGTAAAAGACATCTAGGAAATCAACCTTGTTTTTGTAAGCATTCCATTCTAAGTATTTTTTCTTTTTAAACATTATTTCGCACCTCTTAAAATTATTTGCGTGTTCCCAATACGCTAGTACCCCCTCACAAATTGGACAAATGTCTCCTCATCTTCTGGACGCAAAAGATTATGATCTTTCATTATTTGAGTTATTGTTTCTGGATAATAATTATAGTCTCTTTCATCAGCTTCCATTCTTTTTTACCTCATTCATAACCATCTATCACTAAACTGATAATCAAACGAGTTAGTGGTTTTTTTTGTTAAATTACTTATTTGCTTGTAAAATAATTGTTCGACAAATTCAGTTGACATGTTGCATCACCTTCGTTGCGAAAATTTGGGGTTTAAATGGACTTTGTGTTTTTTCACAACAAATAGAATATTGATTGATTCCTTTATATACTCTGCGCGAGTTTGTCCAGTGAACTAGAGGAAGGAATCGCTTTTATCGTCGATAGAAATAGTTTTTTTAAGCTGTCCAGTGGCCAATATTTGTTTTGAACACTGTACAATTTCAAAAATACCTTGTTTTTATTGAATGAACAGAATTAGCTTCAATTAGAAATCAGTTAACTTCTTTTCAACAATTGTTGTGTTTCCACCAGCACCAGTCTGTTTCTTAGTAGAAATAAATTTGTTTTCAGAAAGCTTTTCAATTTTTCGCTGAAAAGTTTTGTAGCTGGATTTACCTTCATTTTGTTGATAAATCTCAAATAAGTCTCCAATTTTCTTTCCAGAATTCTCTTTTACAAGACCATATATAAATTGCATTTCTTCTTCTAAGTCTTCAGAATTTTTAATAGTGAAATTATCTAATTTTGAGATTGCTTTTTCTACATCTCCTCTTTGAATTTTTCTAGATGCAGTTAGTTCTGCTTGAAATGCTGATTCTTTTAGAATGAATAATCCTGACCTTACATCTTTGATTTCAGCTGACTTATTTGCTGCAAGCTCCAATGCATCATCTTCCCAAACTCCAGGAACAAAAGCATATTTTAATCTGTCTTTAAGAATTGCTTTGACTTCAAGAGCATTGTAAGGTTTAAACTCGACAAGTTCTAAAGTCAGTCTTGATCTAATTCGTTCATCTAAATCGTCAAGCCAAGATTTATAGTTAGTAATTAGAAAAATTGTTTTCTTGTAAATATTCTCTAAAAGCCTATATAAAAAGTCTAAATCTTCAACTTTATCAATTTCATCAAATGCGAAAACAGCTGCTTTCTTATTCACTATTTGAGCAATTACTTTGAACAACTCATCAGTATTTTTGTTTTGACTAAACTTAAATCCTAGTTGGTCACAAATTTCAACCACTATTTTGTAACTAGTGTTTTTTTGCCAACAATTAAGATATATTACATGAATGTCATCAGTCTTATCTTCTAACTCTTTTAAAACATGTTTTGTTGCAACAGTCTTACCAATACCAGGAGGACCGTGTATGAGCAAATTCCTGCCCGTTCGTTCCATAAATAATGGTTTAATACAAGTAGCTAAGTAACGCTGTTCTTTCTCTCTGTGAGGCAATATTTTAGGTATAAACTCAAAATCTAAAGCGTCCTCATTTTTGACTAAAGATTCTCCATGCCCTAGAATGTCATCAAATGTTCCCATGATACAAACTAACTACTAATGATTTAAAAATTTTTTCAATAGAATTCGAAAAGTTTACGAGAAAAAAAAGTTTAAAAAAAAAGAAAAAAAATTCTAAAAGTTTACTTTCTTATTTTTTTAAGTAAGCCTTTAGCTTCGTCTTTCAGACCTAGACCAAATCCGATTCCTAATGCTAAGGAAATCGCAAGAACAATACCAGTTAGAATAATCAAGTATGTTGCTTCAGCAATGTGTACTCTGATACCAACTTGGCTCAAAGCTACATCTAAAACAAACAAGATGATAATTACTCTTACTAATGCTCCCCAGAACTTGACCCATTTGAACTTTGCAAGTAAAATTCTTTCTTCTGCAAAGTCAGCCAGAACAAGACCGAATAAGAAGATTAATACTCCTGCGATGACATTTGGTAGCCATCCTGCTAATGCTGCTAGAAAACTTGATAATGGTCCTAAATTAACCATGCTTGCTGCTGGACTTAGGAATATCACAAAGATATACCACTTAGCAGCTGCTCCTGCAATAGCAGATACACTTAGATGTCCCAAAGGTTTGTGTTTTTCATGTTTTTCAACCCAATGGTCTAAACCTGCTTTCATTAAAGCACTCTTAATTACAGCTTCAAAAAAAGCTCCAATAAAGTACCCAATAACCATTAAGATTATTGCTCCAATCAATCCTGGCAATAATTCAACAAATTGATACCATAAATTTGCTAAAGCATCAACCATAGAAATACCTGTTGTTTCTAAATAAGTAACCAACTTTTTTTCACCCCTTTTTTTATATATGTGTTAATATATTACTTCTCATTAAAGAAGCGATAGTATATAAAGTTTTCTATAAATAGCTTGCAATTACCGTCTTAATAACCTATATTTTTGCGCACAACAAACCTTATAAAGGATTGTTTTGGATTAATTAAAATGGGATTTAATAATCGATGCGTGTTTTGTGAACGTCAACCAGTTGCTAAAAATGAACAAGGATTTTCTACTTGCAGAGTTCATAAAACTGAAAGTTTGCCAGATATGAAATGTGTTTGTGGACAAGTTCTAAGTATAAAAGAAAGCAAATACGGCGCTTTTTTTCTGTGCATGGACTGTGGACCAATATCTTTGAAAAAAGCATTCGATATAAATCCTCCAGTGCAACCAAAGGTTAAAGAAGCTCCACGAGAGATAACTGTTAGATCAGATGAAACAGATTTCTTATAACTTAATTTAATTTTGAATTATATGATTAATTTTTCTTAACAGAATTGGATTTGCAGCAACATAATCTCCTTCATAAACACTGCAACTTTGTTCTTTTAAATTATTCATTTCTGCACCTGCTTCTTTAGCAATAATACTTCCAGCAGCCACGTCCCAAGGTTTTTGTTTTAACCTAACTAATCCATCTATTCTTCCACAAGCAAGATAACAAAACTCTGCAGCCATAGAACCTCTTCCAAAATCAGGATCAAGAGTTTCTTTGCTTGAAAAACCAAAATATTTTACTTTAGGAAAAGCTTTAATTATTTTATTATTAAGAGTTTCAGTTTTATGTTCTTCTCCTGGATAAGTTGAGTAAGTAATAATCGAGTCTAATAAGTTGTCTTTAGTATTAACTTTAATTGGTTCTTCATTTAGATATGCGCCTTTTCCTTTAATTGCATAAAATAACTCTTCTCTTTTTGGTAAATAAACAACTCCTAAAATTAATTCTTTATTTTTTTCTAAACCTATTGCTACTGAAAAAGTATCTCTTCCTCCAGTATAATTATTTGTTCCATCAATTGGGTCAATAATCCATTTATACTCTGCTTTAGGGTTAGTTTCGCCAAATTCTTCACCTAAAAATCCATGTTCAGGAAAGTTTTCTTTTAGAATTTTAAGGATTAATAATTCAGAATCTTTATCCTGTTTTACAGAAGGATTAGAAAGGTCATCTTCTCTAGAAGCAGAATTAAGTTGTGTCATTAAAAGATTTCCTGCTTCTTTTGCTGCAAGAACTGCAACTGATAAAAATTCATTATTCATAATTAATAAGAAAAGACTTTAACTTTAATAATTTATGTTATAAATTTAATTAGACATAATAAACTATATAAAGCATCATTTCTTTTCTTTATTTATGGACTATTCTAAGTTGGTGGAAGTATATGAACAAATAGAAAGTACTTCTAAAAGGCTTGCAAAGACTCATGCAATTTCTGAATTATTAAAGATTACTAGTGACGAAGATATCGAGCACATCATTCTTCTTTTACGAGGTAGATTGTTTCCTGATTGGAATAAAGCAAAGATTGGAGTTGCAAGTAAACTCGTCTTAAAAGCAATTGGTACTTCAACTGGTGCAAGTATTAAAGACATTGAAAATATGTGGCGAGATATTGGAGATCTTGGTTTAGTTGCAGAGCAGACTATTGCTAAAAAGACTCAAGTTACTTTGTTTCAGCAAAATTTAACTTCTGATAAGGTTTTTGCTAACTTGCAAAAAGTTTCTACTATGGAGGGTTCTGGCAGTGTTGACCGTAAAGTTCAGTTAATTGCTGAATTAATGTCAAGTGCTAAACCTAAAGAAGCAAAATATATTGTAAGGACTGTTCTTGAAGATTTACGTGTTGGTATTGGAGATGGAACTCTTCGTGATTCTATTGTTTGGGCTTATATGCCTATTGAGATTAATTATGATTCTGAAAAAATCGCTATTGATGTTGACCGTGAAGAATTCAATAAGGTTGTTGAGATTATTCAAACAGCGTTTGATAAAAGCAATGATTTTGGCGTTGTTGCACTTGCTGCAAGAAAAGGAGTTGACGCTTTAGAAAAGATTAGTTTAATTCCTGGTAATCCTATTAAGGTTATGCTTGCTCAAAAAGAAGTTAATATTGATGATGCTTTTAAGCGAGTCGGTGTTCCTGCAGTTATTGAATATAAATATGATGGATTTCGAATGCAAATTCATAAATTCAAAGGTCAAGTTAAGGTTTTTACAAGACGACTTGAAGAAGTCACTAAGCAATTCCCTGAAGTTGTTCAATTCGTAACTAATAATATTGCTGCTGAAGAATTCATTATTGATTGTGAAGCAGTTGGTTATGATGCTAAATCTGGCAAATATTTAGTTTTTCAACATATTTCTCAAAGGATTAGAAGAAAATATGATATTGAAGCTTTAGCAAAAAAAATGCCTGTTGAACTTAATATTTTTGATATTTTGTTTTGTGATGGAAAAAACCTTTTGAAAGAAACGCTTGAAAAAAGACGTGCAGTTCTTGAAAAAATTGTCACAGAAAAGAAATTTGAAATCATTTTATCTCATAAACTCATCACCTCTAGTAAAGAAGAAGCAATGTTATTCTACGATGAATCTGTCAAACAAGGTAATGAAGGAGTCATGATTAAAAATCAAGAAGGCATTTACAAACCCGGTTCTAGAGTTGGAACTTGGATTAAGCTTAAGTCTACCATGGATACTCTTGATTTAGTCATTGTTGGCGCTGAATGGGGTGAAGGAAAACGAAGTGGTTGGTTTACTAGTCTTGCCTTAGCTTGTGTTGATGAAGATGGTACTTTCTTAGAAGTTGGTAAAGTCGGCACTGGTCTTAAGGAAAAAGCTGAAGAAGGTTTATCCTTTGGCGAAGTTACAGAACTACTAAAGCCTTTGATGAAAACTGAAAAAGGTAGAGAAGTTACTTTCAAACCAGAGATTGTTCTTGAAATCCAATTTGAAGAAATTCAAGCAAGTACTAATTATTCTAGTGGTTATGCGCTTCGATTCCCAAGAGTAAAGACTCTTCGTGAAGATCGAAGCCCTGAAGATGCTTCTTCTTTAGAGCGAATTAAGGAAGAGTTTGACACTCAAAAGAAAAGTTAAAATGATTAAAGCAGTTATTTTTGATATAGGTGGTGTGCTTGTTGAGAATCCTAAATTTAAAGAATTCTGGAATAATGCTAAAGGCAGTAAACAATTAAGAATTAATTTTGGAATGCAAACCATTAGTACAGAAGAATTTATTAAAAAAGGTTCAGAAATACTAAATTTATCAGAAAAAGAGTTCTACAAAAAATACAAAGAAAATTATTGGACTGGAAATTTGATAAAAAAAGTCTTTGAAATTTTTAAATCAATTAAGATTAAAAAATATATTTTCTCAGATACAAATCCAATCCATAAACAATATCTCGTTAAAAATTTTAATGAAATATTTGAAATTGCTGATAAAAGTTTTTTAGATAAAAGAAAACATTTCATAAATTCTTATCATGAAATCTTAAAAGAAATAGATCAAATTCCTGAAGAAGTCATATTTATTGATAATAACAAAGAAGATGTAACTAATGCAAAAAGTATTGGAATTAATGGAATTCTATATCAAAATCCTCAACAATTAAAAGAAGAATTAACTAACTTAGGTGTTAAAATTGATTAAAGCAATTATCTTTGATATTGGTGGTGTTTGCTGTACAGGCGCTATGGAGCCTGCTTTTCAAAAGCTTAGCCAAGAATTTGATTTTAAAGAGATTACTAATTTTTATTATCAGTATGAAAAAGAAATGCTTAAAGGAAACGTTAGAGCTAAGGATTTCTGTAATCTTCTTTCTGAAAAAACTAATATTAAATCTGAAGAAATTCATAACACAATTATTCAAGTTTGGAAGAATTTCTTTCCTGTAAATGAAGAACTTGTAGATTTAATAAAAAAATTATCTAATAATTATGTGGTTGCTTGTCTTTCAAATGCTACTGAATTTGATACAGAAAATGATAGAATTCATGGTTTTGAAGATATTTTCAATCCTTATTTAAACTCTTGTGATTATGGTTTGATTAAACCTGATAAAGCATTTTTCTATTTGGCTTTAGAACAGTTAGAGCTTAAAGCAGATCAATGTTTATTTATTGATGATAATAAATCTAATATAGCGGTTGCTAAGGATATTGATTTTAAAGCAATCCAATATAGTTCAAATGAACAATTAAAGAAAGAATTAACTAAATTAGGTGTTAAGTATGATTGTTACAAAAAATAATTTTTTGAAACACCATAATTCTCTGGAGGAGAATTATGATTGAAGCCATCATCTTTGATTGGGGCGGTGTTCTTTCTGCCAATCCTTCTATTAGAGAATTTGTTCGTATGTATGCTCCAAAGTTAGGTGTTAATGTTGAAGAAATGACTCAAGTTGTTCTTGATAATTGGATGAAAGCCAGGGTTGATGAAATTGATTCTGAGCTTTATTGGAAAAATATTGCTAATTTTTTAAAAATTGATTATCATGTTTTTAGGCATGATATGTTGGAATTTAGCGGTTTTCAACCTTCTGTTTCGGATATGGCCAGAGCTTTGAAAAAGAATTATAAGATCGCTTTACTTTCAAATCACATTAGGGATTGGTTGGAAGAAGAAATTGATAATAGAAATATGCGTGAAGTTTTTGATGTTATTATCACATCTTATAATTCAGGGCTTGCAAAACCAGATCCTAAAATTTATCAATTAACTGCTAATAAGCTTAACCTTAAACCTGAAGAATGTGTGTTTGTTGATGATATGAGAAGTAATCTTTTACCTGCAAAAGATCTTGGAATGCACACAATTCATTATGAAAACCCTGTTCAGTTAAAAAAAGAACTAATGGACTTGGGAGTTCAATTCTAAATACAATTAATAATATTTTATTCATTTTTACGTCGAAGTGTTCCAAATTTGAAACAACGTTTCAAAAATGAAAAACTTTATATACTTGCTACCAGATAAAGAATATTCCTAATGGAAGCAGCAGAACTCCTACAGCGACTCTTCGACGAGAAAAAACTAAATATCTTACAGATTTTTTTCAATAATCCAGAAGATGAATTCTATATAAGGGAAGTTGCAAAGAAGGCAAAAGTCTCAGTTTCTACGACTTTCAGAATAATAAATCAACTTAAAGAGCTTGAATTAATTAAAGAACACAAACTAAAAAAATACAAAGTATACTTATTTAATAAAAATAAAAACTCCGATTTCTTAGAAGATTTACTCACAACTAAAAAGTCCGCACTAAGTTTCTTCGTCGAGAAAGCATCAGAAATTAAAGAAGTAGAAAGCATAATATTACATGGCAAAGAAGAGAAAAATAAAGCAAATGTTCTATTAATAGGAACCAACATTCCAGTAGCCAAAATAAAAGAATTTGTGATACAAATAAAAGAAAGTTACAACTTTACAATAATAGACTTGAATTTAGAATCAGATCAATTCTTAAAAATGTCTGATATGGGCTTGTTTCCAGGACGGAGAACTAGTCTTTTTCAAAGATAAAACTAACAAGTATGTTCTATAAACTATAGTTCGAAAAATAGAAACCTTTAAATAGTAGTGTTGAGATAAATATATTCAGAGGGTAATTTGGCGAGAACCTTCTCAGATTAACTTTGGCGAGTTAAACAGAGAATATTAACGAAAAAATTTGGCGTTTTCTAAAAGTAGTACAGTGCATCGTACTTATAAAGATTTTTGTACTCGAAAATATAGTTTCCAGTATATAAATAACTAATATTAGAGTATATTAAGTAAAAAAAAATAAAAAAAACTAAACCAAGGGGGTTATGAAAAATGGACTTTGTTGTGGACAACGCAGTAAAACAAGAAACAAACACAGAAGAATTTGACATCGGGCAGGCAAATATTAAAGTAATTGGCTGTGGTGGAGCAGGTAACAATATGGTAAACTGGCTCTACAAAAAAGGAATTAAAGGCGCTGAGATTCTAGGATGTAATACAGATCAACAACATCTTAATATTATTGAAGCAGACAGAAAGTTCTTACTAGGGAAAGATATTACCAAAGGACTAGGATGCGGAGGATTCCCGGAGAGAGGAGCAGAAGCAGCTCAAGAAAGTATACAAGAAGTGAAAGAAGTTCTGAAGGGTTCAGATATGGTTTTCGTTTGCGCAGGAATGGGCGGCGGAACAGGAACAGGATCTTCACCAGTGATAGCAAATGTTGCCAAAGATATCGGAGCAATAGTAATCGGAACAGTGACAATGCCTTTCAATATTGAAAGAGCTAGAGTTGACAAAGCAGAGTTTGGGCTCCAACAGTTACGACAAGTGTCAGATACAGTGATAGTAATAGATAACAATAGACTTGTACAAATCGCAGGAAACTTACCTGTTCAACAGGCGTTTGCTGTAGCAAATGAGTTGATCGCAACTATGATCAAAGGAATTGTCGAAACCATTGCAATACCATCCCTAGTGAACCTGGATTATGCAGACGTTAAGACAATTATGACTGATGGCGGAGTAGCAGCTATTGGCGTAGGAGCTTCAGATACTAATAATAGAGTAGAAGAAGCAGTAAAAGGTGCATTGAGCAATCCATTATTGGATATTAGCTATGAAGGTGCAACAGGCGCAATTATCCACGTATCAGGAGGACCTGATATGACCTTAGATGAAATTAGTAAAGTAGGAGAACTAGTTACAGAAAGTATGGACGACGACGCAAACGTCATCTGGGGAGCAAGAGTCAGTGAACAAATGAAGGGAAAAATAACAGTAATGACTATAATCACTGGCGTTAAAAGCCCATGGATACTTGGAAAAGTAACCGCTAAGCAGCAAGAATCTGCAAGGCAAGCAATGTCTAACGAATTAGGCATCGAAATAGTTAGATAAAACTAACTATTAATTTTTTTTATTTTTTATATTCAGAATTAAAAGACTGTGTACAACACACAAGGTCACGATTCTTTCTTGGCCTTCACTCTTTGTTGCATCACCCCCAACGATCCCCAAATGTGAAGGCCTTTTTTTCTTTTTTAACAAAATAAAAACTAATTTTAACTTCCTTCATTAGGAAATTGTCCTTGTGCAACAAGATTCAAAGAAGGAATGTGAGCTTTAGTTGATAAAACATATTGTACTGCTTGACCAACAGAAATAGGATTTGCAAAAGATATCTTTTCAGACCAATCACAACCATATTCTAAAGCAACATCAATCACTGCTTTTTGTGTTAATTTATCATCATACATCCCAGTATCAACTGCTCCAGGTCTAATTGTGGTTACAAAAATATTATATTTATACAATGCAAGCATTGCAGCATTCGCATATCTATCTAACGCGCCTTTTGCAGCACAATGAGTTCCGCCTAAAGAATAACCCCTAATTGCACTCATAGATGAAATAAATACGATTCTTGATTCATTCTGTTCTCTAAATATTGGCAATAACTCTTTAATCAATAAATGACTCGAACGTAAAAGAGTAGTTACTTCAGTTTCTAATAATTCTGTTTCAATATTTTCTAAAAGAAGATATGGATTATCATTTTTCAATTTATAACTTCCAGCACCTAACCCGACTGATTGAACCCAATAAAGAGGTTTATTTCTTGGTAAATCTTGTACAAAAGAGTTTACTTGTCGTTCATCTAATAAATCAACTACAGAGTATTCAACATCACCAGATATTGAATCTGCAATATTTTTAAGTTTATCTTCAGACTTTGAAACCATATGAACAGTTAAATCATTATTAGCCAATACAGATGCAGTAGCAGCACCAATATTAAGTTTCATTTCCACATCATTAATAAATAAAGAATTGTGAGTTGAAGAGTTATCTATAACATTAGTAAATCTTTCCTTTAAAGGGTTATATCCACAACCAGTTATAATAATTCTTTTTTCTTTAATCACTTATGGAAGGTAACCAAATATAGAATAAATAATTTTAGCCGATAATTACCGGTATTTCAAGAAATAATTTATTAATTTATTCTCTGCTTTTCGCATATGTTCTTGAAATGTTGCATAAGCCTTATTTTTCATCTTTGCAAGTGCAGGAATCGTTAAAGAACGAGGATAAGTATAATATCCTTCTTTGTAAGCAAAACTTATTGCTTCAAGTTGTTTTTCAGAAAGAGCAGGAGTTAATTCAAAGCCAGCAACAGATTTTATTTTCTCTTCTTTTATAGAAGTCAACACCCCATGATAATGTTTAATCGCTGCTCGAACTAATTTATTCAACTCACCCCTATCAAGACATGCAACCTCCCAGTATTCCCAACCATTACTAGCAACATGAACAGGTTTTATCCGAATATATTGAGGATTATAAAATATTTTTATCTCAGCCCTTGCCTCTCTAGAAGCAGAATGCACTGCACGAATAAATAAAAAATCATGATGTTGTTGAATTTCCTTAACTCTGGAATCTTTTTTTAAGCTTTCAACAAATGTTTTCTTATTTGTTTCAGAACCAGAAATTATTCCAGAAACAATTAAATTAATCTTTCTATCTTTAATAAAATTAGTATTCGGATCTGCAAAAAAATCAATTTTATATTTCACACACAAAGGAGAATAAACATCTTCATCATCTTTAAATTTAAACTTTGCAACCCACATAAACCGATTATTATCGGTTTTAATATTTATATTTTTCTATCCAGAAACCATATCAAAATAAATTATTCTATTTTAAGCATTATAAAGTTTGGTTGAGAAATTAGAAATATCAATTTTGACAAATGCATTGAATGATATAATACAATAGATTCTTCTTCATTACAGTTATTCATAAGTTTATGTCCTTCTTTGAAATATATTTTCTCCCAAAGAGTATTTATTTCTGCGAAATTCTTAAGATCTTTTCTATGAAACATTTCTTTAAACATATTAAACATGTTTGTTGCTTGATTATATAGCTCTTTTACTTCAGTTCTAATTTTAAATTGTTTAATTGAAGATAACTTTTTGTATAAATAATAATAATTATGTTCAATTAAATTAAGTCTTTCTAAAAGAAGATGCATGAAACTTTCATCTCTTCGTGTTGTCAGCGATGTTTTATGCAATGTTCGTTCACAAAAAAGTAGAAATCTTCTTACATCATCACTTTGAGCTTCAATTTCAGTTAATTTTTGAAACGTTAATTTGTTAAGATCTTCTTTAATGGTTTCTTGAGTGAAAGTGAGGATATTAAAACATCGACCCAATAATGTAGTGAATTGCTCTGTTGAAGGAAGCGAAGTTGAACCTATCTTACAAAAACGCTCTTTTTGGTCCAATATTTCAAACCCTATTAGATTAGATACTGTTTGTTGAATAATTGAAAATGCTTTTTCATCTTCAAAAGTTACATTAATAACATCATATCCTTTAAGATAATGATTTTCAATCATAATTCTATAATAATCAAAAGTGCTTTTTTCTAAAGATAAAGATACTTCTTCTGTTTTAAGCTGTTTTTTTGTTCTAACAATTAGAGAGTCTGATTCTTCTTCTATATCAACTTCATCTTTTGGTTTAATATTATGATCTCTAATCCAATTAATAGGTAAAGTGAGAGTATATGCTGTTTGTTGTTTGATTATTCTTCTTTTCATTAATAAACATAAAATCAAACTTATTTATATACTTTTCGTATGATTAATATGAATAAAATATAAAAGATATGATTGATACTATTAGATAATGATAAAAACAACTAATTTAACTGAACTTCTCAATAGATGGGAACAAAGTACAAAAGAACTTAGTGGAAATTTAACTACTAACAATCACTTACCCATTGAAATTAAAAATAAATTATTATATGAAAATAAAGATTTAATTAGCGATTTACACTTTGAAGAATCATCTCTTAAACCTCTTTGCCCTGAATTAAACAGCATTAAAGGATTAAACATCATATCAAACCTACAAAAACTTAAAAAAAAAGATCATCTTACTGTTTACAGAACCATTCGTTTCCCAACAATAGCAAGAATACACGAAACAGTTCATAATCAAGGATTATCAATACCTAATTATGAACAAGAAAGAATTCTTCAATTATATGAAAACAGAGAATATCTAAAAAAAAGAGCTATTCAAAAAAAAGATCAACGTTTTATAACTCAACCACAAGAAAGAGTTGTTGATGGATTGCCAGTATTTAATTTAGTTAATGATGCTTTACAGATTCATCAAGCATATAGAAATGAACAAGATAGAGTTCTATTGATCGGGATTCACATTCCATACAAGTTAATTGAAAGCGAGAGCATTGAATTAATTGCAAATACTGCAATAGATTTAGATTACAATAATGATGAACAAGATTTTAAAATTACAGAGTTTCAAAAAAAAGAAACTGAAGTAATTATTGATTATAGTACATTAAGAGTTCAAGGAATTGATTTACATGAAATGTACATTAAAGGTTTGCCATTCAATTTAGAAGAACACAGTTTTTTAGGTTTAGAACAAAGATTTTTTCTTTTAGATATTTACAAAACAAATATTTTTGATAGAAGACAAAATACTATTGAGACTGAAATATTAAAAAAAAATGAATATTTTATGCACGGAATTTTTGGAGATCAAAATGTTTTTGGAAGAAATACCAGCAAATATCTTCCGATAAATTGTTACGAGGTAAAAAAAAATGAATTTTGAAAAAAGAATGTATGACATTGCAAAAGAAATAATGTCTAATAAAGACTTAAAAGATCATGGTTTTGAACATGTAAAAAGAGTTGTAAACTATGGTAAAAGAATAATTTTAGAAGAAAAAATAAACAAAACACACCATTTAGATATTCTTGCAGCACTATATTTTCATGATATAGGACGAGTTGATGACTCCAAAGATGATGAACATGGAATTCGTTCAGCAGAAATATTTAAACAAGAAATCCACCAATTGTTCCCTTTTTTGGATTTAAAAACAATTTTGTTCACAGTAAATAATCATCAGAATTATGAACCAGAGTTAGGAGGTTACCCAGTTGTTAGTAATTATAAAACTAATTCTGACATAAATATACTTGTTCCAGAAGTAATGTGGGATGCAGATAGATTAGATTTGCCAAGAATTCAAAAATTTAAAGGAAACATCGATCCAAATTATTTACACACAAATTTTGCAAAAAAGTTTGCTAACACAAAAGAACATCTAAAAATGTATGAGTAAAAACGTAATATTTATATACAACTGCCGTCTAAATAAGTAGAAAGGGTGGTGCCAGTGACAAAACATGAACATGATTTACATTCATTATTTTTCTTTTTAGTAGTAGCTTTCTTCATATTTGCAATTGTAATGAAAGTTAATCCAGGATTAACTACCATTTCAGGAAATGTAGTTCAAAGTGAGGGTGCAAGCGATTCTATTAACAAATTTTTAGATATTATTAGTTCTAGAGAGGAAGTTAAGACTGTTTCTGCAGAAGCTTTATTAAAACCTATTGAGATTGAGAAAAAAACTTCTGTTTTCAAAAAATTTCTAAATCGAAAAGTTGGCGATGCAAGAGTTATAGTTGTTGAAAATGGAAATAATAAACGTTCAATTGGTGGTTTAGCTACTGGACAAATCGCACTTGAAACTAAACTCTCATGTAATTGGGCTAATAAAGACAATAGCAATTATCAAGTTATTAAAGGTTTAACAGGCAATGATGCTTGTAAAAAAGCAGGTTACTCATCTTGTTTAACTTCCAATCAAGTTATCACTTCTAACTATCAACAAGGAGATCTTCAATTTAAAATTGTAGATAACTACTTCGATGATTGTAGTGTTAGAGTTAGAACTATTAGCAATTCATATTCTGAAGGAAACATGGATGTTGTCGAAACAGGTTATACCAACATTCTTTGCTGTAATTAAAAATGTTTATAACACCTATTGAAATATTTGATATTATTGTAATGACTTTAGCAATAGGCTATATTTTCTCCGATTATCTTAAAAAACCTTTAACTTATGATGTTCATAATCCTGTTAAGTATTTCAGTATTAATAGACATTCTGTTTGGGAGAATACTAAATTCGCAGCTATGATTGCTTCACCAGCTATTGTTCTTCATGAATTAGCTCATAAATTTGTTGCTATGGGTTTTGGTGCAACTGCAGTTCTTCATGCTCCTTATGGTATGTATCTTGTTGTTGTAATTCTTAAATTAATTAAGTTTCCGTTCATTTTCTTTGTTGGAGGATATGTGTCTCATTCTCCGCTCCCAGCACTTCAAAGTTCGTTAGTTTCAGTTGCAGGTCCTTTTATGAATTTCTTAATTTGGTTTGCTTGTTGGATTTTAGTGAAAAATAGTTTAGTTAATAAGAAGTACTATAAGATTCTTGTTCCAATGGGTAGAATTTCTTTATTTTTAGCAATTTTTAATATGCTTCCAATACCAGGTTTTGATGGATCTCATTTCTTTAGTGCTTTGTTTAGTCTTCTTTAAACACCGAAAACTTTATATATAATTAAATCAAAAATTATTCTACAGCTGTTTTGTTATCAAGCATAAATAAGTAAAAGAAAGCCATTTCAAGCTTCTTTAAGTAAAGAAGAGCGAAAATAAGCGTTTACACTTGATATCAAATAAATTAGTCGCGGTGACAGAAAATAATACCAAACAGAGACGAATTATTGAATTTCTTGAAGAATAGCCCTAATCAGACCTATACCGCAATTTCTAAACATTTTAATATTGAAATGGGGACTGTTCGCGACTTAATAAAAATGTACAATGAATTATTGGAGGTTACCAAAATAGGCACTGCCTTGATGGTGAATGTGAACCATGCAAACTAAGACTAATTTAGGACGGAGAATTGCACTAATCACATTAATCGTAGCCGTATTGATAACTTCTGCTTATTTCGTATTAGCAGCAGCAATTGATACAGTAAGCCTTATATCACCATTAAATAATACTTGGAATAATGGAACGAATGACACAATAGCATTCAGTTTTAATTACACGGGAAATAATTCATATGCTAATTGTACATTATATATTAATAATACAAACTATGGAACAAATACTACAACCAACAATAACACCAATACTGTTCTTTATGCAAATGACACAATTCCAGAAGGATACTTTGGCTGGTATGTGCAATGTATAAACACAACTTCAGGATTAAATCTTAATGCAACAAATTATACAATCGGAATAGATAGAACTAAACCATCAACTACTGATAATGCTCCAAGCGGATGGACTAATGCAAGTACATCAATTAGTTTAACAGCAGTTGATACAGCTGGAGCAGCCCAATATAGCGGAATAAACAAAACATATTATTGTACAGACACAACTAATGCTTGTGCTCCAACAACAGAATATTCAACAAGCGTTTCGATTGCTACAGAAGGAACAAGTTACATAAGATATTATTCAACAGATAATGCAACAAATAATGAAACAGTTAACAGCGCAACCATACAAATAGATACTGTTGACCCTGCAATTTTAATTGAAAGTCCAGAAAACGATACAACAACAAATGATGACCTTGTAAACATAACTTTCAATGTAACAGATGCATTATCAACAACACTCAATTGTTCATTATACATAGACGGAACTATAAATCAAACAAATAGCAGTGTTGCAAATGCAACAACTACTCAATTTAATATAAGTAGTTTTGCTGAAGGAACACATACTTGGTATATCCAATGTAAAGATGCAGCAAATAACACTAATAATACAGAAACAAGAACTATTCTTACTGATCGAACTGCACCAACGACAACAAACAATGCACCCGGTGTTTGGACTCCTAACAATGTTTCAATTACTTTAACTGCAAGCGATGTAAATGGTGCGTTAACTGTTAGTGGAGTAAACAAAACATATTATTGTAATGACACTACAAATACTTGTAATCCAACAACTGAATATACTGTTCCAATAAACTTTAGTTCAGAAGGAATTAATTATCTTAGATATTATTCATCAGATAATGCAACAAATAATGAAACTATTAACTCAATTAATATAAGTATTGATCGAACAGTTCCAGCAACTTTAATTGAAGGACCAGCAAACAACACTAAAACAAACAATAATCCTGTAAACATAACTTTCAATGTAACAGATGCATTATCAACAACACTCAATTGTTCATTATACATAGATGGAACTATAAATCAAACAAATAGCAGTGTTGCAAATGCAACAACAAGTTTATTTCAAATAACCAGTTTTGCAGAAGGAGAACACACTTGGTACCTTAATTGCACAGATTCAGCCAATAACAGTAACACTACAGAATCCAGAACAATACTTGCTGATAGAACTGCACCAACTACTACTGATGATGCATCTAGTGGATGGATTAATTACACCCCTTACCCTTCAATTAACTTAACAAGAAATGATAGTAATGGTGTATTAAATGTTAGTGGAATAAATAAAACTTATTACTGTATAAATGCAACTGCAAACAATTGTACACCAAACACAATATATACTATTCCAATAACTCCTGCTTTAGAAGGAAATAATACTCTAAGATATTATACAACTGATTTAGCAGGAAATAATGCAACCATTGTTAATAAGAGCTTATTATATGATTATACCGATCCAATTATAACAATTAACTCACCAAGTACTCCTGCTAACAACTCTGTTTTCACAGACAATAATACTATTGAGTTCTTATTAAATGGTGTTTCAGACAATGTTGATGAAACTATGGCTTGTAGTTTATACCTTGATGGCAGTTCAATAAGTACACAAACTGTTACTGAAGGCAGTTCAAAATCTTACAGTTACACAGTTACAACAGACGGCAATCATTCATGGTACTTCTTATGTAAAGATGATGCTCAAAACTCCGCGGTGTCAACAACCAGATACTTTAATGTAAGTGTCGCATCACATAAACCAGTTATTTGGATTGCAAGTAATTTGACATCCGCAAGTACTGTTAATGTTTATGGATATGCTAATAAAACAAACTCAAATATTACGGTTTATGCAGTTCAAAATAATACTATAAATACTAATAATTCATTATCAAACATCTCTTCGACCAGAGTAGGACAAACAACTATAACTAGAACTGGATCAATAGGTGATAGTTATATTTTCATTAATAAAACAACTGCAACCGGATTTCATGTTGGAAATTACACTGAATTAGTAGGACACCAAAATGATTATTTGATAAGATATAATATCACAGGTGTTGAAGATTTCCCTAATGAATATAAATTAAACATAAGTCCTAATTTAGCAGGTGCTATTACAGTTGATACAATCGCGTATGCATATAATGAATCTAAACCTACTGGTTGGTTCAATATAACTGTTCAGTTATCAACTGGTTTGAATAATTTATCTGCTATTGCTAAAAGGTTTGGAAATGCAGGTCCTGAATCAGATTATTTATACATTTATAGAGATATAACTCAACCAAGTGCAGATTTAACATTAGTAACTAATTATACGACTAACACTCCAAATATTCAATTCCAAATAACTGATAATTATGCAGTTAATACTTCAACTGTTATTGTTAATGTTTCAAACAGTACAACAACCAGATTGTTCAATGGAACAGATGTTACTTGCACCAGTTTACCAAGTTGTAATGTTTCAATCTCTTTGAGCGACGGATATTACAACGTTAGTGTGATAATTAATGACACTATTGGCAATACCAATACTAGCGCTAAAAAAGCATTCTTAGTTTCATCACAAGCACCAGTTGTTAGTTTAGAAAGTCCAGCAAATAACTATTCAGAAGATAAAACTAGAAATATTACTTTACAATTTAATGTAAGTGATAGTTATGATACTAGTCTTGCATGTAATTTATACTTGGATGGAGTCTTGAATACTTCAGTAAACGCAACTAATGATACAACTATTAGTTTAAACTTGACAAATTTAGTTGATAAAAATTATTATTGGAATTTAAGTTGTACAAACGATTTGGGTTTAATTGGAAATTCTTCCACAAGAATGTTTACTATGAGTAATAATCCAAGTCAAGCAATGATTCAAGCAGAGTATAACATCGTTTATAATAATAGTTTGAACATCATTGGTTTTGTTAATAAAACTGGTTCAAGCATCAATATCACTGTTCAACAAGGATTAGATACTGCCATTACAAACGGAAACTCAGAAGCAGGAATTAATTCTAAAGAGATATACTCTGCAACAACCAGAAATGTTGAAATGACTAGCGGTAGCAATTATTTCCACGTATTAAAAGAAGAAGGAACTTATTTCAATGCAACCGATCAAGGAGAATTAGGAATTTATGTTGAGTTTGAAACCCATTATAGAGATAATTTCTTAAGATACGAGGTCAGTAACGTAACTGATTATGGTAGTGCTTCATACGTTAGAGTTTATTTGAATGAAACACTAGATCAAACTATACCTGTTGGAACAATTGTTAAATCTTACAATTCCTCACATCCGAATGGTTGGTTTAATATAACAATTGAAAACTTGTTTTCAGGTTTAAATAATATAACTGCAATAGGGTATAGACAAGGATTAACTGGAACAGTTTCAAATGCTACAACTGCTTATTTAGATTCAACTAGTCCGAAAATTAATTTCAGTACAGTTTCTAATTATAGCAACAGCAATGTATTCACTATTAATTTCTCTGTAAGTGATGATTATAGTCTAAACATGTCAACTTTATTATTGAATATTTCAAATTCGACAGGAAACAATACTTATCATAAAATATCAAGCAGTGTTGCTTATAGTGGATGGATTTTTGGCAATAATGTTTCCTGTAGTGGAACAAGTGCATTACAAAACTGTAATTTAACTTTAAACTTAACAGATGGATATTATAACATCACAGGATTTGTTAATGATACAGCAGGCTCACAAAATATTAGCACTAAATTAGATTTCAAAGTCAATACAATTGTTCCTAATGTAACTTTAGTAAGTCCTGCTGATAATGTAATTCTTGATGTTAGTAGAAATATATCGTTCCAGTTTAATGTAACTGACGATTTTGACAGCTTATTAGCTTGCAACATTTACTTCAACGGCTATTTAAATACTTCAATTAATGCGACTGTAGGTGCAATCACAAGCATTAATTTAACTAATATTATAGATCAAAGTTTAGATTGGAAAATTGCTTGTACCAGCGATGAAGGTTTAGTTGGAAATTCTTCCACAAGAAGGTTCACTACAAGTAACACACCTAATAAAGCAATCTTACAATCACTTGCAGAAGTTATTAATTCCAACACCACTAATTTAATTGGTTATATAGGAAAAAATAATACTTTAGTAAATGCTACAGTAACTCAAGGAGAACTTATTGCAAGAGTCTTTACTAATTTAAGTACACAATCTTCAACTCTTAATATTACAACTACAACTATGAGACAAGCTGTAAGTTCAGGAGATAGTTGTTTCTATGTTAATAAAACAGAGAATAGTAGTTTTGCAAGCGGATGGGTAGAATTTGCCAATCATAACAGAACTAACTTTGAAAGATACAACATAACTAATCAAACTAATGATTGGGGAGAAGGTGCTAATGCGCTTTATGTACAAGTTTGTTTATCTGAAAATTTAACTAGCGATGTACCAACAAACACGAGCATCAGTGTTTATGACACTCAATATCCTAAAGGCTGGTTTAATATAACCATTGACAATTTATTTAGTGGTTACAATAACATAACTGTTATTGGAACTAGGTATGGTTTAACTGGAATTGTTTCTGACCAATTAACTATTTACTCTGATTTAACAGCTCCATCAATAAATATTTCAGCAATTCCAAATTACACTACAACTGATTCAATAACTATTAACTTTACAATTAGCGATAATTATAAGATTAATGAAAGCAGTTTATTAGTAAATATAACAAACACCACAGGAAGTCAATATCATAAAATTGCAGGCAGCTTACTTTACAATGGAACTTTAAACTTTAGTGAAAATATTAGTTGTTCAGGAACTGATGCAATGAAAACTTGTAGTTTAAGCTTGACTTTAGCTGATGGGTCTCATAACTTAACTTTCACAGTTAGTGACGATGTTGGTCAAAGTAATACTACAACCAAATTAAACTTCACTAAAGATTCAAACGCACCTGATGCACCAATAATAACTGATCAAGGAGTTACTACTTCAAGCAACATATTATATGCTAATTGGTCTAATCAAAGTAACTTAAATAGATTTGAGTATTCAATTGGTTCAAAAGCTTATTCAACAGAAGGTTACAACGATGTTATCAATTGGACTAGTGTAAATTTATCAACTAATGTTACAACTACAGCTTTGAATTTAACAGCAGGAACAATTTATTATTTCAATGTTAAAGCAGTTGATGAATTCGAAAATTATAATATTAGTAGTAGTAATGGTATTGTATATGAAGATACTACTCCACCAGTTTTCAATAGTTTAACAATTAACAATGGTGTTTACTGGAGTAATAGTCTTTCTGAACTAGGTTCTACTTGGAATTTTACTGACCTTGAAACTGGTATTAGTTATTACAAATATGCAATTGGTACTGCACAATACCCTGTTGCTGGTTGGAATTCAACTAAATCACAAACAGACGTTTTAACTGCAGGAGCTAATATTTCAGGATTAATATTAGTTCAAGGAGAAGAATATTATGTTAATGTTAAGGCTTTCAATAATTATTCATATAGCAATAGCAGTTCTGTATGGTTTAGTAGTTCTGCAATTATGATTGACGCAGTTGATCCTGTAAATGGTTCGCTTAGTTATCCTGTAGGCGACTTAACTGCTCCTTCAATAGTTCTTACTTATGGAACTGGTGTGGATGTACTTTCAGGCATTAATAAAGCAGAGATTAGGAAGAAAACTTCAAATCTTTCACAACAAGGTCAGTGTGGTGCTTATTCAAGTGCTATTGTTGAAACTAACGTATCTTTAACAACAGCTACAGGCACAAGTACTAAAACAATTACTGGTTTACAAGATGGAACTTGTTATAAATTCGAATTATGGGTTTATGATATAGCTGGAAATGTTGTTGTTTATACGTCTGGAAATCAAGCATTTAATGTAACGGTTGACACTTCCAATCCAACTCTTGCAATAGTTGATGATCAAGGAGACATCATTGGTTCAACCACCCTTTCATTTAACTGGTCTAACGGTATTGATTTAGATTCAGGAATATCTCATTACCAATACAGTTTAGGAACAGCTGCGGGCTCAACAGACATGCTTACTTGGACAACTACAACAAGTCAAGCAGTTACTTTACCAGGTTTGAACTTAACTGATGAAACAATCTATTATTTGAATGTTAAAGCTTTCAATAATTTGGGAACTGCCTCATCAGTTGTTTCAAGTAATGGAATTATTTACTTAGATACTGTAACTCCTGTTGCTTTAAGTATTAGTTCAGTTAGTAACGATACTGATGCAAGCAATAATTATTATGATTTAACATCAGGAAATACTACTCAAATTAATTTAACTGGTGAAGCTGGTTTAACTTGTGTTTGGTCTTATTATGATATTGATTATACTGAGCCTGGACAAGGATCATACAATTATTCTTCATATTGTAGTGGAGGAAGTTCTGGCGAATACAACTGTACTGCAACTAATATTACTGAAGGAAATTGGAATATTTATGTTGTATGTCAAGATACTGCTGGAAATAAACAAAGATCAGACCAGAATACAGAAATCACTTTTATAAAAGAAAATCAAGCTCCAGTAATTAACATTACTAGTCCTGATAATAATTCATTAGTTAATGCAATCTTAATAGCCACTGCAACTATAACAGATGTTAGCAGTTATTCAGCTTATTATGAATTAACAGAATATAATTCAGGAGCATTAGCTCTTACAAGCACAATAAGTGATTTAAATAATATTAGCCTTAACCTTTCAAGTTTAGAAGGAGCATTCACATTTACAATTTATGCTAATGATTCATTTAATCAAAGCAGTAATAAATCAATAATTTTGATTATTGATAATAGCGTTCCTTCCATTAATCTTGTTTTGAATCCTAATAGAAATTATTTCGGTACAAACTTCAATATTAGTTTAAGAGCTACTTTGTTTAAAAATATGACTTACAACATTACTAACAGTAGCGGAGCAAATGTAAATAGCAGTACAAATACTACTAGCGCCAATATCTCTACTTGGACTAAAACAATTAACATTACTAGTTTGAGTGATGGATTGTATAATATCAGTGTTAGAGCTATGAATAATAACTCAAACATCTCAACTGACAGTGAATTAATATATCTTGATACTGTTTATCCAAATTATTTTAATGCTAAACAAACACCTAATGCAACGATTTATGATAATGATACTGTTTACTTGTACATGTATTGGGAAGAAGTTGTTGGTCTTGATTCTGTGTGGGTTATGCATAATGCAAACGGATCATATGTTAATACAACAGCCACCCAAGTGAGTGGCGATGAAATTTATGAATATGCTAATAGGTGGAGAGTAGCTATTCCAACTTACGAATTAGATGCTGGGCAAACTATAACTTATACTTGGTATGCAAGAGATTTAGCTTGGAATACAAAGAATAATTCACCTCAGACTTTAAGCATTACAAATAGAATGCCTAATATTACAACTGAAAACTTAAGTGAAGCTTGGGTTGATGTTAGGTATACTGCTTTAGTTAGATTCACAGATCTTGATAGTCATAATGATTCATCGTATACTTGTTCAGTTGATGGTCCTGCAGATATGAATATCTCTTACCAAAGCAACAATGTATGCTTGTTAACATGGGATGATCCTGATATGAATAGAACAATTAATATCTCAGTTAATGATTCAATTTGGACTTATAATAAAACTTTTAATTTATCTGTAGAAGGAACTCAAGTTGAAACTAACACTTTTAATAGTAGTCATTCAATTACATTCCAATATTATAGAGCTGGAGTATTAATTGATAGTGGTTCTGCTAGCAGTACAGATAGTGAGTTAAATTTCACATTACCTGCCAATGAAAATTACACTGTTAAGTATAAGATTCAAAAATTAATTGTGTCTGCAACAAATGTTAATATTTCAGACATTACTTCAATGGATATTTTCTTTAGAAAGTTAAACTCAGACAATATTGCAAACGCCAACCAAAGTATTGGAAGCAGCAATACTTATGTTCCTTTAGAAGCTTATGCTCTTGAAATGACTGCAAGTAGTTCTTTGAATTACTCAATTGCGTTTAACTATTCATCTTATGGAGTTTCAACTTCACAATTAGTGATTTTCAAATATGAATATGATCCTTCAACTGGTGTGATTAATTATGCTAATGGTAGCATTTTAAACACAACTATTGATAGTGCTTCGACTTTAATACTTGCAACTGTTAATAATTTTTCAGTATTTATATTAACTCAAGATACTAGTTCAACCGAAGTTGTAAATAATGGTGGTGGTAGTGGAAGTTCTGGAGGCTCATCTGGCGGAAGTAGTGGTGGCGGATGGTATAATCCACCTGCAACTGAAACTTGTAGTGATAATATCACAAACCAGGATGAAATTGGTGTAGATTGCGGCGGTGTTTGTGATGCTTGTATTAGCTGTCATGATGGAATTCAAAACCAAGGTGAGACTGGAATAGATTGTGGAGGATCATTATGTCCTGCTTGTAATATAGCTACTTGCACTGATAATTTATTAAACGGTGGTGAAACAGGAGTAGACTGTGGCGGATCTTGCATCCCTTGCCCTGGTTGTAATAATAATTACCTAGATGAAGGTGAAGAGGGTGTTGATTGCGGTGGTGTTTGTATTAATGATTGTGGACCTGATATAATCTTTGAAGAAAAAATTATTGAAATGCCAGTTCCTGTTGATAAGACTCCTAATTATATTTGGTTGATAATTGGTGGTTTAGTAGTGCTTGGTGGTGCAGGCGCAGTAGTTATACAGTCACAAGGCCATAGTAAATTGCAAAAAGCAGAGAATACTATTGTTCAAGAAAAAATGCACATCGATCAACTAGAACAAGAAGAAGTAGATGTGTTGAATAGATATATTTACAGATATTTAAGCGAGGGTTTATCTCATGATGATATTAAGAGTCAACTTGTACAGAGTGGTTTTAGTAATGCTAAGGTTGAACCTGTAATGGCAGCAGTTTTACGTGACCAAAAAATTAATGACATTCAAGATTATTTGAACGAGTATAGAGGTCAAGGTCATAAAGATGAAGATCTTAGAAATTGGATGCTTCAACAAGGAATCGAAGAAGCTTTGATTAATGAAGCAATGTTAAGACCTTCAAAATCAGAGTTAGATTCAGGTTTAAAGGATTCTGACAAACCTCAGTTCTAAAGAAGGGAAAATTAGGTGAGATGATGCATAGACCACACTTGAAGATACAATATTTTCTTAAGAGTGAGATGAACGAATTATATGTTACTCACTCTTTAAGGTCTTTTGCCATGTCTACTATTTCAGTATTCATGCCAATCTTCTTATTGAAAAAAGAGTTTTCTTTTCTTGCAGTCATTCTTTATTTTGCATTTAATACTTTTTTTGGAACTATTTTTATGTATGCTGGTTTGAAATTAGCGTCAAAAAAAGGTGTTAAGCATGTTATTACTGTTAGCATGCCTATTTTGATTGCTTTTTTTCTTCTGTTATATAATTTTGATTATTTGTTGTTACATTTTAATCGTTATTTAGTGTTATTTTTCGTTTCAGGAATCATTGCTTTTTCTGGAGGATTATATTTTGCAGGTTTTCATGTTGATTTTGCTAAATGTTCATCAAAAGAAAAAGTTGACTCTCAAGTAGGTATTGTGAATGCTTTAAGTATGGTATTCTCAATTATTGGTCCTTTTTTTGGAGCTTTAGTTATTAGTATCTTTTCTTTTGAAGTATTATTTATAATTATTATTTTAGTATTATTTGTTGCAATTATTCCTTTATTCTTTTCTGAAGAAGTGAGCGAACCTTTTGAATTTAAACTTAAAAAAAGTTTTTCTAGGAAGTCTATAAAAAAAAATTATGTGTTCTTTGCTGAAGGAATGAGAGATTATGCTGCAAGGATTTTTTGGCCTTTCTTATTATTCTTCTTAGCGATTAATTTAAAGAGTATTGGTGGAATTTTTACTTTATCTAATGCTTTGCTTGCTTTATTTACTTTCTATGTTGGTAAAAAAATGAATGATGGTAATAGACATAGAATTATGAACTTTGGTGCATGGATTCATTCTTTATCATTAGTTGTGAGGACTTTATTAAAAACTGCTTCAACTATTGCAATTACTCAAGGGTTTGGTGCAATCTCATTTAGCATGATTAATATTCCTTTTCATTCAGTATTATATAGTAATTCTAAAAAGAAAGGTATTGCGTATACTATTTTTTCTAGAGAAATATTTCTTCATACTGGAAGGCTTGTTATGACTCTTTTAGCAATAGCATTATTTTTCATCTTAAAAGATCCAAAAACTGTATTGATTATTTCGATCATTATTGGTGCTATTTTTACTTTTTTTATGATTCAAATTCAAGAAGAAAGTGAGTGAAACAATAGTTTTAGAATACAATAATCTTTAAATAATATATTCACTTTTGTTATTTATGCCGAATACAAAATATATAATCGTTACCGGCGGAGTTCTATCTGGTTTAGGTAAGGGAATCGCATGTGCTAGTATTGGAATGCTTTTATCTTCTAAATATAAAGTTGTTCCAATTAAATGTGATGGATATTTGAATGTTGATCCTGGAACTATGAATCCTGTTGAACATGGCGAAGTTTTTGTTCTTGAAGACGGTGGAGAAGTCGATATGGACTTTGGTCATTATGAACGTTTCTTAAAAGTGAGTGCTAAATCTGATTGGAATTTAACCATGGGTAAAGTATTTCATGAAATCCGTATTAAAGAACGACGTGGAGATTATCTTGGTAAAACTGTTGAATATGTTCCACATGTAGTTGATCATATTAAAAGCAGATACTTGGGTGTTGCAAAAGCAGAAAAAGCAGATGTTGTAATAATTGAGATTGGTGGAACTGTTGGCCAAATTGAAAATAATTTATACATTGAAGCTTGTCGTCAATTGAAAAAAGATGTTGGTGCAGACAATATTATGTATGTTCATTTAGCTTATGTTCCTATTCCTAGTGGTGTTAATGAACAAAAAAGTAAGCCTACTCAACAAAGCGTTACAATGCTTCGAGAACGTGGAATTACTCCCGATATGATTGTTGCTCGTTGTGCTGAAATGCTAACTGATAAAATTAAAGGTAAAATGGCTACTTTTTGTGATGTTGAAAAAGAAGATGTGATTACTGGTTTAGATGTTGATAATATCTACAAAATTCCTCTTGTTTTTGAAAAGCAAGGAATGGTAGAAAGACTTAATAAAAAATTAAAATTAAAAATTAAGCCTGACCTTAAGCATTGGAGAGAATTAATTGTTGGTTATGAAAACACTCCAAGAACTGTTAAAATTGCAATTTGTGGTAAGTACACTGATTTAGAAGATTCTTATGCAAGTGTTGTTGAAGCACTTCATCATGCAGGTGCAAATCATAAATCTAAAGTTGAGATTTCTTTTATTGAAACTACCGGATTTGAAAATTTAAGTCAAGAACTTGAGTCATTTGATGGAATAATTGTTCCTGGCGGATTTGGAAGTCGTGGTATTGAAGGAAAAATTAAAGTTATAGAACATTGTAGGGAAAATAATATTCCTTTCTTAGGAATTTGTTATGGAATGCAACTTGCAATTGCAGAATTTGCTCGAAACGTTTGTGGACTAAAAGATGCTAACAGTACTGAAATTAATCCTAAAACTCCCTATCCAGTAATTGATATTTTACCTGAACAAAAAACTGTTAAAAATAAAGGCGGTACAATGAGACTTGGAGCTTATCCTGCAGATTTAAAGAAGAATACCAAGATTTCCAATTTATATAAATCAGAAACAGCTTCTGAAAGACACAGACATAGGTATGAAGTTAATCCTTTATTTCACAAGATTTTAGAGAACAAAGGAATGATTTTCTCAGGAATGTCGCCTAATAAGCTGTTAGTTGAATTTATTGAATTAAGTCATCATTCATACTTTGTTGGTTGTCAAGGCCATCCAGAATTAAAATCAAGTTTACTGAAACCAGCACCTTTGTTCTATGGATTGATTAAGGCAGCTTTACAAAGATAAAAATTAATCCTTAATAATTTTCCAATAAGAAACTTCTAATTGTAACAAAGGATCACGTTCTGATTTAATTTTCACACCAAAAACATATAATTCGCTCATTAAATGAATCATGTGATCAGTATTTAATTCTTCATTCACATTTGTACATGCATTTAGTAAATGAT
>CALDOJ010000015.1 GCA_937912225.1 Candidatus Woesearchaeota archaeon | reverse complement strand
TGTAAAATAAAGATAAAAAACTTCTTCGATAGTTATTTCAAGAATAAATTCTTTCTTAAATAAGAAATAGTATCTTAAATGTTCTTTAATGCATTATTGAAGCCTGAAGTTATTTAAAATAGATTTTTCATTATGAAAATATCATTAATGAAGCTTATAAATGCTTGAAGTGATTTGATGTTTAAGGTTTATATGAGGTAATTTCAATGGATATATATGGTTTTAAAGGTAGTAGTGATAGCTATAAAGAGATAGAAACAATACAGAATGGAAAGATTCAATCGAGCGAATTTCAAATAGGATCAAAAGTGTTAAGTATTGGTGGAACAAGAGAATATGTTGCAAATGATAGAGGAGGATTCATATTTATTGGTAATCCAGAATATTCTGAACTAATGAATTCTTCATTATTAGATTTACAATATGGTATTAGTTTAGACGATATTATGAAATCATTTGCTGCAAAAATGGATGCGCCTTATATTGTAATTGGTGCTGATAAAAAGAGAGGAGAATTATCTGCCATTAGAAGTGATTTGCCATTATACATTGCTCAAAATGATGATGATTTTTACATGAGTGCAAATAGTTTATTCATTTCAAATTTTAGTAATACTTATACTCGAATTGATGGGTTTGATATGATAACTCCAAATGGTGTTTGTTTTGAAGCATATAATTTAGAACGAAAAACAAAAACTGTGGTCAAACCAACACCAATTGGTGTAGATACGATTGAAATAATATCTGTTAGTTATTTAGAAAAAGTAAAGATGAAGGATTTGAAGTTGTAATTCTTTTAAATTATTTTATCCTAATTTTTTCTTTTAATTTGACTATTTGATTTCTTAATCTGATTGCAGTTTCAAAATCAAGATTATCTGCTGAAACTTGCATCTCTTTTTCAAGTTCGATTATTACATTTGGAATATCTGACTTTGGAATATGTTTAATATCTTCAACATTTACTTCTTTTTCTTTTACTGGTTTAATAATTGTTTCTGGAGTAATGCCATTCTTTTCATTATAAGCTATTTGAATTGTTCTTCTTCTGCTTGTTTCTTTAAGTGCGTTTTTAATTGAATCAGTTTCTTTATCTGCATACAAAAATACTTTTGAATTAACATTACGTGCTGCTCGTCCAATTATTTGAATCAAACTTCTTGTATCACGTAAAAATCCTTCTTTATCGGCATCTAAAATTCCAATGAATCCTACTTCAGGAATATCAAGCCCTTCTCTTAAAAGATTAATTCCAACTAATACATCAAATTTTCCAAGTCGAAGTTCACGAATTATTTCAGTTCGTTGTAAAGTATCAATTTCAGAATGTAAATATCGAGTTTTTATTCCAACTCTGGCTAAATATTCAGTTAATTCTTCTGCTAATTTTTTTGTAAGAGTTGTAACTAGAGCTCTATTTCCTCTTTTTATTACTGCATTTAACTTAGTTTTTAAGTGATTCATTTGACCCTTAATTGGATGAATAAATACTTCAGGATCAAGAAGTCCTGTTGGCCTAATAATCTGTTCAACAACTTGTGTTGAATGGGATATTTCATAATCTGAAGGAGTGGCTGACACAAAGACTACTTGTTCTTTAAGCATCTTTTTTTCAAACTCGTCAAACATTAAAGGTCTATTATCAATTGCTGAAGGAAGTCGAAACCCGTATTGAACTAAAGTACTCTTTCTTGAAAAATCACCCTTATACATTCCTCTAAACTGAGGTAATGTTTGATGACTTTCATCAATAAATATCATGTAATCATCTTTAAAATAATCAAGTAAACAATAAGGTGGATCGCCTTTTTTTCGCCCATCTAAATGTCTTGAGTAGTTTTCAATTCCTTTACAAACTCCGACTTCTTCAAGCAATTCCAAGTCATACATTGTTCGTTGCTTTAATCGATGTGATTCAATCATGTCAAGAGTCGGAAGTACTTCATCAAGTTCTGCTCGAATACTTTTCATTGCTCTTTGTAGTTGATCTTCAGGTGTTACGAAATGCCTTGCCGGATAAACAAAAAAATAATCAAATGTATCTATTAATTCGAGACTGGTTTTTTCAAGTTCTACAATTCGCTCAATTTCATCACCAAAAAATTCAATTCGAATTATGTCTTTTCCGTACCCAGGAATTAAATCAATAGTGTCGCCCTTGACCCTGAACCTTCCTGGCATTAATTCAAGGTCATTTCGTTCATAAAGAGAACTAACCATTTTACCAAGCAATTCATTTCTTGAAATTTTCATTCCTTTAGTAATCTCAAAACCCATTTTAATGAAATCATTAGGATTACCAAGTCCATAAATTGCAGATACTGATGCAATAACTATTACATCCTTTCTACTAGAAATAGACGCTGTTGTTGCAAGTCTCATTCGTTCAAGAGTTGCATTTACTTGAGCATCTTTTTCTATGAATTGGTCTTTTGACGGAATATAAGATTCTGGTTGATAATAGTCATAATATGAAACAAAGTATTCAACTCTGTTTTCTGGGAAAAAATCTTTGAATTCATTATATAATTGCGCTGCGAGAGTTTTATTGTGAGCAAGAATGATTGTTGGTTTATTCACGCTTGCAATAATATTAGCCATAGTAAAAGTTTTACCTGAACCAGTAACGCCCAGCAATGTTTGAAAATTATTGCCATTTTTAATTCCACTAACTAACTTTTTAATTGCTTCAGGTTGAGAACCTTTTGGTTTAAAAGTTGCATGAAGCTTAAATGGTATAACTTCTTCTTTTGAATTATTTTTGTTCATTGTATAAGTCTTTTTTTCGTAAAAGTCTATTATAGTTAATTGCAAATCTGTGAGCTTCATCTCTGATTGCTTGTAATAGTTTTAAAGCTTTTGTCTTGTGATCAAGTCTTAATGGAAATCTTGATCCTGGAAAGTATATTTCTTCAAGTTTTTTTGCAAGTGATATTACTGGTAATTTAACTTCTATTTCTTTAAGAGCTTGCATTGCTGATGTGAGTTGGCCTTTTCCCCCATCAATAACAACTAAGTTTGGAAAAGTAGCATTCTCTTTTTTAAGTTTAAAATATCTTCGTCTAACAACTTCTTTTATAGATTCAAAATCATCGACTCCTTTAACAGTTCTAATTTTATAACGTCGATAGTTACTTTTATCAGGTTGCCCATTTCTAAACTGAACCATTGATGCAACAGTATTAGTTCCTGATAAATGTGAAATATCAAAACATTCAATTACATATGGTGAATCATTCAATTTTAATCTTTCTTGTAAATCTTTTAACTTCTCAGAATTACTAAAGAATGAAATTTCAATATTTTTCATAACCAATTTTAGTAAAAGTTTTTTCTCTCCAATCTTTGGAACTGTTACAACTACTTTCTTTTCTCTTTGCTTTGTTAAGAATTGAATTAATGATTCTTCGATTGATTCAGGTAAAATTAATTCACGAGGAACATCATTTTCTGAATAATATTGGATTATGAATTGTTCTAAAAAATTATCTTTATAATCAAATTCAAATGTTTGTTTATTTTCTAAGATTCCTTTGTAAATATTAAATAAAATCAAGTAAACTCGACCATCTTTAACCATGTAATTTAAGATATCTTCATTATATGTTTTGTTCCTTTCCATTTTTTGTTTTTCATTAAGCCATGCAACTGCATCGATTTGATTTCGTAATTGTAATGCTAATTCAAAATCTTGTTTGTCAGAACGCTTTTTCATTAACACTTTTAATGATTTGATAAGTTCGCTTGTTTGACCTTTTAAAGCAAGTTTTGCATATTTAATTTGATCATCATATTCTTTTTTTGAAACTATATTTGTGCAAGGAGCAGAACAAAGTTTAATATGATAACGAAGACATTCTTTCTTAGGTAATCTTTTACAAGTTCTAATCATGAAAGTTTTTCTAATTAAATCTAAAATGTAATCTCTAGTTTCACCAGATACAAATGGGCCGAAGTATGTTCCTTCGCCTTCTTTTTTTCTTGCAAGAAGTAATCTAGGATATTCTTCATTTGTTAATTGAATATATGCATAACGTTTAGAATCTTTAAGTAAAATGTTGTATTTTGGCAAATGTTTTTTTATTAGATTATTTTCTAGAATTAAACTTTCAACTTCAGTATCTGTGATAAATAAATCAACAGAATCAATTTGTTCAACTAAAACTTTAGTTTTAGCATCTAAATCTTTGTTCTTAAAATAACTACTAACTCTTTTTTTCAAGTTCTTAGCTTTTCCAACATAAAGGATTATATTCTTAGAATTTTTATACGCATAACATCCAGGATTATTTGGAATACTAGATATGTCGATATTCATTTTAACATAGGTTTTAGGAATTTACCAGTATAACTCTTAGGATTCTTAGCTACTTCTTCAGGCGTTCCTTCTGCAATGATGAGTCCACCACCACTTCCGCCTTCAGGACCTAAATCAATAATGTGATCTGCTGATTTTACAATATCTAAATTATGTTCAATTACAATCATGCTATTTCCTTTAGAAACTAAATCATCCATTACTTTGATTAATTTTCTAACATCATGAAAGTGAAGACCTGTAGTTGGCTCATCAAGCAAGTATAAAGTTTTGCCAGTTGAGTTTTTTGATAATTCTCTTGTAAGTTTAATTCGCTGAGCTTCTCCACCAGATAAAGTTACAGAACTCTGTCCAAGTTTAATATATTCAAGTCCAACACGTAATAAAGTTTCTAATTTCCGTTTTAGAAGAGGAATATTTTCAAAAAGCGCGAATGCTTCTTCAACACTCATTGCTAAAACATCTGCAATTGATTTGCCTTTATATTTTATTTCTAAGGTTTCAGAATTATATCTTGAGCCAGTACATTCTTCACATTCAACATAAACATCTGGTAAAAAATTCATTTCAATTTTAATTAAACCATCTCCCTGACAAGCTTCACATCGTCCACCTTTTACATTAAATGAAAACCTTCCAGGTTTATAACCTCTGATTTTTGCTTCTTTAGTGATTGAAAAAATCTTTCTGATTTCATCAAATACTTTTGTATAAGTTGCAGGATTACTTCTTGGAGTTTTTCCAATAGGGCTTTGATCGATTACAATTACTTTGTCAATATCTGCATTCATAATTAGTTCTTTATGTTTGCCTGGTGTTGGTTTAGATTTATGAAGTTCTTTCATTAAAGCTTTATATAAAATTTCATAAATTAAAGTTGATTTTCCACTACCTGAAACACCTGTAATAAGTGTTAATACACCTGTTGGAATTTTTACATCAATGTTTTGAAGATTATTTTCTGAACATCCTTTCAATTCGATAAACGAGCGTACTTTTCTTCGAGTAGTTGGTGTTGGTATGGTTAACTTTCCTGATAAATATTGTCCAGTTAAAGATTTTGGATTTTGTTCGATTTGTTTTGGAGTTCCTTTGGCAATGATTTTTCCGCCATGAATTCCTGCACCAGGTCCAATATCTACGACGTAATCAGCATGTCTGATTGTATCTTCATCGTGCTCTACTACAATTAAGGTATTTCCTAAGTCTCGTAAATGATGAAGAGTGTCAATTAGTTTTTGATTATCTCTTTGATGAAGGCCAATACTTGGTTCGTCAAGAATATACATAACACCCATTAAGTTTGAACCTATTTGAGTTGCAAGTCTTATTCTTTGAGCTTCTCCCCCAGATAAAGTTCCTGCTTTTCTTGAAAGGGTTAAATATCCAAGCCCTACTTGAACTAAGAAGTTTAATCGCTCTTTAATTTCTTTTAATACTTGCTTTGCAATATCTTCTTGTTTTTTATTAAGTGATAATTGTTTAAAGAATTCTAAACATTTGTTAATTGAAAAGTCAGTTACTTCAATAATTGATTTTTTATCAATCTTTACTGCTAAAATTTTATCTTTTAATCGTTTTCCATGACATGAAGGACAAGGCAATATTCGCATAAATTTTTCTAATTCTCGTCTTCGATAGTCTGACTCTGTTTGATGATAAAGTCTTTCACTTTGAGGAATTAATCCTTCCCATTGACCGTGACTTGACCAGTTAGCATCTCCGCCTTTCATACTCATATTAAATTTTATTCTTTCTTCAGAACCATGCATTAGAATATCTACTTGTTCATCTGTAAGAAAACTTATTGGAGAAAAAACATCGAATCCAAAATGCTTTGCAACTGCTCCTAAATATTGGCCTCGCCATCCGTCGATTGCATTTCGATAAAGCATAACAGCTCCATCAGCAATACACTTAGTTTTATCTGGAATAATTAAATCTGCATCAAATTCCATCTTTATACCAAGGCCATGGCAATCTTCACAAGCACCAAATGGACTATTAAATGAAAACATTCTTGGTTGTAATTCTTCAAACATTAAACCGCATTTCGGACAAGCCATTTTTGCAGAGTGTAAAACTTCATTTTTTTTGTCATCAAGAACAATCATTAAACCTGAACCTTTAGTTAAAGCATTTTCACAGCTTTCAGCAAGTCTTGTTTTATCAGTTACTTTAATTCTATCAATTACAACTTCAATATCATGTTTTTTATACCGTTCAAGTTCAACTTTTTCATCAGTTCTTTGAATAACTCCATTTACTCGAACTCTTGAATAACCTTCTTTTTTTAAGTCTTCAATTAGTTTTTCATAAGTTCCTTTCATTTGTCTAATAATAGGTGCCAGAATTGTGATTTGGCCGGAATTATTTTTAGAAATCGTTTCAGCAATTTTTTGTGGAGATTGAGTTTCAATTTTCATATTATGTGTTGGACAATATGCAGTTCCAACTCTTGCAAATAATAATCTTAAGTAGTCATAAATTTCAGTTACCGTTCCTACAGTGCTTCGAGGATTTTTACTAGTTGTTTTTTGCTCGATTGAAATTGCAGGTGATAATCCTTCAATAGAATCAACGTCAGGTTTATTCATTAATCCTAAGAATTGTCGGGCGTAGGCAGATAGTGATTCAACATATCTTCTTTGTCCTTCAGCGTATAATGTGTCAAATGCTAAGGTAGATTTTCCGCTTCCAGAAAGACCAGTTATGACGATAAACTTATCTCTAGGTAGTTCTACACTGATGTTTTGCAAGTTATGTTCTCTTGCTCCTTTTATTATGATGTTTTTAGTCATTTTAAGATTGATTTTTCATAATATTTTCGAACTTTTCGTAAACCTTCCGGAGTTAACTATAGTTTTTTTATAAAGATTACGGATAGATGTCCAGTGGATTAATTAAATGATTGTTACTAGAAAGTAGTTAACAAACACAATATTTAAATATTTGAACTGTTTATTTATTTATTAATATGAAATTAAAACTTGAAAACTTAATTAATGAACAAGATAAAGATTTTATAAAAATTGGAGCTGTTATTGGATTGATTGGTTCTGCCTTATATGGAACAGTTTCTAATATTCATGATTGGCAAGATTTTATTCAAATAGGAGTTAAATGGGGTGATGCATATTGGAAAGGTTTTGGAACTTTTGCAAAAACAGCATTATACGCAGTTCCTATAACTTCAGCCACAGGATATGTTGCAAGTAAAGTATCAAATTTATTTGATAAGTAAATAATTTTTTATTCTAAACTAATTGATATTAAGTTTTATAAAAAAGTTTGAATTTCTAAAACTGTGGAATTATCTTGTAATATTTATCAATTACCTTTTGAAGGGATGCTTGATGTGAAATCAGCACCCTATCATTATGAAATAAATTGGCAAAAAAATGCTGTTGATTTTGCAATGCCTGTTGGAACGCTAATTATTGCTGCTTTAGATGGAATTGTTTATCAAACAATTGATGGATTTGATGAAGGTAAATTTGAAGATGAATATTTGCAAAAAAGTAATAAAATTATGATTCAACATCAAAATGATGAATTCTCTGGTTATGCTCATTTGCAAAAAGGATTATTAGTACATGAAGGTCAAAAAGTAAATGCTGGAGAAATAATTGGTTATTCGGGTCTTTCAGGATTTACAAGTTATCCACATTTACATTTTCAGATCATGAAACGAAATGAAAGTGAAATAGGTTGGATAACAGTTCCTACAAGATTTTTAATAAATGATGTTGTCAAAGTTCTAGTTTCTCCAGAAAAATAATATTTGTGGTATTAATCGGTTCTTAGAATTTTAGAAAAATAAAATGTGAGGGAGGGGATTCGAACCCCCGAACCTACTAAAGGACAGGATGTCTAACATAAATAGTTAATAACACGCGCGATACGTGCATGTCCATCTTGGGTCTTAAGTCCTGCGCATTTGACCAGACTTTGCTACCCTCACAACCGTTGCGTCCGTTGACACCGCAGCTCCTCTTTGAGTCGCGATGCTTACGCATCATTTAATAAAATTGCAACATTCAGTAATACTATTAGTAAAACTTTCTAAGAAGAGTAACGATTTGTTTATAAAATTTTTGTTAGAAGAGTTTTAGAAATAATACTATTTAGTTAAAAAAAAATGAGTCCGAGTTCCCACGGACTCATTTAAGAAAATGAAAAAAGCCGTGTTTTCACACAGCTGTTTTTCGAGGGATTGTGGGTGATACCCACAGTGCGGCGTTGTATAGATATTTAATAACTGTGAAGACGAATTTCAATATCTTCAATACCTGAATAGTCTATTTCATTTAGGTCTTCTTCAGTGTATAAGTTCCCATATTTATCTTTAAATACCATTTTTATCGTCCTCCGTTTCTTCGGGTTGCAAGTCTAGTGATTCTTCATCTTCCTCTTCAGATATCATTCCGTTTGCGTGTACTTTCCAAGTCATTTTCCCTTAATTAACTATAGTTAACTAACTAGTATTTAAATTTTTCTATAGTTATTAATAAACCAGACTTACATAATAACAAAAGACATAATCCCAACAACGAACGCTGCTAGTAAAATAGTGGTGGCTGCTTGCCAAAATCTAACATAACTTTTAATAGTTTGAGTACCTGTTTGGAATCTATAAAGTTCTAAGTGATGAGTTGCACCTCTCATGAACCAACCTTTGGAAGACGCAGGAACACCAAATAATTTTTCTAATTTTTTAAACGCAAAGAATAAATTACCAAAGATAGGAATACCACTTTCATAGTTTAAATAAATCAAACCAGTCTTATCTTGAAACATCATATCCTCGCTAAACATAGCTCCTGCAGCACCTTTACCAACAGCAACACCATCAAGTTTAACAGGTCGCCCTCTAATAGGAGAAGCATAAATATCCGACATTAATTCAATAATGCTGGTTTCCTTAAAACCACTAAGACTATATTTATATTTTATTTTAATAAATGCGAACAAGATAATCAATATCATAAAAACGGCTGTTGTTGAGAATCTTGCAAGGAATTGTCCTGAAGCAAGAGCACGAATCAAGAAACCAACATATACAAAGAATAATATTGTTGTAGAATGTTGAATAAAAAAATCTTTAAAGAAATTCTTCCATAAACGAGCTTTATCAACACCTACAGAAAGAACCCTTTCAAAATCAAAAGCAGGACTAGGAGTCATTTTACAAAGAGCTCGAACTCTTTTACCAATAAGAGGGTGAGTTGATTTTAATTCATGTAATGTGGCCCAAGGATTAAGAAAATCAAAAGCCAAAGCTTTCTCAACTAAACCAATAGTATTTCTAGAATTCTGATAAACAAGACCTACTTCTCCAGCAGCCTTATGATCGAAAATACCAAGAGACCTAGTGTTATTAAGTAAATGAGCAGTTTTACCAGTATCAGGAACAACCGCAATACCATAAGCAATTTTAATTAAAGCAGAAGATAAATGATTAGGATCACCAGTTTTTTCAGCTGCAAACTCATCAGCATAGTATTCTCGAGTTCGACTCAAGTATAATAATATATACGTTCCAATCCAATGAAGTAATAAAGAAACATAACCTACAACAACAAGATAATTGCCTTTTTTCTCACCAGTTTTACCTAAACCAACTTTTCTATGCCTTACTCTTGCCAAAATAACGTATGCTTCGTAAAGAATTTGCAATAAAGTTGCAGCAATAGTCATAATAATAAAATCATTATGAACAACATGGCCTAGTTCGTGAGCTAGAACAGCTTCTAATTCTTCCTCATTAAGATAAGTAAACAATCCTTTAGTTAAAACAATTCTGGCATTAAACTTTCCAGAACCATAAGTAAAAGCAGTAGGATTTTGATCATCAATAATTCCAATCTTTGGAACTCTCATATTATGTTCGTCACAAATTCGTTTTACAAATTGCATATAAGGATAATTTTTAATCTGTTCGTAATCATAAAAAGTAATCTTATAGAACCATTTATACATTAAATCAGAAAATGTAGGGCCAACAAGCCAGACCGCTAAATTAAACAAAATAGTCAGACCAATCATAAAATACCAAGAAATATACCCTGATAAATATGAAATAGCTAGAATAATTGCAAGTACAAAACCAGATAATAAACCTAGTGTAATTAGTGATGCAACTTGAACCTTAACCCTCATAGTTTTTTTAATTAGTATAT
>CALDOJ010000014.1 GCA_937912225.1 Candidatus Woesearchaeota archaeon | reverse complement strand
AACTATATAAAGTTTATCAAAAAATCATATAAAATAAGGTGGTTTTTCACCAAATTTTAATCCATAAACTTTCGCCCATGCATCAATGTAAATCCAACGTTTACCAACTTTAACTTTCAAATATTGATGAATATTAAAATTTATGAACGTATGTTTAATCTTAATATCTTCTTCTGTGAAGAACCCGCTTGTTATCAAAAATACTCTCAGCATATAATTCATCCACATACAATTAGCAAACCCACCTTTATCCCAAATAGAACTTAAAGGTTTCCAAGATTCATGAACTTTAAGAACAGCATATTTTCTACCTCCATGAAACTTCTTAGTTATGAAAACAAAAGATTTTTTCAAAAATTCTTGTTTATTTTTAGACCGTTTCTTCAAATAATCAATAGTTTTTTGCATTGAAGAAGGAATTTTTAATGGAAGTTTTGTTCTTTTAAATCCTAAATTTGGAATTATTAATCTTGATAAGACAAATACAACGAAGAGGTAAATGCCTACTAAGGAAATAATCAAATTAGAGTTCATAGACCATTTTCTACAGCCCTCGTATTTAAACTTAACGAAAAATCAACCCAAAAACTTTTATAAAGGGTTTATAATTACTTTGCATAATGGCGACAAGAAGTCCTATTGTCTCAGTATTGGGACATGTAGATCATGGAAAATCATCAATTTTAGATTCTTTTAGAGGTAGCAATATTGTTGCTGGTGAAGCAGGAGCTATTACTCAAGCAATTGGAGCTTCAATTATGCCTTTACATATTATTCAAAAAAAATGTGGCGCTTTACTTCAAAGCTTAAAAATGGCGTTTACAATTCCAGGATTATTATTCATTGATACTCCAGGACACGCAGCGTTCACAACTCTTAGAAAAAGAGGAGGAAGCTTAGCAGATATAGCTATTTTAGTTGTTGATATTAATGAAGGATTTAAACCTCAAACAATCGAAGCAATTGAAATTTTAAAAAGTTCAAAAACACCTTTCATAATTGCAGCTAACAAAATAGATGTCATTGGCGGTTATCGAAAAGTTAAAGATTCTTTACTTGGAGATATTGCTGCTCAAGATGCTAATGTTCAACAAAGTATTGAAACTAAAATGTATGAATTAGTAGGTCAATTACATGAGAAATTCAAATTAGTAGCTGAAAGATTTGACCGAGTTAGCAGTTACACAGAACAAGTTGCAATTATTCCTTGCTCAGCAACCCAACAAATTGGTATGCAAGAATTGTTAATGGTTATTACTGGTTTAGCTCAAAAATATTTAGAAAAAACTCTAAAAATTAATGCAACTGGTAGAGCAAAAGGAACCATTCTTGAAGTAAAAGAAGAAAAAGGACTTGGAAAAACTGTCGATGCAATTATTTATGACGGAACTTTAAATACTAATGACACCATTGTAATTGGTTCTTTAAACAATCCTATTGTTACTAAAGTTAGAGCTTTACTTGAACCTCACGCACTATCTGATATGCGTGATAAAAAAAGTAAATTCAAAACTGTAAAAAGTGTTAGTGCAGCAATAGGTGTTAAAATTGCAGCTCCAGAACTAGATTCAGTTATTGCTGGAATGCCACTTGTTTCATGCGACCCTAAAGATGTTGAAGCTGTTAAAGCAGATTTAATGAGTGAAGTTGAAGACATACTTATTGAAACAGATGGTGCTGGAATTCTTATTAAAGCAGACACTATTGGTAGTTTAGAAGCTATGATTAACATCTTAAAAGAGAAAAAAATTCCTATCAGAAAAGCAACCATTGGAAATATTACAAAAAAAGATTATTCTGAAGCAGAAAGCAATTATGAAAAAGATCCTTTGCAGGCAGTCATTCTTGGATTTAGTGTAACTGATGAAGCTAGAACTGAAAATAAATTTGTTAAAGTTTTAACTAATAATATTATCTATAAATTAATTGAAGACTTTGAAGAATGGCAAATTAATACAAAGAAAGAATTAGAATCAAAAAAACTTGATGTGCTCATCAGACCTTGTAAACTTGAAATCTTAAGAAATTGTATTTTTAGACAAAGTAATCCTTGTATTGCAGGAGTTGAAGTATTAATTGGAGTTTTAAAAGCAAATACTCCTTTGATGAAGAGTAATGGAGTTCATATTACAACTGTTAAAGCATTACAATCTGAAGGAGATAATTTAACTACCGTTACTAAAGGACGACAAGTCGCAGCTTCAATGCCTAATGTTACTGCTGGTAGACAAATCGATGAAGGAGATTTTGTATATTCGGATATTCCTGAAGGAGATTTTAGAAAAATAAAAAAATTAACAGAATACCTTACAAAAGACGAGATAACAATTCTAAAAGAAATTGCAGAAATTCATCGAAAAAGAAATCCTGTTTGGGGCGTATAATGCAAAATTTAAAAATCCTTAATTCAAAAGAAGTAAAACGAATTCTTAAACTTTTAAATGAACAGTTTGGATATGAAGAAAAACTTGAATGCGTATTTTTAATTAATAAAAAGTTTAAAGTTTATATTATTAATAGAGATATTTCTCGAGTAGATTTAGAAGCTTTACGAATTGATTCGCTTGGAATGTATCTTGGAACTTATAAGAATGGTTTTAGACCTAGTATTGAAGGTAGTCAAATTGTTGGACCTAAAGCTAAAAAAAATATTTTAGAAATTACTGAAGAAGAAATGAATAAATGGTTGAAAGGCGAAGATTTCAATGTTGATACTGAGTTGAAAGGTTTTGTTCTTGTTAAACATAAAAATGATTTTTTAGGTTGTGGTAATATTAAAGAAGGAGAATTATTCAATTATGTTCCTAAATCCAGAAGACTTATCATTGTAAATAATTAACAAAATCATACTTTGCAAATACAGGTGTTAAATATTCTCTAAGTTTGAATCCTAAAGCACCCCATTCTTCTTGCCTTACAAGTTCTTTTCTTTCAAGTCTTCGTTTATGTTCTAAATCAACTGTATGTTCAGCTATATGATGCCATGTATGAGTTTTTATTTGAACTTCAATATCAGTCCAAGACCAAGGAACTGCCATGTGTACTGCATAGTAATCTTGTTTTTTCCTATATTCTCTTTCTTCTTCAAAAATAACGGGTATTTCATGTTCTTTTTGAGCTTCTGCAAAATCAGAATATTTCTCAGGCATAATACCATTTGGCTTATAAGAAATCTTTTTTGGTCGTCGTTTTTTTAATTTTTCAACTATATTATATACATCTTCAGGTCTTTCAACAACAAATCTTGCTGCTAGTCGGTCAAAGAAATTATCTCTAATTCCAAGAATTAAATCAATAAACTTATCTCGACCGCTTCCATCAGATTTTTCTCTTTGAGAATAAAACACTATGTTGTATAAATTATTATGATCTAAAATAATTCTATTTCTTGAAGTAACTAACTCAGTTAATTTTCCTTCTAAAAAACAATCTGGTGTTTCACAAATAGGATAAATTCCAGTTAAACCAATTGCAACTGAATCAGGTAATTCCCAACCTTTATCATCTTTAACATAGTTTTGTTTTCTTGTTAAATATGGCATAAGTTGATGGTCAGTAATAACTTTATGTGGTTGACTTTCTTGAACAGAAATATGATTACAAGATCCACATCTCCCTTCTAATAATAGTTTATATGAAAGAGTATTTTCTAGTAATGGCGATTCATGTTTATCAAGAAAAAAATGATGTTTTACGTAGTCATTAGTAAATGATTCTAATGCAGTACTAGCAAAAGCAGTTTCTGCTAATAATTTATCTCTTAAAAATTCTTGTCTATCAACTGATAAAATATCTTGTAATTTAATAAGATCAGATTTTTTTAACTTTACACCTTTAAAAGGTTTAATATCCTCTCTTAATTCATAGACTTCATTCTTAAGTTCTTCATCAAAAAAAGTACGTTCTATCATATTAAAGATTAGAAAATAAAATTAGTTTAAAAGAATATAGTAAAATACTAAAGAAAAAATGCTCAACAGACAATCTGTTGGCAAGTTTAAAATAAGAGATTTAAACTAATTAAAAAAAATTTATAACATATCTTCGATAGGTTTTTTATTTTCTTTAGGTATATTTTTTGCTATATCTTCAGCTTGTTTTTGAAGATCCACACCTAATTCTTTTAAACCACCAATGTGCATTTGCATTAACTGTTCAACAATTTGTAAGATTCTTGCTAATTCTTCTCTTTCTTTTGCTAATGTGCTAAGTGCTCCTTTGTGAAAACCTATTTGTTCATCTTTACTACCCATATTTTCTGCTTTTGTTTCATCTGCCATGATTATGACCTCCTTATTTTGAGTTAGTTATTAAAAAGGATATTCTTTTTTAAATTTTGTTAAAAAAAGACTTAGAAAAAATTAATTTTTAGTTTTAGGCTTGTTAGTTTCTGTACAAGCAAGTAACACTGCAGCTAGTTTTGCAGATATTTCATCTGTTTGTTCTTGAGATACACTCTCATCTCCTTTAGATTCTAAAGCAGAATTTATACCTTTTGCAAATAATGAACCTAATGTATCAGTATCTCCTGAAAAAAGAGCTTTTCTGAATGCTTCGCCTTCTTTTTCTCGTTCTTCCAATTTTTCAACAGACCAAAGACTAAGTCCTATATTACCATAAGTATCCTGTAATTTTTTAGGGTCTGCATAAAGATGAAAAGCTACGTAACCTGGTTGATGTTTATAATGGTTTTCTCCATACAACTTCATACCTTTTCTAAAAATTGCACTATTGTTAAAATCTTCTTCATTGACAAAAATTTCTTTTGCAATATCATTCCAATAATGGTCAGAGTCCATAATCCATGCAGAATTCGGTTCTTCTTTTTTGAATTGCTCCCATTCTTTTAATGCTTCAGGAGTTAATTCAGAATATTCTGCTTCGATAAGTGCATCAATATTTTGTTCTTGAAATAAACGCAATAAAGGAAATGCTGTTAATCCGAAATAATCTCCTGCAAACTCCATATAAGCAGATAATTGTGGTAATTTAATATTTAAATTTTCATCAGAATAAGATGAAATTGGAGATTCTTTATGAATCCAATTTTGACCACCAGTTAAAACTTTTCTAAATTGATATTCTAAAGTAGTTTCATTGTCAAGCTCTTCTTGAGTCATTTCTTCTTGTGGTTTTATATTCATTTTATTAATTAATCTTTGAATTTGGAACTAATTCTAATATTTCATTGCATTCTTTGGAACTTTTAACTTTAATTCAGCAAATGAACCTTTAGCTAATCTTTGAAGATATACTCCTTTAACAGTATCATTTAAAGAATCAGGAATAATCAAATCTCCTGTTTGATACCATTTAGCATAAACACCAAGAGGAATAGGAACAATAGTAAAAGGGACAAAATCTATAGAAATTCCTTTTTTTACATTTTCACCAAAGACTTCTTTAAAAGTATTTATATCAGTCGTACCAACTAATGCAGGACCTTTATTTTTCCCACCATAATGTCCACTTACAGTATTCCAATCAGAAAACTTTATTGCAGGATATAAGTCTGCAACTGTTGCTCTTACTTTATCAGTAACTTCATGAAGTTTTCTATCATTCTCTTTATTATGCATGTGATAATCAAAGTCAACAATTAGTTCTAAATTAAATGATACAGTGTTCCAAGTTTTAATTATGCTCATATTATTTGGTAATAAGCACATATTTAAATAGGTTTATACAGTTAAATTTCGCATTTTTTAAGCTTAAAATAAGGCTATCTGGCAAATATACCTCCAAACCTATTTAAACAATCTTTCATTACTAAATACTAATATTACCCGGAGGAATCAAAATATGTCTTTTTTAAGAAATGCTTTTTTAACATTAACAACCGCTGCAACAATGCTTTATATGGGTTGCACACCATCAGCAGACCCAAACATTGATTACGAACAAAAACTTCGTTCTGCAAACAAAATCGTAGTTGAAGAAATGGTCATTAATAAAGGTCGAGATTATAAAATATTTGCTGATGGACAAAGAGTTGCAACTGTGAGCGGAAAAAATATTCGATTCTTTGAAAGTTTAGTCGGAGATAAATTCACATTAACAACACTTGACGGAAAAGTCATAGGTTCGGAGCAAGAAGAAAAAAGATTCTTAACATTTAATAGAAATGCTCGTTGTGAAGACGCATTTGAAAATACCACTGGTTATATTGGTGAAACAATATCCGGGAAACTTTCAATAAAATACATTTTTCATTTCTTGGATGCTAACAAACAAGAAGTTGGAAGGTCAGACAAACTTGGGAAAAGTCTTATTGGTAGACACAAAATTAATGATAATCAAGGACACGAAGATTATGATATTGACAAACAATTCGAATTATTTGGAGATGAATATGTCATAACTGTTAAAGATCTTAACAGCGAGATTCCTTTAGAACACGCAATTCTCTTAACTTGTATTGAAGATGCAATTGGTGATTCAAACTAATTTTTTTATTTTTTCATATCGTAATATTAATAAACAGTAACTAGTTCTATTTTTTCATGATACTTGGTCGAATCATTGGTAAAGTCACTACTACCGACTTCAGTTTTAAAATTGAAAAGGAGACTAAGAAGTTCGAATACATCCAAGTTTATCATACAGCTTATGATTATGTTCTATGTCAAATTGTTGAAATTGAAAAAGATAAAGATGGAAGTATTGCTAAATGTAAAATTATTGGCTACAAAGATAAAGACGGAAAAATTAAACAAATCAGAATTCCTTTTGAGCCAGGAACTGAAATTCTTGAAGCAGAAGATGATTTCATAAAAGAAGTTATACAACTTGATGCAGGAGAAACAGGCGGGTTTATTGGAAAGCTTGAAGGTCGAGACATCGACATTCATCTTGATTTAAAAAAATTATTAACTAAACACGCAGCAGTTCTGGCAAAATCTGGTGCTGGTAAATCTTATACAGTTGGAGTTTTAGTAGAAGAAATTCTAGATAAAAAAATTCCGCTTTTAATCATCGATCCTCATGGAGAGTATTCTAAGATGAAAGAAGAGAATACTAAAGAGTCTGAAGGACTTGCAAAATTTGGACTTAAACCAAAAGGTTATGACATTAATGAATTTGGTGATGAAAAAATTAATCCAAATGTCAAACCTTTAAAATTAACTAAAGATATTTCTCATTCTGAATTAATTCATTTACTTCCAACAAAACTTTCAAGCACTCAACTTGGTGTTTTGTATAGCGCTTTAAAAAATATTGATAAATTAAATTTTAATCAATTACTTTTAGAACTTGAACAAGATGAAAGTGCAGCTAAATGGAATATCATTAATGTTATTGAATACTTAAACAATTTAGAGATTTTTTCTGATTCACCAACACAATATTCAGAATTAATTAAATCAGGTTCTTGTTCAATTATTAATTTAAAAGGAATGAGTCCTGATATTCAAGAAATTATTGTTTACAAACTTTGTAAAGATTTATTCGAATTACGAAAGAAAAATGAAATTCCTCCATTCTTCTTGATTTTAGAAGAATGCCATAATTTCTGTCCTGAAAGAAGCTTTGGTGAAACAAAGAGTTCAAAGATTCTAAGAACTATTGCTAGTGAAGGAAGAAAATTTGGTTTAGGACTTTGCGCTATTAGTCAAAGACCTGCAAGAGTTGATAAATCTATTCTTAGTCAATGTACAACTCAAATAATTTTAAAAGTTACTAATCCAAACGACTTAAAAGCAATTTCAAACTCTGTTGAAGGAATTACTGCAGAATCTGAAAAAGAAATTCAAAATTTAGCTATTGGTTCTGCAATTATTGCAGGTATTGTTGACATTCCATTATTTGTAAATATTCGAACTAGAAAAAGCGCTCATGGTGGTGAAGCAGTTAATATTCTTGAAGAAAGAAAAGATGTAATAGATGAAATTAAAGAGTTTGAAAACCAAGAAATGTTACCAGTTATTAAACCTGGCACTAGCATAAAAGATATCAAACTAATGGCTGAACAAGAAGTAACTATAAAAACTGTCTTGATTCCTGCAGTTCTTGCTTCATGTGATGAAAAAGGACAAGAATTCAATGTTTTAATTGAAATGATTGAAGGCTCAGTTGTTGTTAATAAAGATAATTTTATTTGTAAAAAACTTCCTGAATTAAATGAGTTAAACAATGAAGAAGTAAATGTTTTACGAAAAGTATTTTCAAATAAAGTTGTAACTAGTGAAGAAATACCTGCTTCATTAAAAGAAAAAAATTATTTAGTTAAAGAAGGTGATAAATATTTACTTTCAGACCAGTACATTTTTTCAAAACTTTCTAACTCAGCTAACTTTGATAATCCAGAATTCTTAAGTATTGAATATAATGAGAAACTAGAAGCAAATATTTCTTCAGACCAAGTAAAAGAAAAACTTTCTAGTTTTACAAAAGTAAAATCCGTAAAAGATTGCTTTATTGTAAAATATGAAGTTGTTTAGACCTTTATAGTCCAATACTTCCAATGTGGTTCTTTCCACCAAGAATGAAATTTTAAATCTATTCTCCCTTCAAAAATAATCTCAACTTCATGATAATCAAAAATATTTCTTAACATCGAAGTTTTGGGTTCTGGAAGTTTAGGATCATAAGGATCAATTCCTTTTTGTAATAATATCCACTGTCCTTCTGCATCTTCTCTGTGGTAAGCTAATGAAAATCCAGAAGCATCATCTGTTGTTAATTTTATTACTTCTTCTGAGTCTACAATGAATGAAATATCTGAATTTGTATATTTAAAATCAAATTTTTGCTCGTGGTCAAAATTAATATTCACTTTTAGTCCATGACTTCTACAATCTCTTATATGAAATTTTAAAAGCTTATAATTATCTAAACAAGTCCTTAATGTTTCAGAAATCAATTCTTTTGAAGTCCAGTATTGTTCCATAATAATAAGAAGTTCATTAAAATATTTAAAGCTACTTAATATCAATAGTCCAATATTTCAAATAAGGTTCTTCTTTCCAAGAATGAAATTTTAAATCTATTCTCCCTTCAAAAGTAAGTTCGACCAAAAGAGAATCCCAAACATTTCTTAACTTTGAAGTTTTAGGTTCAGGCAGTTCGGGGTCATAAGGATTTAAGCCTCCAGAAAGCATTACTATTCTTCCATCATCATATCGACGATCATAAGCTAAGGAAAAACCATTATGAGTTTTATTTAAAGGAAAATGAAATATTTCTTCTGAATCAATAATTAACAACAAACCTGATTCGTTTTTTTTGAAATCAAGAACTTTATCATCGTTAAATTTAATATTAACTTTTTGTTCACCAGATATTCTATAAGATCCATCTTCTCTATAACCGCCACAATCACGAATATATAATTTATTAAGTTTGTAATTATCCAAGCAAATTCTTAAATTTTCAAGATCTAATTCTTTTGGCATCCAATATTGTTCCATGTTTATAGAGAATAGATTCAATTATTTAAAAGTTGTCACTGATAAGTTTTTGTAAACCTTTATAAGCAAGATTACTTTAATATTATTGTGGGGGCGGAGATCGCAGAAGATTTTCGACGCTAAAGCATAATTTGGAACTTTCCTAGAAATGGTTTTAAGAAAAGATCAATGTTGGTTACGGCCAATTTTGATGAGTAAGAATTTTCGGAGGACTACAATGCCAATAAAAACTATTCAAGTGGTGAGAGAAACAACTTGAAAAAGAAAAATTGGGAGCCAAGCTTAAAATCTAAGTACAGGAGGAATTTGATTCTCTCGTCGGTTCACTAGAAGGGAAAAATTATGTGTTGAATATTAGACGCGATTGAAACCTTCCTTTCTATTCATTTTGTTAATAATTATTCATAAAGATTTTTAAAACATATTCTGTTTTTTATTCTTATGTGCGGAATTATTGGAGTTTTTGGAAGAGTTAATTCATCTAAGCTAGTTGAAACCGGATTAAAAATTCTTAAAAACCGAGGTAAAGACGCAAAAGGAATTTATAATAAAGATGATTTTTCTTTAGGTCATTGTTTACATTCTATTGTTGGTCGAGTTAAACAACCTTTAATAGACAAAGAAATTTTTGTTTCAAACTGTGAAATTTATAATTGGAAAGAGTTAAATGATAAATATGAATTTAAAGCAAAAAATGATTCTGAACTATTATTCAAATTATTGCAAAAAAAAGGTGTCAATGAAAATACTCTTGATGAATTAGATGGTGTTTATGCGTTTGCATATTTGTCAAAAAATAAATTATTCATAGCCAGAGATATTATAGGCATTAAACCAGTTTGGTATAGTCATGCAAATGGTTTTTATTTTGCTTCTGAAAAAAAAGCTTTAGAAAAATTAGGAGTTATTAATATTAATGAATTAAATCCACGAAAAATTTTAGAATATGATTTAAAAAAAGATGAACTTAGATTTATTGAAAGAAAATTTTTTACCATCAAACCCGAAATTAAAGATAGCTTAGAAAAAATCAAGGATCGTGTTGGAGATTTATTACTAAAAGCTGTTGAAAAAAGAATTCCTAATAGAAAATTTGGAATTTTATTTTCTGGTGGAATCGATTCAACTTTTTTAGCTTATACTATGAAAAAGCTTGGGTTTAAGTTTACTTGTTACACTGCAGCTCTTGACGAACCTAATTTTAAAGAACCAGCAGACGTAACATATGCAAAAATAATTGCTAAACAATTAGATCTTGATTTAAAAATTGTGAAAATTAAATTAAATGATGTTCCAAAGTATTTAAAAAAAATCGTTCCTTTAATTGAGGATTCTAATGTTGTAAAGGTTGGAGTTGCACTTCCATTCTATACTGCCTGTGAACAAGCTAAGAAAGATGGTTGTAAAGTAATTTTCTCAGGTCTTGGAAGTGAAGAAATCTTTGCAGGGTACCAACGACATAAAGAATCCAATAATATCAATAAAGAATGCGTTTCTGGCTTGTTAAAGATGTATGAACGCGATATGTATAGAGATGATGTTGTAACTATGTATAATCAATTAGAGTTAAGAATTCCACTTCTTGATAAAGAGCTTGTTAATTATGCTTTGAAAATTCCTGAAAAATATAAAATTGCAAAAGGTCATGAAAAATATATTCTTAGATTAGTTGCTGAAAAAATGGGTTTAAAAGGCGACTTTGTATGGCGAAAAAAGAAAGCTGCTCAATATGGTAGTAATTTTCATAAAGCTTTAATTAAATTAACTAAGAATAATGGTTTTAAAAGAAAATCAGATTATCTTAGAACCTTTTACAAAAGTCATAATGTTAAACTTGGAGCTTTAGTTAGCACTGGTAAAGATAGTATATATGCTGCTTACACTATGCTTAGACAAAATTATTCTATTGAATGTTTCATAACTATTGACAGTGATAATCTTGATTCATACATGTTTCACACTCCAACTATTGAACTAGCAAAATTACAAGCAAAAGCGATGAATGTTCCAATTATAATTCATAAAACTAAAGGCGAAAAAGAAAAAGAATTAGAAGATTTAAAGATTGCAATTAAGAAAGCAAAAGATGAATATGGAATTGAAGGAATTGTAACTGGAGCGTTGTTTTCTAATTATCAACGAGAACGAGTTGAAAAAATAGCCGATGAACTATCTCTTAAATTATTTCATCCTTTATGGCATATAAATCAGGAAACTGAAATGCGAGAAGTTGTAAGAGAAGGATTCACTTTTATTATGACCAAAATCGCTGCTGATGGTTTAGATAAAAACTGGCTAAATAAACCAATTACTCAAAAGCTAATTGATGATCTTGTTGTGTTAAAAGATAAAATAGGTTTTAATGTTGCAGGTGAAGGTGGCGAATTTGAATCGCTTGTTTTAGACGGACCTTGTTTTGATAAAAAAATTGTAATTAAAAAAAGTAAAGTTGTTGAAGAAGATGAAAATTGTGCAACTTTAATTATTGAAAAAGCCGAATTAAAGTAAACTTTATACAATCAAAAACGAAACAAATCTTTATGTGTGAAATTTCCCAAAAACTAAATTTTTTGATAAACTTTAAATAGACACTTTCTTTATGGCCTTATATGACAATAGTTCAAGATGTAACAAGTATTTTCGAAGTAATTAATCCTTTAATGTTACGATTAGCAACCAGCATAATCATTCTATTAATTGGTTTCATAATCGGTCGGATCCTAAGTAAAATACTTTATAGAATTCTTCATGAAGTTGAACTAGATAAAGGTTTTAAAAAAACTACTGGTTTTGAATTTTCACTTGAAAACTTCTTAACAAAATTCACAGCTTACTTTATTTATTTCATAGCTGTTGTCATGGCTTTGAATAGTCTTGGTCTAACAACATTCGTATTAAATATGGTTTTTGCAGCAATTATTTTAATGGTCGTAATATCTTTCCTTTTAGCTATAAAAGATTTTGTTCCTAATTTAATTGCAGGTTTTTCTTTAAAACGAAAGAATTATTTAAAAGAAGGAGATAAAATTAAAATTAAAAATTTAGAAGGAAAAATTCTTAAGATTAATTTATTAGAAACAAAAATTGAAACTACTAAAAAAGATTTAATTATTATTCCTAATTCAATATTTAGTAAGAATGAAATTATTTTAAAAAGAAAAAATTAATTGATTGCTTCTAACATACTTGCAACACTAAAAATTCTTGTTCTAACAAAAGGAGGTATGTTAACATCTTCTCCTATATCATCTAATTGACTTAAACATTTATTTACTTTTAAAGAAAGGTCTTTATCACCTTTTAATTCAACTATTAATTGAGATAAGCAAGCTTTAACATTTTTTGGAACTGAAGAATCTTCTTCCAGGTCGTTTAGTTCATCAATAACATCCTGTAAATCCATCTTAATCACTTCTTGTTTTTCTGCATTTCAGCAAGTACTTCTTTTTGAAGATCATCTGCTTGTTGCTTAATTTTGTTTTCTTGTTTTTCAACTGATTTCAGTCTCAATTCAAGCATTTCTTTTTTAGAACTCAATTCTGTTTCTAAATCTTTTTTCTCAACAGAAACCATGATGTTTCCAACTATTTTATATGATTCTTTTGAACCTTTTAATTCTTTAGAAGCTGATTCAACTTCTGCAAGTTGAGTTTGAAATTGTTGTTTTTGAGATAAAAAACTTTGTAAATTTTGCTCAAGAACTTGTAATTGATTAATTTTTTCTTGAGTTTCTGGTTTCATAATTTTCTCCTCATTAATTATGGAATACAAAAAGCCTTTGCTTTTTGTTATAACAAAGCTTTTTTAGAGTTTTGGAACTCAAAAAGCTTTGCTTTTTGTTGTTTCATTTTGTTAACGCCTTGACTTTTTTGTAGATTGTAAGATTTTTATTAATGGAACTTTTAACTGCTTTTAAAGCAGTTTCATCTTTTGCTTGAATTTTAAAAATAAGTTTTTGTTTTTCTTTAGTTATTGTATAAGATGCTCTTTTATTTGAAAATTCTTTATCTTCAGGAACAAATAATTCTTGGATATTGCCAATGTCTTCTTCAACAATAATCTCAGATTTAAGATTCATCTTGCCTTAACATTAGTAGATGTAGTTCTTTGTTTAAAAATTATTTTCGAACCACAATAAAGACATCTCACTCTTTTTTTAATTTGAGCTTCATTTATGACTTTGTTACAACTAAAACATTTGTATGTTGCCATTATTCAGCCTCCTCTTGAATTTTAATAACTGGTGCTTTTGCAACAGTATAAGCTTTACTAGTGAATTTAATGCTACAATTCTTACATTGCCAAATACCAATAGCTAATCTTTTAACTTTTTCGTATTTACAATAAGGACAAACATGTAGTTTTCTCTGTTCTTGTTCGACTTTTTGAACTCGTTCTCTAAGTCTTCTTCCGTATCTAGATCCGTATCTTTTTGCTGAACCTGTTCCTTTTCTTGCCATTTTATGCTTTGAAATTAATGTCCCTTTATATAGTTTTGGGATGGGGCTACCCGGATTTGAACCGGGGTCTTCAGGTCCCAAACCTGAAAGGATGGACCAAGCTACCCTATAGCCCCATAAATTAAACTTGTTGAGTATCGGTTTGTTTATAAAGATTACTGATAAAATCTTATATTTCTATGTGTAAAAAGGTTCTTATTAATATTCCAATTATAAATGATAATGCTGCAACTCCAAGACTTATTCCTGCCATTTCCCAGAATCGTTTCTTAAAATTATAATCTTTAGCTACTGAAATATAGAATGTGAATAAGAATATTATAATTACTGCCATTACAAGAGTTGTTGCTAAAGCCCAAAAAGGGTTTTTTACTACAAAATAAGGCAATACTAATAAGAAAACAGTGAATATGTAGGCGATTCCTGTATAAACTGAAGCTTTAAAGGCAGTTTTTTCTTCTCCTTCTGCTTTTTTTGATAAGTATTCTGAAGCAGCCATTGAAAATGAAGCCGCAATTCCAGTAATTAATCCTGCAATTCCAACTGTGTTTGTATTTTGAAATGCAAATGTTAATCCTGCTATTGCACCCGTTAATTCTACAAGTGCATCATTTAATCCTAGAACCATTGAACCAACATAGTCTAATTTTTGTTCTTGTATTAAATTTATTAACTCATTTTCATGTTCGCTTTCTTCTCGTTCAATTTTTTCAGCGTCAGGTACCACTTTTGATAATTTGTGGTAATTTTTTTGTGCCATGTCTTCGCCTTTCTCCATTAATTTAACTCCAAATGTTAAACCTAAGAATTGAGCAATGAAATAATAAAACCAAATTTTGAATTTTTTTGGTTTAACTTTTTCTCCAGTATAATGTTTCCAAATTTCACAATGTCTTAATTCATCTTCGGCTATATGATTTAAAATTTCTTTATTAGAAGGATTTTTACTAACTTTAGCTAGTCTTTTGTAAATGTAATACTCAGTTAACTCATTTGTTTGAGCAGTAAGAATAATCTCTTTTGTTTCTTTACTCAGTTTGATTTTTTTCGTCGGAATTTCCATTAGCTATTTTCTCCGTATATTTACATTTTGGATAACTAGTACATCCAAAAAAGCTTCCATAAATAGATTTTCTTAGTTTAAGTGTGCCCTTTTCACATTTTGGACATTGACTTCCTTCTTTCTCTGCTTCTTCTTCTGTTGGTTTCTCTGTTTGTCGACCAGGACAATCCGGATTAATACATAACTCTTGCGGTATTTTTTTTGGTCTTGAAAGTTTTATTATTGGATGACTACAATGTTCGCAAGTTTTATCTGTTGTTTTTAAGAATCCTGTGTTTGGAATATTAAAAGTTGTTTTACAGTCAGGATATTTATCACAAGCTATGAATCGTCCAAATTTTCCTCGTCTAACCATTAAAGTTCCGTCATCACATTTTAAACATTTTCCAACAGTATTTTGTTTATTTTCTGACTCTTGGTAAGCAGTAATCATTTCTTCGCCAATTTCTTTTTCGTTTTTCTTAAAATCTTTTAGTATTTTTATTAACACTTCTTTTGCTTCCTCTAAAATTTCTTTTTCGTTCTTTTTTTCTTCTCTAATCTCTTGCATTTCTTCTTCAAAGTGTTTTGTTAAATCTTCATCTTGAATTTTTGGACAATGTTTTCCTAATGTGCTAACAACTTGTATTCCTAATTCTGTTGCTTCTAAAGAAGTTCCTTGTACATATCCTCTTTGATAAAGAGTATCTACAATTTGTGCACGAGTACTTTTAGTTCCTAAATTTCTTTTTTCTAATTCTTTAATAATTGATGATGGTGTGAATCTTCTTGGTGGAGTTGTTTCTTTGTCATGTTTGGTTATTTCTTTTGTAATTAATGCATCTCCTGCTTTTGTTGGTGGAACTTCTTCTTCTTTTGATTTTACATGATCTCCATAATATTTATACCAACCTGGTTTTGTTGTTAAAGTTCCTTTCACAACAAAAATTTCTTTTTCAATATCAATTTTAATAGTTGTTGTTTCTCTTAATGCTACTTCTCCAAAAGTTGCCATGAATCTTCTTACAATTAAATCATATACTTTTTGTTCTCGTTCATCTAATTCTTTTGGAAGTGAGCCTGTTGGATAAATCGCCGGGTGCGCAGGGTCGGTCTTTTTTCCGTTGTTTGGAACAAGTTTAGTTTTTAGTAAATCTGCACATAAATCTTTATAATTAGGAATTCCTTGAAGTTTTGTTAGAATTTCTGAATACCCAATTGCAGGAGGTAATTGTTGAGAACTTGTTCTTGGATATGAAATTAATCCTGCCAAGTATAATTTTTGAGCTAAAGCTAATGCTTCTTTTGGACTAATTCTTAAACATCTGTATGATTCTGTTTGTAATGTAGTTAAATCAAATGGAAATGGTGGTAAATGTTTTTTCTCATCAGCATCAACTTTGTCTACAACTCCATCTTTTCCTTTTACTTTTTCTAAGATTGCTTTACAAGTTTCTTGGTCTTTAAATCTGTCTTTATGATGCCATGCAGATATATCTTGACTGTTAAGAGTTCCATTTAATTCTAATTGCCAGTATGGTTCTGGAATGAATGCTCTGATTTCTAATTCTTTGTCTACAACTAATTTTAAAGCAGGACCTTGCACTCTTCCTGATGACAATGTTTTGTATCTTCCGGTTTGTTTTACTGCTAAAGTTAAAGCTCTACTTAAGTTAATTCCATACATCCAATCTAAGAAATGTCTTGTTTCTCCAGCGTATGCTTGACCCCAGTTTAAAGTCTTAGCTTTATTGTTATACGAACTTCTCAAGTCTGCTTTTGTCAAAGTACTAAACTTCATTCTATTAGCATCTTTTTGTTTACAAAGAAATTTTACACAATTTAAACCAATAACCTCTCCTTCAATATCATAGTCGCATGCAACTGTGAATGAATCAGCGTTTTTAGCTAGTTTTTTAATAGTGTCAGCATATTTTTTTGAATAAGCAGCATTCTTATCCATTGTAGAAGTAGGAATCCATTCAATATCAAAACTAGGGTACTTGAAACTCTTCTCTTTTTCACCAACTCCAAACAAATGACCTACTGCAGGAACAATAATTAAATCTTTATCGCCATGAGTAACCTCGTAATAAGGGACAGATTTATTATTTTTTTTTATAGCTTTACCGTCGGCAAGAGCCTCTGCCATTTTCAAAGCTGCAGATGGTTTCTCAGTAATGATTAATTCATATGCCATTAAAGCAAGAAAAATAAGTTGCTTCAAAAAGCTTTTGTTTTTTGAGCCTCAAAAAGTTTTTCACTTTTTGTAGGTTTTAAAAAAGTTGTTGGGAGTTTTAAGGTAAAAAAAAATAAAAATAAAAAAATTATTTACCCATTTCTTGTTCTAATTGTTCTTTTACTTCAATGATTTTTGAACAATGAGTTTTATATTTTTCAAGCGACTCACCATACAAAGCATTCATTTCATCAATACCTAAATAAATATGCTGTCTAGAGAAGCTTTGGAAAACTGTTTGCAAAAGTTCTTCTTTTGATTTACTTTCTAAGCTAACCAACAATGATCTGGCCAAAATTTTTGGTAAAGGAAACCAAGTTCTTTCTTCATACAAATTAACCCAAACACCAGGACTAGAAGAATACTTATCATAAGAATCAATTTTTAATTCTCCAATTAAATTTTCATGTTTAGCAACATATTTTTTTTCATACGATTCAACATAATCTTCAAGTTTTTTCACAATAAATCACCTTTTAATTTGTTTTATTCATTATTTTTTAGAAATGACTGAGAGATATTAAGAGTTTTACCGAATATATTCGGGTTTTAGAAATCATTTAAAGAAAAAGCCGAAATTATGTGGTCAAGGATGTTTCATTTGATACTCAATAATCGCAGGTAATAACTTCATCTCGCCTTTACGCAAATGTTCTTGAAACGTTGAAATTGCAACACCTGCAATTTTAGAAAGATCTTCTAAAGAACAATTTCTAGGATAAGAATAATAACCATTAAGATAAGCAATCTCTAAAGCCTTCTTTTGACTCTTAGAAAGCTTTGGCATAACATTAGGAAAATAAACATCAGTTAAAGGCGAACTTTCAATTTTTTGAATATTACAAATGTCCATATGACCCTTTAAATCTTCAATAAATTTCATCAATTCTTCTTTTTTCCAAGCAGCAACTTCCCAATATTCATGACCATCAAAATGATTAACAGTTGGTTTTACAAAGAAAATTTGTTTTGTATGATAAAGCATCACATGTTCTCCCGTTTTACCAAGATTAATTTCATAAGTAAAAATATCTCCGCTCACTTCCAAGTTTGTAATTCTTCTATCAGCTTTTAAATCATCAACAAATTTCTTTTTCTGAACTTCATCATTACTTTGAAAAAAACAAGTCGTTGTTGCATATTTGTAATCTTTTTTTTCATACCAAACACTAGGATAAGAAAAAACAATTACATTAAATTTCTGACAACGATTAACAATAGGACAATCTTCATGTCTTAACTGAAGTTTTGTAATCCACATAAAGAAAATTCAGATTTTAAAGTTTAAAAATTTATTGAAAAATAAAAAAAAATTATTCTTCAACCATTTTATTCACCTATTTTCTTTTGGTCGTATGTTACTGTAAAATCATATTGAAAAGTATCATCATCTTTCAAATCATTAAGTGTTTTACAGATTTCTTTTACAGCATCATTTCTTAAGAATCCTCTATCACAACTATGAACATAATATTTATCTGCAGAAGATTCAATTATATATTTAATGGCTTCACGAATTCCTTTAGGCGTTGCAATATCGTCATGTTTTTTCTTTAAATCTTGTACTACTAATTCTAAATTATGAATTATTTTTTGTGGGTTCATCTTTTCTCCACCTCTCCTCGCTCTCCAGACGCATCTAAATATATTGTGTCTCCATGTTTGATTAACTTAGTTGCATTACCAGTTCCAACAATACAAGGAACTCCTTTGTCTCTTGCAATATTTGCTGCGTGACAAGTGTAACCTCCATGATCAGTTACGAATCCATTTATTGTCTCCATATGTACTGCAATTCCTGGTAACGCGTAAGGAGTTACTAATATACTTCCTTCTGGTACATCTTTCATTCTACGTCCAGGTCCTGTTACATATGCTTCTCCAGCTGCAATTCCAGGACATCCAATAATGCCTGTAACTTTATCTTCAATTAACGCCTCTCGTTTTCGCCAATCAGCATCTTCCCAATTTTTTAAACCCAATTCAAAAGATTCTTCTAAAGAAACGCCTCTTAAATAGGCTAAAGCTGAAAGCATAACAAATGTTTGTCCATAAGCTAAAACTTCATCCTCTCTTGAACCATGAGGTCTTGCTCCAGGATTTAATACTGAGTCATGCGTCAAATATTTTGCAACATCTCCAAGCTCCGATGCAGTTAATAAAAATCTAAACTCCACATCTTTTCGGTCTTCATTTTCCATTAATTTTTGTATTCTTTCAACTACTTCATTCAAACTCATTTTATACCTCAAACTACTTTTTAGACTCACAAAGAAGTATTTTTTTGATCACATTCTTTGCAAGATAATACATAGACTTGTAATTATATTATATCTTATTGACAAAATTAAGGTTACATAGTTGTACTTTTAGAAAGATTTTAATATATTAAACAAATCCTCACATCATGGTTCTTGATTCAAAAACTCATAAAAAAATAAATGAATTTATTTATTCTAAACCTCGATCTGTTGATGAAGTTGCAAAGTATATTGATAAAAATTGGCGAACCGCAGACAGATATTTAAAACAAATTAATGAAGAACAAGGAACCATTGGACTTCGAACTTTTCGAGAAGGAACTCGTGGCGCATTAAAAATTGCTTTTTGGAATAATATAGAAAAAGTTCACTCAACATCATTTCAAGAAAAACTATTCAAACAAATTGAACAAGGAAGAGATAAAAAAGATTTCTCACCATTTGATATCTACCAATATATTGATGACAACCAACGAAGCGCTTTTCTTGAATATAGAACAAATACAAATGTTACAGTTAATCAAAACTTAATAAATTTTTTAAGCAGTACAGAAAAACAAATACTGCATTTTTCAGGAAACAACTCTTGGATTAGTTTAACAGAGAATAATAAAAAATTAATTGATGTGGCAGAAGACTTAGCAAAACAAGGAGTAAAAATTAAAATTCTTTCAAGAATAGAAATTGCAGGTCTTGGAAATGTTCGAAAATTATTAGCAATTAATGATCGTGTGGGCAAAGAAATGATAGAAATCAGACATTGTTATCAACCACTAAGAGGCTTTTTAATTGATAATAAAGAAGCTCGTTTTAGAGAAGAACTAGATCCAGATATGTATAAAAAAGGCGAGCTTAAAGGCGAAAAAGCTGTATTCTATGAAATTAAAGATGAAGAATGGGTTGAATGGTTACAAAGAGTTTTCTGGAATTTATTCAGAACAAGTATTCCAGCAGAAAAAAGAATTAATGATTTGAAAAGTATTCATAAATTTAAATTTTAGTTCAAAAATTATATATAGATAATTCCTTTTCTAAAAACTATGAGTTCTTATTTGTGGCAAAAAACAAAAACAGTTGGTAAAATTATTCTTGCTTCATCAATGTTATACTTTGGAACTGGTTGTACATCAACTACTCTTTTGAAAACTTATGAAAAAGAATCTCCTTTAGTTGTTCATTTTCTCAATGTCGGAAACGCAGATTCTCATTTAATTGAAACACCAAATAATAAACTAATATTAATTGACGGTGGAAAAGAAAGACATGGAAAAAGAATTTCAAAATATATAGCAACACTTGGATATGAAAAAATAGATTATGTTATTGCAAGTCATCCTCATTATGATCATGTAGGAGGATTAGATGTAATAATGAAAAAAATTGAAGTTGATAATGTGATTGATAATGGCTTAAAATTTAAAACAAAAGCTTACAAAGAATACATAAAATACGCTAAACAACAAAATCTTATTTCTATCTCAAAAGATACGACCATCAATGTCGATCCTGAACTTGAAATTCGATTAATGGTTGCTTATGACAACAATGAAGGACTTAATGAACTAACTAATGACAATTCTATTTTAGTAAGATTAGATTACAAAGACGCATCCTTTCTATTCACAGGTGATTTAGAAACAGAAGGTGAAAGAGATCTTTTAAATGATGACGAAAACCTCGATGTTGATGTTTTAAAGATTGGGCATCATGGAAATAGAACTTCTACCAGTCAAGAATTTTTAGACGCTATAAGTCCTAAAATAGTAATTATTCCAACAAATAAAGCTAAAAGAACTAGTTCTCCGCACAAAGTTGTTCTTGATAGATTAATAAATATTGAAACTTATAGAACGGATATCGATGGTGACATCATAATAAGTACAGACGGAATAAATTATAACATTACAACTAAGAATAGTTTAATTGATAAAACAAACTCAATGTTGATAGAACTTAAACACAAATTATAATTGTTTAATATAATCTATAACTATTTCTACAACTTCATTCTTGACTATTGGTAAGAATCTAAGTGTTCCGGCATAATCATGACCACCGCCTGAAACTGCACCACAGGGAAGTTTTTCCTTTAATAAAGACTTTATTTCAGTAATTTTAAAAGGTACATCCTCAACCCTAAAAGATACAAAATCAGAACCATAACCAATAGTTACTCTTGGCCCTTCAAATAATCTATGAGCAATACCAATTACTTTACCTCTTGAAGGAAAATCTCCTCTTAAACTAACTTCATCAAGTTTTAATTTTAATAAAGTTTTTTTACCAAGATCTTCTTTTTCAATAGCTTTCTGGACTGCTCTTTTGTAAGTGGCTATCTTTTCTTCTAATTCTGGCCAAATAATATTAACTGTTGCTTCTTGTTTTTCATTAAAAAAATCTTTCACACAATCATTATCCATAAATCTTAATTCTTTGGCTTCAAAGTCAAAACACCAAGACATTTTTTCTAAAAACTCTTTTGTTTGAGGAACTTGTTTTAAGTATTGGTTTACAAATTCATCTTCACTTTTATCAGCTACACCTGCAAATGCTGCATAAAGAATATTTGATTTTCCTAATTGATTTGCTAATTCAAAACCAAGCATTCCTGCAGTGATATCACCTTCTCCACCGACAGCTCTTGGATTGACATGCACATCACAATAATCATCAATTTTTTCATAAGCAATATGGTGGTCGATTATTAAAACGTCAACATCATACTGTCTTATTCGTTTTAAAGCAAGAACGTCTTCTTCCCCACACCCATTATCCAATAATATTAGTAAAGGAGCTTTTCTTTTGAATTTTAACGAATCTTTTAATGACATTAAGTCTTTTAGTGCATCTCCATAATCATAATAGGGAGTTGTCATAGGTAGACGTTTAAATCGAGACCAAGGTCTTCTATCATCTTCTGCTAAGACCATTGGCATGATAACTTCTTCTAAAGCTAATGCTCCACAATAACCATCACAATCATTATGATGTCTGAGAATTATAAGCCTTGATTCCTCAATAGCTTGTTTAATCATATGTTTAGCTTTGTTCATACTAGGTGCTAACTTCTCCATTAATGGATGTTGCATTACAAAATTAGTTTCTGTCATAATAATTAAAATCTCCATTTAGTATGGCCAAAATGTACAATCATGTCAACACCAATATTTTTTGCTTCTAACGGTAAATCACACGATCCAAAAGCTGAGCCTGCCCAAATAAGAATTTGTGCATCAGTTCTTTTTTCTAAGAATTTTTGAATTTCTTGAGCTTTTGGTTTTAAACCATCTGGTAATTGTAATAGTACTTTTTTTGCTTTTGACCTTGATATTTTGTCAACAGTTTTTCTTAAATCCATATCATACATTTTTTTTGAGAAAAGAACGGGTTTTTTAAATTTAACTCTTAAGATGATATTAATACTTCTTTTAATACATCCACATTTTGAACAGCTTGTTTATAACCTGGTTCTAAAAATTCTGCTTCTTCAAAATAAGCTATTGCTTCATTTAAACTTCCTTCTGAAGTATACCAATAGTTTGTTGCAATATTTATTGCTAAATCATAATTGTAAGTTGCTTTTTCAGGATGTAATTCTACTAGTGTTCTTAAATAATTTATTGCAGAAACGAAATCTTCTTGTCGATGAAGTATAACTGCTAAGTTGTTCAAAACATTTTCATTTTTAGGATCTAGTTTTAAAGCTTGTTTGTATGCACCAATTGCTTTTTCTGTATGTCCGTCCTCAATAAAAAAATCTCCAAGCGATATATAAAAATCTGGATCTTCTTTCGCTTCATCTGCAACAACAGTTGTTTTTAAGAATATTTGATCGTGAGCTAGTACAAATACGGAAAGTATAACTATTGCCAGTAATAATATTAGTACTTTCTTCATTCACCCACCTCTAATTATCTAGTTTTGATTAGTATATAAATTTTGTTATAAAAAAAATAAATTTAAGAATTATTTCTTAGCAGGAGTTTTCTTCTCAGCTTTTGGTTTAGCTTCTTTTTTCACAGGAGCTTTTTCTTCTACTACTTCTTCCTTAGCTTCTTCCTTAGCTTCAACTATAGGTACACTCTGAGACTTAGTCTCTGGTGCACTAGCAACTTCGTTGCTCTGTGCTTCTTCAACTTTAACATCCTTAAGTTCAGATTCTGATTCGCTAGGAGCTTCACCACTCTGTGCTTCACCAAGATATTTTCGAATGTTTGTGCTAAAAGATCTTATTTCACAAGTTCTTAGAGGATAAATTTTAACAACTGATGTTTTTAATTCTCTTTGAAGCTTGTATTGGATTAATGATTCAATTATTTGTGAAAATGTTAATTTTGAAAATTTTTCTTTAATAACTTTTCTTAATTCAAGTCTTAAGCTACTCAAAACTGATTTGTTTGTGTTCTTAAGTGTGATTGCTAAAGGTTTAACTCTAACAACTTTACCATCCATAGTTTTAGTCAAGAATGAATCATCAACTTTATTTTTTCCTCTTCGAATAAGTCTTTTGACAAAAGAGTTTGACATTTCATACTTAACAAGTTCAGTCATTCCTTTTCCATCAATAACATTTCTGATTAAGAATTGTAAATTAGTACTTTGTTTTTTAGGATCTCCGGTTATATTCATCATATTAAGAGTAATATGTCTACCTTTCATTAATTCTGAATCTGTTAAAAGACATTCTCCCAATACTTTTTCATTGAATAACTTTGGAGCTATAATAGGAAACCATTTCTTCTTTTTTACCTTCTTGGTTACTGTTTTCTTTTTAGCCATATCTTTGTCAGAAAATATGGTGTATTTATAAAAGTTATGATTAGTTAATCCAATTATAAATTCAATAATTGAAAAATATTGTAAGTTATGATTAAGAAATAAGCATTTTTACTCTAATTAATGTATTACAATTAAAGATTGCGTTTTATCAATGCCTTCAATACCTTGAATTTTACCTAAAAGTGCCTTGTCAAACTCAGAAACACTCTCAACTTTAACTGTAGCAACCATGTCAGTTCCTCCAGAAACAATATCTACTCTTTCTACAAAATCTAATTTTTTCAAGCTTTTTGCCAAATCATATTGCGTTCTATGCTCTTTTTTCAAGAGCAGTAGATTCGCAGATATTAAAATATAGGCTTTGAACCCCCTCCCTATTTTTGAATCATCGACGTCAATAGTATACCGCTTTATTATCCCCAGTTGTTTCAGTTTTCTAATTCGATTGTTAATGGTCGTTGGCGGAATTAGCGTTTTCTTAGCAATCTGTCTAGTTGTGTAATCACTATGGTTCTTCAATATCTCTAGTATTTGCTTGTCTTTATCGTCGAGTTCAACACCCATTATGGAACATATGACCCAAATATTATTTAAATCTTTTCATTTTTGGCTGTTTTAATCATAATTTATGGGATATCTATTTAATAAAGTTCTACTTAACGGTTATTAGTAGTTAAAATAAGTAAAAAAAACAAAAAAGAGGTCAAAAAAATGAAAGGATACTATGACAAAACAATGGATGAGTACATCGATTATGGCAGATGTGAGATTATGTTGAAAAATGTAAGACTTTAAATAAAAGGTAAATAAAATGAAACAAGAAACAATAACTATGGAAAAACCAAAACTTGATTTTTTTGAAACAGAAAAAGGGATCAAACTTGTAAAAGATACTTTTGAAAGAAAACTTGCAGAAAAACTAAGTTTGAAAAGAGTATCAGCTCCAAGGTTCTTAGTAGTAGGAACAGGATTGCAGGACGATCTTGCAGGAACACAGACACCTGTGAGCTTTAAAGTTAAATTTACAAAAAAAACAGTTGAGATAGTTCACAGCTTAGCAAAATGGAAGAGATATGCTCTTGGAAAGTACGGTTTTAAACCAAGAACAGGACTTTACACAGACATGGACGCCATTAGAAAAGATGAAGATGTAAGCCCGATACACAGCATCTATGTTGACCAATGGGACTGGGAAAGAATCATTTCCAAAGAAGAAAGAAGCATTGAATTCTTAAAAAGCATTGTAACTAAGATTTATTCAGCAATTGTAACAACAGAAGAAATTATTACCAAAGAATTTCCAGTCTTAGAATCAAAGCTTCCAAAAGAAATAATTTTTGTCTATGCTGAAGAAGCAGAAGAGATGTATCCTTGCTTAACTCCGAAAGAAAGAGAATATGAGCTTGCTAAAAAGTATGGCGCAGTCTTCTTAATTGGAATTGGATATCCTTTAAAATCTGGAAAACCACACGATGTAAGAGCTGCAGACTATGATGACTGGAGTACCAAAACAAGCAAAGGACATGGATTAGATGGAGATATTATTGTCTGGGACAGCATAAGAAAAGACTCGATGGAACTATCATCAATGGGTATAAGAGTTGATGCAGACACTTTAATAAAACAATTAGAAATGGCTGATTTAAGTGAGCGTAAAGAACTAGAATTCCACAAAGGAGTAATTGACGGCTCAATTCCATTAACTATCGGTGGTGGTATCGGACAATCAAGACTTTGTATGCTTCTACTACAAAAAGCCCACATTGGAGAAGTTCAATCAAGTGTCTGGCCAGAAGAACTAAAAGAAACAATAGCTT
>CALDOJ010000013.1 GCA_937912225.1 Candidatus Woesearchaeota archaeon | reverse complement strand
TAGCTTTGTTTTTCAAAAGAAAAACCAAGCTCCAAAAACGATTTCAGGTTTTTGAATAGTTTTATTTTTCAAAGAATTCTTTGTTTACTCCTTTTTAGTGACAACAAAACGAAATCTTTATATATTATAAATCATTTCCAAGTATAAAATGGTCATGCCTACAAATGTAGAACAAGCGAATTCTGAACTAAAAAAAACTCTAAACTTACTAAAACAAATGAGAGAAGGAGTACTTTCAGAACTGGATCCTTCATTAAGAGAGTTTGTAAAAAAAGGATTACGAGATTCGTCAAATCATATGAACGAAATACTTTATGGAGCAATAGAACACTTCCCAACAATGGTGAATGCAGTCTATGTTAAAACAGCAATAAATTTATTGAATCCTGAGAGTCAAACTTTTGATAGAGGAGGATTAGAAGATTTCTTAAAAGAACAAAAAGAATCAGATGATTTTGCAGAACAATTAAAATTTGAATTTGTTAAATTACTCCCATACACTTCAACATCAGAAAGAATTGGAGATCACACAATCACAATCTCAGATCGAACTGATGGACACCCATTAAAAATACCACTTATACAAATTAGCCTATCTCAAGAACAAAAAATCGAACAATATGCATATTTGCTACCTAACGAAATTGAATCAATTCAATTATTACAATTACCAGAAAAATATTTTACTAAAACGTTTGGTTTTGGAGATGAAAAAAGCGTTGAAAGAAACACAGTTGAAGAACTTTTACAATCAAAAGATGAAACTAAAAGTAGAGAAATTAAATTAAAAGATGTTGAACATTCAATAATTCATTACGCCAAACATCTTGGTTTTTCAGAAGATAAATCTGCTAGACAGAACATACCGTCAAGATGGAACAAAATAAATGAACGATTCAATTATCACTCAACACATTTATGGACTCCAAAGAAGTTTAAAATGGTTACAGGCGAATCAGGAGTTGAAAAATGGTTTAATGGATTTGCTTTAGAAAAACAAATTGGCGGAGCATTTACATTATATGAATTTAAAGGAGTTAGAATTCCTTTCGGTTTAAGAAATGATTCAACAAGAAATCCAACAGCACTTTCATTATATGGGATTTATAGGGAGAGAAGAGACGATTTAAAAAATATTGTTTCATATCAGGGAGCTGAAATCATCCAAAAACTAAGTGGTAAATGAATACTTCTTTTCACCAAAAGCATTATATATTATCAACACTAATATTCTTTTATGAGAAAAATTTTGTTAATCTTATTTTTATTATTAACACCTTGTGTTCTAGCTGAAACTCTGTTTGATTATCAATCTTTAACTCTTGAGCATCAAATCAAAAACACCCTTTATTTTGATAAAACGAGTGTTAGTTATTTTGTGACAAAAGCAACTATTAATCTTTCTTTAGTTCCATTTACTGATTATCGACAAAGTCTTGATTATTCCAATCTTGAACCTGAAGGCATACAAAAAAATCAAAACATAGAATTTACTTTCAATAGACCTCAACAAGACAGTGTTAGTATTAGAACAGAATATTTAATCACAACTCAAAACAAATATTTTCCTGTAAATAATAAAGTTGATTTTCCAATTGCAAATTTAGACTCTTCATTATCAACTTATCTTGAGTTTCAAGAAATCATTGATTCTAATCCTGAAATTATTGATTTGGCCTCTGAACTTGCAGAAGGCCAAGATAATCTTTATGAAGTAGTTTTCTCAATTGCTGAATGGATTCATGAAAATATTGATTATAATTTAACAACTGCAACTGCAGAGGCTGCTCAAAAATCTTCTTGGGTTTTAGATAATAGATACGGTGTTTGTGACGAAATTACTTCGTTGTTTATTTCTATGGCTCGAAGTCTTGGTATTCCTGCAAAGTTCGTTTCGGGAATTTCTTATACAGACTTAGATATTTTTGAAAGTCCTTGGGGCAATCATGGTTGGGCAGAAGTTTATTTTCCTGATATTGGTTGGATTCCTTTTGATGTTACTTATCGACAACTCGGGTTCTTAGATGCAACACATATTAAACTTCAAGAATCATTAGATGCTACCAAATCTTCTATTGAATATCACGCTCAAGGTAAAGATTTTAAGCTAAGAAGTGGACCTATCGAATCTAAAACTATTGTAAAAAAACAAGGCAATCTTATTTCTCCAGTTGTTTCATTAGATATAAAAATTCAAAAAAGCAATGTTGGTTTTGGATCTTTTAATCTTGCAACTGTAACTGTTAAAAATTTAAAACCCTATTATGTTATTGCAGATCTTCAATTAGCCAGAACCGAAGGTTTAGTTGATATTGGTAAACGAAAAGATTTTGTTCTTCTTGCACCTTACGTTGAAAAAAAAGTTTATTTTATCACTAAAGTGTCTGATGATTTACAAAAAAATTATGTTTATACTTTTCCTGTAAAAATTTATTCTGGCAATTTAGTTGCTGAAGTAGAGTTTACTGCTGATAGAAACGGCAGAATATTTGATGAAAACTTCTTTGAATCTTTAATTCCTAAAGAAGATTCGACTATTAATTCAAAAGGTCTTTTGTTAAATTGTAGTTCTGATAAATCTGAAGTCTTTACAGGTGAAAAAGTAACTGTTTCTTGTATTGTTAAAAATGTCGGAACTGAGACTTTTAGATGGTTGAACACCTGTTTAGAAGATACTTGTTATAATAAAAATCTTGAACCAAATAATGAAGCAAAATTAGAATTCGTTCATTCTTATGAAGAAGTTAGTGTTAAAAACTTAGTAATTACTGCTAAAAATGAAAAGGTTTCAAAAACAAATTATATTTTATTGAATGTAAAAGATAAACCTGCCATTTCAGTTATTAATATTGTGCATCCTGCAAATATTTCATTTGAAGGAACTGACAGTATTGAGTTTAGCATTCAAAGAGATTCTCATTCACAACCTCAAAAAATTATTGTTAAATTAAAACATGAATTTTTAGAAGAAAAGTGGGTTGTTAGCAAACTGGATCAAGAAATGATTTTTCAAGTTAATTTCGCCGGCAGTAATTTAAATGAAGGTAATAATTTATTTCAAGCAATAGTTTCGTTCGAAGATGAGCAAGGTAATTCTTATGAAACAAAAGAAGAATTCTTAATTATTTTAAATGATGTTAATCTTTGGCAAAAAACTGTTATTTTGTTAAATCAACTTGTAGCTAGAATCGAGATGTTCATCAACAATATTTAAATATGGGCGTTGACTATTAACTAAAATGAAAAAAGTTACTAAAATTATTCCTGATACTAGCATTATTATTGAGGGCATTTTATCAAAAAAAATTATTAATAAAGAATTAAAACCTCTTTTCATTATCATTCATGAAGCAGTTCTTTCTGAATTAGAAGCTCAAGCTAATAGAGGTCGTGAAATTGGTCATCTTGGTCTTGAAGAAATAAAAACTTTACGAGAACTTTCAAAGAAAAATAAATTCAAAATGGAGTTTAAGGGTTCAAGGCCTGGTAGTTTTGAAATTAAATATGCGAAATCTGGCGAAATTGATTCTATTATTCGAGAACTCGCTTTAACTGAAAAAGGAACTCTAATTACTGCTGATAAAGTTCAAGCAAGTGTTGCTGAATCCAAAGGTATTGATGTTATTCTTCATGAATTTCATGTTGAGGAGAAAACAGGTCTTGTTCTAGATAAATTCTTTGATAAAACTACTATGAGTGTTCATTTGAAAGAAGGTTGCATTCCTAGAGCTAAAAAAGGTCGTCCTGGTGATTGGGAATATGTTTTCATTGCTAAAGATAAACTCGACCATGATCAAGTTAAGGACTTAGCTAAAAAAATTGTTGAAGAAACAGGTATGCGAACTGATGGATTTATTGAAATTGAAAGAAAAGGTTCAACTATCATTCAATTAGTAAAATATAGAATTGTTATTACTAGACCTCCTTTTTCTGATGGTTATGAAATTACTGCTGTTAGACCAGTTACTCATTTAACTCTTAAAGATTATGAAATCGATGCTAAATTAATGGACCGTATTAGTAAACAAGCTGAAGGAATTCTTATTTCTGGTGCTCCTGGTCATGGTAAAACTACTTTTGCTCAGGCTTTAGCAGAGCATTACGCATCTCAAGATAAAGTCGTTAAAACTATTGAAGCGCCACGAGATTTAGTCTTGCCTGATGAAGTTACTCAATACTCTATCAGCCATGGTTCAAATAAAGAAATTCATGATATCTTGCTTTTATCAAGACCTGATTATACTATTTTTGATGAGATGAGAAATACTGAAGATTTTAGATTATTTGCTGATCTTAGACTTTCTGGTGTTGGTTTACTTGGTGTAATGCATGCAACTAAATCTATTGATGCAATTCAAAGATTCATTGGTAGAATTGAATTAGGAGTTATTCCTCACATTGTTGATACAGTCATTTTTATTAAAAATGGAGTTATTGATAGAGTCTTTTCTTTATCAATGGAAGTTAAGGTTCCTTCTGGTATGTTTGAATCAGATCTTGCAAGACCTATTGTTGTAATTCATGATTTTAAAACTGGTAGACTTGAGTTTGAAATTTATTCTTATGGTGAAGAAACAGTTGTTATTCCTGTTAAAGCAGAGTCAGTTAGTCCAACTTCTCAATTAGCAGCCATCGGCATTAAAGAAGAATTCAAAAAGTATTCGGATAAGGTTGAAGTTGAAGTTGTTTCAAACAATAAATGTATAGTGTCAGTTCCATCTGATAAGCGTGCAAAAATTATTGGTAAAAACGGCAGCAATATTGAAAAAATTGAAAAGAAATTAGGTTTAAATATTGATATTCGCGATTTAGCTGGTGGTGAAAGTAAAGTTAAAGGCGAAAGTAATGGTGAAAATCTTACTTATACTGCAAAACTCCATAATACCAATATTGTTTTTGAATTATCATATGACCAAGCAAATGAAGATGTTGATCTTTTTATTGAAGGAGATTATGCTATGAGTATGAGAGCTAGTAAAAAAGCGATTGTTAAAATTAGTCGGAAGAATAAAATTGGTAAAGTTATTGCTGACGCTGTTAAATATAAAGAGCTTATAGAACTTAAGAGGTCTGTTTAAAATGTTAGATATAAGATTTATTAGAGAAAATCCTGAAGCTGTAAAGAAAAATTTGAAACGTAGAAACAACCCTGAAATTTTAAAATGGGTTGATGAATTATTAAAAAATGATGAAGAATGGCGTAAATCTAAATTCAAAGTTGATGAATTAAGGTCTGAACGAAATAAAGTTAGTCAACAAATTAATGAATTTAAAAAATCTAACAAGGATATTAAACCTTTACTTTCAAAAGCTAAAGAGATTCCTCAAGACATTGCTAAACTTGAACAAAAACAAGCTAAAGCTTATTCTAATATGAAATCTTATCTGTTGCGAATTCCTAATATGCTTCATGAATCTGTTCCTGTTGGTAAAGATGAACATGATAATGTTGAAGTTAAGCATGTTGGTAAGCTTCCAAAATTCGGTTTTGAACCAAAAAATCATTTTGAACTGTTAGAAAATTTGGGTTTAATTGATTCTGAAAGAGCTAATAAAACTGCAGGTCATGGATTTTTTTATAATAAAGGCGATTTAGCATTATTAGATTTTGCTCTTCAAAAATTCACTATTGATTTTTTATCTAAGAGAGGTTATATTGTTGTTAATCCTCCTTATATGATGAGACGAGAACCTTATGAAGGAGTTACTGATTTGGCTGATTTTGAAAATGTGATGTATAAAATTGCAGATGATGATCTTTATTTAATTGCAACTTCTGAACACCCAATGGCTGCTTATTATATGAATGAAGTTTTAACAGCAACTGACCTTCCAATTAAATTCTGCGGTATTAGTCCTTGTTTTAGACGAGAAGTTGGTTCTCACGGTAAATATACTAAAGGTTTATTTCGAATGCATCAGTTCAACAAAATTGAGCAATTCATTTTCTGCCATCCTGATGATTCTTGGAAGTATCATGAAGAACTTCAAAAGAATTCTGAGGATTTATACAAAGAATTAGAAATTCCTTATCGAGTTGTTAATGTTTGCACTGGTGATATTGGCATTATTGCTGCTAAAAAGTTTGATACTGAAATGTTAATGGCTGATGGTGAATATCGTGAAGTTGGTTCTAATTCTAATTGCGTGGATTATCAAGCTCGAAGACTTAATATTCGTTATCGTGAAAGTGAAGGAAAACCTGTTGCTGGTTTCTTACATACTTTGAATAATACTGCAACTGCAACTAGTAGAACTATGATTGCAATTATTGAAAACAATCAGAATAAGGACGGAACAATTAACATTCCTAAAGCTTTACAGCCTTATATGCAAGGTAAGAAGAAAATTAGTTCTTTGAAATAATTTTATACTATTTTCTTATTTTTTTCTGTTTAGTTAATCTTTCATGTATTGGTAAATCACTGTCTTCATCTATTTCTAATAAGTCATCAACTTCTTCTTGAATTCTTTTTTTTAGTTTATTAATTTCCGACATAATAAGGTGTTAGTTTTTGAAGTTTATAAAATTTAATAAAAAACTTTTAATATTAATACTTTCAAAGAGTCTTTATGGCATCGATTCCTGGTTGGATATATATTATAATTGGAGTTGCAATAGCTATTTATTCAAAATTGCTAGTAAAAGAAACAGGAGCTAATCCTTTCTTGAATATTTTCTTTTATATTGGTGTTGCATTCATCGCTGTTGGTCTTGTTAAGACGATTTTTAAGCGTTCTAAGAAGGATAAACCTGTTAATGAACCTCATACACCTGTTCAACAAAAACAAACTCAACAGCAAAAACCAGTAGTACAACAACAAACTCAAAACACTCCTGGAATTGTTTACTGTAATCGATGTGGAGCTAAACATTATTCTAACTCGAATTTCTGTCATTTATGTGGTTCAAGGCTTCCAAAATAGAATAAGACAAGAAAAAATATTTAAAGCCTAAAGTTATAGATTAGCTTATGAATACTATTGAGGCTATAAAAACTAGGCGTTCTATAAGAAAATACACTCAACAGCCTCTTGAGTTTGATAAGATTACTAGAATTATTGAAGCAGGTCATTATGCTCCTAGTTCAGGAAATATTCAGAACTGGAGATTTGTAGTTATAACTGATAAAAAAACTATTAGAAGTTTGTATGATCATTGTCTAAAACAGGAACATGTTTACAATGCGCAAGCAATAATTGTTGTTTGCGGAGAGATTGAAACTGCTGAACGTTTCTATGGCCTTAGAGGAAAAAGACTTTACACAACTCAAAACTGTGCGGCAGCTATTCAAAACATGCTTTTAGCTGCTTTTGAACTTGGTGTTGGTGCTTGTTGGATTGGTGCTTTTGATGAGGATAAAATAAGAGTTATGTTTAATGTACCTGAGAATGCAAGACCTCAAGCTTTAATCACACTTGGTTACCCTGATGAAGAACCAGGTCCTCCTGAAAGAGATGAACTTGCTAGTGTTTCATATTTCCATAAATATGGTATGAGAATTAAAGACATGCATTTAGTTTTAAGAGATTACAGTATTGAATGGGAAAAACAAATGGAGTTTGCAGAAGAGCGAACTGATCGGTTATTTGATAAGGTTAAAAAGCATGCAAAGAAGTTACATGAAAAAATAACTAAAAATATGAATAAAAAGAAAAAAGATTAATTGTCAAAAATATTTCGGATTCTTCTTCACAAATTTTATAAAAACTGACTTTGTTCTTTAGTTTATGAATTCAGATGCACTTCTTTTTGCTCATGATAAAGTTCGTGATATTCAAGAACAATTATTAATCAAAGTTGATGAAGCTGTCCAGAGTGGTGGTAACTTGCTTGTACATGCTCCTACTGGTCTTGGTAAAACTGCTGCAGCACTTGGTCCTTGTGTTAAATACGCAATTGATCATAATAAAGTTGTTTTCTTTCTTACTTCAAGGCACACTCAACATCAAATTGCAATTGATACTTTAGCAAAGATTAAGGATAAACATAAAACCACATTTAATTCTGTTAGCATTATTGGAAAGAAAGGTCTTTGTTTGCAACCAGGTGTTCAAAAATTATATTCTAATGAATTTAATGAATATTGTAAGAAGGTTCGTGAAGATAAACTTTGTGAATTTTATGAGCGTTTGAAAAAAAAAGAGTCACTTTCAAGCGAGACTAAAGAGGCTTTAAAAGAGTTAAAGACTATGAATCCTGTTGCTACAAATAAAACAATGGATGTTTGTGGTAAATTTGGTGTTTGCCCTTATGAAGTTTCAACTTTACTTGCAAAAGAATCCAAAGTAATCATTGGCGATTATTTTTACATGTTTAATCCAGATATTAGAAATCGATTCTTAAAAAAAATCGATAAAGAGCTTGAAGATGTCATAATTATCGTCGATGAAGGTCATAATATTCCTAATCGTGTTAAAGATTTGTTTACTGCTCGACTGACTAACATAATGGTTAAAAGAGCGATTTCTGAAGCTAAAAAATTCAAGTATGAACAAACAATTCATATTCTACAAGGTATGGAAAATATTCTTAATCGTTTAGCTGATATTAGAGAAAATGAGGCGTATGTTAAAAAAGAGAATTTTATTAATGCAATAAATATGATTCAAGACTATCATGAAATAATTAATGACCTTTCTTTTATTGGCGATGCAATTCGTGAAGAACAAAAACAATCTTATATTGGTTCTATTGCTAATTTTTTGGAATCGTGGGTCGGTTCTGATGATGGTTTTACTAGAATTATTAATAAACAATTCGGTTCAAAAGAACAAGTAATAACTCTTAGTTATCGATGCTTAGACCCTAGTCTTGCAACTAGCCCTGTAATTAAAGAAGCACATTCCGTTATTTTAATGTCTGGAACGCTCACACCTACTGCCATGTATAAAGAGCTTTTAGGTTTTGATGAAGCAAAAGAAGAAACTTATAAGAGTCCTTTTCCTGAAGAAAATCGATTAAATATTATTATTCCTAAAACAACTACTAAATACACTTCTCGTAATGAAACTCAATATCGTGAAATGGGCAGTATCTTAAGCAAAATTGTTAACACTGTTCCTGGTAATAGTGCAATTTTTTTCCCTAGTTATAAACTTCGAGATGATGTTTACAAGTATTTTAATGACGAATGTCGTAAAACAGTTTTTGTTGAACGTCCTTCTTTGACTAAAGATGAAAAGAACGATCTTTTAGAACGATTCAAGAAATATAAAGATGACGGCGCAGTTCTTTTAGGAATTATTTCTGGTAGTTTTGGTGAAGGAATTGATCTTCCGGGTGATTATCTAAAAGCAGTTATGATTGTTGGGCTTCCTCTTCTAAAACCTGATCTTGAATCCAATGCTTTAATTGAATATTATGATAAGAAATTTGGTAAAGGTTGGGATTATGGTTATCTTTACCCTGCGTTTAATAAGACTCTTCAAAGTGCTGGACGTTGTATTCGTTCTGAAAAAGATAAAGGAGTTATTGTGTTCTTAGATGAACGTTATACTTGGAATAATTATTATAGATGTTTTCCTACTTCTTGGAGTATTAAAACTACTCTACTTTATGAACGTATGATTAAAGAATTCTTTGACAATCATGAAAACTAAAATATTTTTTTTCTTCTACTTTTCTTTTTCTTTATTAATATTAAGAATAATAGAATTATTATGACAATAATTATTAGTAATATTGACTTGGTATTCTTCCATTGAAGTTTTTTTAGTTCTTCTGAAAATTCATCGCTTGGATTAACATTTAGAAGCGATTGTTTTTCAAAAGTTAATTTATTATTATAAAGAGCTCTTAAAGATATTTCATATTTTCCTGGCACTTTTGGACTAAAAAAAGTTTCTAATTGAACTGTTTGTCCTGGGGCGACATCTAATAAATCTGTATCGATGATTTTTATTATATTATCTTCTAAAGTTATTAATCCTTTTAATTTTGTTGCAACATATCTTGTTCCCATGTTTCTAAAAGAAGCAGTTATTGGCACTATATCTCCTGTTTTAACCCATGATGGATGTTCTATTCTTATTAATTCTCCTTTATCAGCTATCTCTCCTCGTTCTACTACATTGAAAGTAAGTAATTGTACATCTCCACAATCTGGCGAGCTAACTTCTGCCCAGTATTACCCTATATCTAAATCAACATCTATTTGTTCATACAAAGTTTTAGTTGTTGTTGGTAATAATTCCTCTTCTGTTCTGAATTCATATTCAAAAAGAACTTCTTTTTGTTCTTGATCCCAAATTGTTATTACATAATCTGGACTTATTCTTACATTCCCCGTATTTACTATTGTTGAATAAAATTCTAAAGGATAACTTATTTCAGCATCTTTTATGTCAAATCCTGCTGCTCTACAAGAGCTTACTTGTCTTCCTGTAACTTCAGAACTTACTTTGATTGAAAAAGCGGTAAGTATTGAACTTCCCATTTGCGCGGTTCCAAAATTAGTTAATGGACTGGTTAATAATTCTATTGTTCCTTCATAAACGCCGTTACTCGTATCAACTGGCGGTTCAATGATAACAGTTAATTCTGCATGATTTCCATTTTTCATAATTAGTTCTTCTGGTTCAAATCTAACCCACCCTTCTATGTCTCCAGTTATTCGATAATCAACTGTCATATTATGGGTTACATCTGTTGAAATTATAACTGAATCTTCTGCATATCCACCTCTTAGAACGTTTAAGAAGTTCATTTCTCCTTTGTTAACACCAATTGCTGCTGCAGAGACTAAACTAATCATGTTGAAAAGTATAATAGTTGTTGCTATTAGCAATAGTGCTTTTTTCATCTTCCCTCGTAAGTTTTATTTTTCATTTGTCTTTAATAAACTTTTTGCTATGGAGCAGCTGCTGTGAATACAATACTTCCATTACATTTTCCTATACCTAGCGATGGTGTTGTTGGCGGAGCATATAGTTGCCAATAAGTTGTTGTGCTTTCTGTAACTGCTATGTTTGTTGGTTTTGGAACAGTGTTTCCTGTATTTACATCTGTTGATGTTAAAACTGCTTTACTAGCAAATGGAGTGCTTGCTGCAAATGCATATCTTTCATTATCAACAGATATGTTATTTGCAGGACAAATCATTGCATTATTATCATTTTCTAATATTCCAAATCCTCTTACAGTTATGTTTAGAGGCATGTTTCCTAAATTAATCGCATCTGCTGTTTTGTCTACAGAATACTCTGGTTGATATAAGTTACCGTAACTTATTTCTTGTAATGAAATATTTATTGCGTATAATGCGTCTATTATTCCTGAATCAACATCTGATGAATTATAAACTCCATCAGTTACAGTAAGATTACAATTCCAAGTTCCGTTGTTAGCTAAATAATATACATCAAATGCACAGTTAACATCTTTTATAGTTGATCCAGTATATGAACATGTAGAGTTTGTATAGTGAACATTATTATCATCTGCTTGAATTGATTCGTTTAAATAATAATATATTGTTGCATTTGCACCAGTCATATCATTATCTGAATCAGTTATGGTAGCATTACAATAAACTTTTTTTGTAGAACCTGGAGTTAGGGTTATTAATGAATCTAAAATAACAGTAGTTATTGTTGGCGCAGTATTTCCCCAATCTGTACATCCAGCGGCTCCAGAATAGGTTATGTTAAGTAATGCTTGGTCTAAATACATTGTAGGAGTTCCTCCAGTTCCATAGGTTGTATAAAATCTTAATGATATATCATTTGCTAAATCATAAGTAGAAATTACTTCTAATAAGTCACATGTTTGGTTGGCTTCTGTTGTTATTGTGAATACTCCTGTACATCTTACAGCTTCATAACCTGTTCCATTAAACCATCTTACATCAATACTTGGACTGTCCGCCGATTCATAATGTTCTAAAGTTAGTTTTACTGCTTCAATTGTTGTTCCTGCTGTAAAACTGTTTGTCCAGTTTAATTCGTAATAATACTCGGTGCTTTTTGCTGTTAAAACAATTGATGAATAGTTATCATCACTTGCATTTATGAATCCGACTGCAAAAGGCCCTGCAGGGTTATTTTTATAAGCTGAATCTGGCGCATCTTCATGAGATAAACTACTATCAGTTATGTTAAAATAGGTTGTTGAATTCAATTCTGCATAAGTTAAATCTGCTGCTTCTATTGAGAAATTTCCTGAACAAGTGTCTGAAACATTCCATGTAGTACTAAAATTTCCTAATGGGTCTGCATCAATTATTATTGGGTATCCTGGTGCAATTTTTCCAGCATCTTCGTCATAAATTAATAATTGTACTGATGCATTAATTGAGTATCCTGAACCCGTAATAGTTATATTTTCGTAATATACATAATCTGTTTTATCTGTTTTAACAGTTGCTACTCTATCATTTACAGTGAATGAATCTGTATCATTTAGATTTGCATAATAAGTATCGTACGCGGTGATATTCCATAAACCAAGTGTTGTTGAGTATGAAATATTATATGTAAAATTAAAATATCCTGTTGTAGTTGCATTTGCAGTGTATTGTTCACTTCCTCCAGAATATGAAAAGTTTAATACAACAGTTGTATTTGGTGAAAAATCTGTTCCAAATATAAATATTGAATTTCCTTCGTAATATGCTGTATCATCAAGTGTTATTCTTGCTATTCTTTTAGTTACTGTAAAATATCCTGATGCATTGTCAGCAGGGTTTCCTATTTCTACTGCTGATAAATTTTGTTGACCTATTGGGTGATTATAGCTCATATTGTAAAGTACTAATATGTTACCTGAACCATCACTAACAGTGTTTATTGTAACCACCGTTGTATTAATTAAAGTAATATTTATCATTATATCAGCGTTATTATTCCAGTTTTCTCCTTGTATGGTTACTTGTTCTCCTTGTTCATAACTTGGAACTAATGTGCTAACGGCTGGAAAAGTCAAATTAACTGTGAGGTTTCTTGATAAAGACATATTTGACCAGCCATTTCCATCTGTACAATTAATATACCAAGTATGATTTCCACTTCCAAGGGTTGTTGATAAATTACGTGTTTGACCTTCAGGAACAGGATTAATTATCGTACTATCTTGTTCTGTGTCATCAACTATTAATTCACAACTAGTAATATTGGTCATGAAATCTGTTACATTAAAGTAAAAAATGATCATTGCTTCAGTTGTATAATTATTATTTTCAGGATTTTCTAACCAAATTGTTGGTGGTGTTGTATCTATTTTTACTGTGTAATTTGAGTCATAAAAGTCCCAGTTTCCAGAGCTATCATTACATTGCATATTCCACAAGTATTGCCCGTCAGCTACATTGATTGTAACATTTGTTTCAGTATTGTTAACGACAGACGTCGTTGTTTCATTTGCAATGAATGATCCTGAGAAGTTTCCAAATAAAGTACAAGTTCCAAAACCACTATTATCTGTTGCAGTCGCGTTAAAATCTACTATATTTGTTAAAACATAAGTATTATCGCCTGGATAATTTAATGTTGTTACAACTGGATCCGTTGTATCGGCTGCTGTATAACTTACTTTCATGTATAAATAATCTACATTGATTGTTGCTGTATCTCCTCCTTGCTGCTTAGCAACTCTTAAATGAATATTTGTTTGAGTTACTGTTGTCCAAGTCCAGGATGTTACACCAAATACATTATGACATTTATGTCCTGGTACATCTGTATAATTAGTTGATGCTCCAGATAATGTTTCTAGTGTTACAGGACTTCCTTCACCTCCATCAAAAGAATATCCTAAAAATAGATCATCACAAGTTCCTCCACAAGATGTGAATACTAAATCTAAATCAAAACAAATTTCTACGTCAGTTATTGTTTCGCTTCTTCCTGTTACATCAAAATCTCCTGCATATCTATTAGCACTAGTCCCTATACTAAAAGAATAAGGAACACTATTATTAGTATAAACATCAGCAGACAATAGAGTATTGGTTGTTGCTTCTGCGTGATGCACCGCTGCAAGAACAAATTTAACTAAAAGCGCGAATATAACTATTATTATTAATACCAATATTCCATAATAAACGTTTTTCTTATTCACGTTTCATCACCCATGCATTAATATTTCCTATTCTCATACAATCCAGTTTTCCTTCTATTTGTAGTTTTAAACAGTTAAGTTGTGCAGAATGCCAAGCCCTATTTATTCGCATAGCTATTTCTCGTGTAGAAACAGGTTGTTTGCTTTTCTCTAGCAATACCAGTATATCTCTTCTTATCTTCTTTGATGTGTTCATTATGCGCGCTATTTTCATATTAGAATTTGTTTTATTTAAAGTTTTTGATTCGTAATGAATATTCGCACTTTTTATGTCGTAAAAACTCTATAAATAAATATCACTAATTAAGTAATTAATTAAATACAGAAATAATTAAAATAATGAAATTAAAAATCAATACAATAAAAACACAATCATTTAAGGAATAGTTGCTGTAAATACAACAGTTCCATTACAAATTCCTGCAGGAACATTTGTAGGATCAACATATAATTTCCAATATGTAGAATTCCAATTTGCTTGAGTATCATTTATTCGTTGAGATACTTGCAACACATCAATATTAGTATTTGTTCCTGAAAGTTGATTCATACTACCAAATGCAACTCCAGAAGTAATTGCGTAACGCTCATTACTAATAGTAATATTACCTTGAGCAGAACAATTCATAGCCAAGCCATCACTTTCATTAACTCCATAACCTCTTACTGAAACATTAATATCTCGATTTCCAAAATTAGTAACATTAATAATTTGCTCGGCAGAATAATCTTCTACAGCCACTTCACCATAATCTATTAGTTTTGTTGATATATTAAGAGCATAAAGATTATTAAAAATTGTTGTGTTTTGACCAGTATCAGTATAATTTTCATTAGGTTGCGAAAAATAATAATGGTCCGCAACCGTAGCATTACAATACCAAGTTCCGTTATTAGCATAATACTGAACATCAAAAGCACACTGATAAAGAGAATCATATAATCCACTAGTACCTACTTGAACACAACTACTATTAAAATAATGATCATTATTATCATTTGAGTTATTTATAAGAGAAGAACTATGCCATAAAGTAGCATTAGACCTATTAATATCAGCAGTACCGTCCCAATCTCTAACTGTAAAATTACAATAAACTGTACGAGTACGACCAGCTAACAAAGTAACATTTTCACCAGCAACCACTTCATCAATTATAAGACTCAAAATTTGAGGAGGAGAATTAGAAATATTAACTGTTGTATCAACAGTAACATTAACATAATTTGCATCAAAAGTATAACTGTATATGAACGGCATTTTAATTAGTAAGAAGGAAAATAACAGAAATATTCCTGCTATAAATAAGTAATTTGGGAACTCGTCTTTCGGCATATTGATTCCTCAGTGATACAGTTAATTAAGGGGTTTTTCTTAAATTAGTATACTTTTATGTATATCTGTAGCATAACAGCTATATAAATGTTTCGGTAACTAAACAAGTAAATAAGACCTCAAAGCCTAAAAACTAATTTAACTGTCCAAGACCAATTAAAGCTACTGAGAAATAATTTTGAGATTTCTTCACATAAGAACTAAACGGCGTATCTTCAAACTCGTGCATAGAAGACAATTTTTCAATATCTAAAAGCGTTTTCTTCAAACCAGCAAGATCATTATTTTTTAAACAATTATGCCCTTGTTTAATTTTTGAAAAAACAATCATTTTAGTGTAAATTTTATTTATTTCTTGACCAACATGCAATTTTTCAAAATTAGTTACAAAATCAGCTGCCGAAAACAAATGAAGAATTGATAAATAAATTTTATAAGTTTTATCAAAATTGAACGAGTCTGCACTTTGATGTGCTTCATTTATTAAAGAATTCATATTGTGATTTACAGAACCAGTAATAGGTTTTGAAACAATCTTCATTCTCTTTGTCTTTTGAATTTTATTATGAGTTACAAAAGCTCCTTGTTCATCTTCTTTTAAGAACATAAAATAATAAATTGAAAGACCAGATATTATTATCATACCTAAAACTATTGAAAAAGAAATCATGTCAACCCCTTCAGATTCAGGCTCTATAACTTGACCAGTTATTTCGTTCTCAACAACTTCTTTAGGAATTACTTCTTCTTGTTTCAAAACTTTTGGTTGATACAACACAGTTGTTTTTGTATCTCGCGCAATATTTAAATCTAAAACTTCTTCTACCATGTAAATCATTTCTTCGTTTTTAAGATTTGAAAAACTCCACCTAATAACAGGGTCTTTTTTCAATATGACAGGAGTTTTATAGAATATTATATCAGATACATCTTCTGCAATCTCTTTAGAAATATCCTCAACAGCATAAATATCTTTAAGCTCTTCAGAACTCGTTATTGTTTTAAATATGAATGTGTGCTCTTCTGCATCTTTTTCAAAATAATCAATTTCTAAAGATAATATTTCAACTCCTATAGTTACTAAATCCTGAAGTTCTTTGTTTCTTTTCAAATAATCAGACCTTTCTTCATCTGAAAGAGTTTCATCAGATAAAATCTCGTTAATTGCAAATTGAAAATCACCATCATCAAAAGATTGTTCATACTCTGATTTTTCAATAATATTAACTCGTTTAGCAATTTCAGAAAGATATGTTTTCACAGTTTGATCTGTTTGTTCAAGCCTATTATTTAATTCAGTTTCTGATAAATCAACACTTTTTAAATCTAATAATTGATTACTAACATCATTTAATTTACTTTTAGCATTATTAGCTTTATTCAATAAATCTAGTTGTTGAATTACTTTTGATTTTGTCTCGTCAGTTTCAGAATTAAGATTTGTTATAGCCCAATCAGCATCAATAATTCTTTTTTTAACATCATCAATTTTTTGATCTACTTTAACTACTAAATCTTTATTCAAAGTTCTCTCTTTAACAGTCTCTTTATTAATTAATGCACTTCTTTCAACAGAAAGAGGACCTTCATTTCCTGCTTCATCAACTGCAGCAATTTTATAATAATAAATTATTTCTTCTTCAGCTGAAAAATCTTCATAATTCATTTCGGTCGTAGTATCATAATAATCTGTGTAACTAACTCCTGACGTTGTTGATCTATATATAAAAAATTTATGAGCATCATTGTCTGAATAATGCCATTTAACTTTCATTCTACCATTTAATGGAGTGAGTTCCACATCACCAATATCTGAAGGTGAAGTCGTATCAACTAAGAATAATTTTCCTGCAGTAATTTCAGTCCCAATTAAAGCTTGTAGATCTTTTCCTGAAAAATAAAATGTCCCTACGCTATCAGATGTTGAAGAAGGAATGATTATATACCCAGACCATTCATCTCCTTCGCCTGTTAGAGAAACAGGAATTATTCCTTGTGAATTTTGATAGTTATAACTAAGTGTTGGAATCTCTATTAAATCTTCTGAAGTGGATAAAGTGACTTCATAAGTTCCATCTTTTAGAGGTGAGTCTGTATCAATAGTTATTTCTGCAGTAGGTGGAGCATTCGAATAAAACGATGTGTATTTAGAACTAGTCATTTTATTTCCAACTACATCTTTACATTTAAAGTAATATTCATGTTTTTCTGCATTTAAACCAGATATGCTTTGATAATGATTGAAGTCATTAGTTGTACTAAACAAGTTCATACTGCTAAAGCTCACGTCAGTTGTTGCATATCTACATTCCGACTTTTCATTCGTTATTAATTCCAGAGTTGTTTGCGTTCCTTCAATAGGATTTGCATAAGTATTAACTGGTTTTGCAGACGTTATTAATGGAGCTGTTTGGTCGATTGTAAAAATAATACTTTCTTCTATAGTATCAAATCCATCAGAGCAATTAATCATTAATTCGTGACTTCCTTCAATCAAATGCAAACTCGCACTAAAATTCAACCCATTTTTATTTAAAGTACCACTTTCAGATCCAACTTCATAAGTACAATAATTTGAATTTCGATTTACAATCGCCGCAATTTCAACATTTGAACTATTATAATCCATTTCTTCTGGTTCATCAATTGTTAAAGTAAGTGGAACATTTACAACAGTTATAGTTTTTGTTGATTGTGCAGAACTGTTTGTTCCGTTTGCTTCAAATTTGTAAATATATGTTCCTGCATCAGAATAAGTTGTTTGCCAAGAATAACTCTCTGAACTTGAAACTAAAACATTGTTTTGATAAATATAATTATTAATTGCATCTTCTGTTGTGAAATTTATTTCCAATAAATCCCCTTCATTTACTAATGTTGGAGCATTTATTTCAGAAATACTGGTCGCTTGAACCATCATTGATAAGACTACAAATAAAACTAATACTACAAATATCTTCGCTATATTTCTTTCGTCGTTGTTTGCGTTATTTCTGTTCATTTGTCGTCTGAAATTAAAATTACTCTGTTCTAAAAAGGCGTTAAAAAAAGTAAAAAATTATTCCTTCATTTGATTGAGCACTTCTTTATCTCTTGATATAGCTCTCTCTAAAGCTTTTTCAAAATATTCATTTAAAGTGGTGCCTTTCAGAACAGAGATTACCTTCGCTTTGGTATGCACGTTGTCTTTTAGTTGTATATGTACTTTCTTCATCGTTGTCGTCGTTACTGTTGTTAAAGTCGCTAGTTTACTTGTTTTCGCTATATTTCAAGCTATCTAGGTATATTTCTAACATTTATCATATATATATTTTTCTCTTTTATAGTCTAAAACTAATAGAAAGTATATTTATTACTTTTATTATTTTTATGATTTTAGCTTCTCAACAGGTTCAGACTCTTTTTCTGCATTCAATTTAGAATTTTTTTTAGAATTGTTCCCTTCATCATTCATCTCTTCATCTTCAACATTTTTTTCAGCTTCAGTGAGTTCATCATAAAGTTTTTGTTTTTCTTCATAATGTTGATAAAGCAACAAGAGTTTGTCATAAATTAGTTTAGCATCAGGAATTTGTTCAATTAAATCTTTAAAACTATCATCATTAGCTAATTCATAAATATCATTACAAACATTTTTCTCGTCTTTAAACATGACTTCTTTATTCTTATAATCCTTATATAATCCAACCATTTCAGAATACAATTTATCTAAAGCAGGATGTTCTTTTAATACTTCAGAGAATTCTTGTTTACTATGCATCACATCAATTAATTCCATTATTTCTTTTTCCATATCAACCAAATGATCATTTTCAATTTTAATCAAATTAGCAATTTCTTTGTAATGAGTATCATTTAACTTCGCCATCTGCAACAGTTTTTTCTGTTCATCATATTCAAAGAACTTTATAATTTCATGAATTAAAAAAGGGAATATGACTAACGCAGCTATTAATATCCATAAAGCAGACATGTTAGGTTCACATAAAAAAAAGAAAACATAGAAAAAATAAACTACTAACGATATAAAAAATAAGAACGATGTGAATAAAATCAGTTTTCTTTTGGCCGCAAAAGTCAATTTAGCTTTCTTAACATCATCCAGTTTCTTTTTTTCTCTAATTTTTTCAATCTCTTTTTTTCCAATAACAAACCTGATTATTCCAACAATAATTATCACTATAAAAAACCAAATAGTATTATTAGTAAAAGGATTCAAATCTTTTTTACAAATAATTTTAGGAAGTTCTATTATAGCAGGTCTTGGTGGCGAAGGTTTATCTTCAATACAATCAGAACAAGGTCCTCCACAATCAACTCCTGTTTCATTTTGATTTTGAATATTATCATAACAAGACTCAACTAATGGCGATATGTAAACACATTCTTTAGCTTCAACAGGTTTAGATTTATAAGTTCCACATGCATTAAAATCACTACAGTTTCGTTCTTGAATTTCAAGAGGACTACATTCAGACCAATTACCACAAAGCCAATCTTCTGTACAACTAGTTGTAGGAATAGTAGATCCGTCAGTAATAACACCAAAAGGAATATTGCCTGTAAAAGGAGTACTAAAACCTCCACCACTACCTCCACCACTACCAGATCCTCCACCACCACTACCACTACCAGAACCACCAGTAGAAGTTCCTGCATCATTACAAATTCCACAATCAGATTCACAACCACTACAAGTTTCGATATTATCACAAAAACCATCTCCACAAACAACTTGTGGAAAAACAAGATTAACTCTATGATATTCACCAGATAACCAAGTAGGCGTTCCATACGCAGAAAAATTTTGTCCTAGATAACGAAAATGTATTGTTTCTCCACTTATAGCTCCTTCATCAGATGCAGTATCAGAGTCATCACCCAAACATGAAAGAACTCCATAATAAAAAGGATTAACAATTGTAAAATATCCACAACGCACACCAGCATCATCATAAGCATCTATTCTGATTCCTGCAGTCGCAGGATTATTATAAAACGTAACATTACCATAAAACACTGTTGGTAATGGTGGTACTGCAGATAATAGCTTCATGACTAGCAAGAACATGAACAAACTTATCATCAGTCTTTTTATTACCAACTTACCACCCAAGATCCTGTACTGTTCATTTCTATCCAGTATCCTTGATACTTTGAAGTGTTTGTTATTGTTCCATTCGTACCATTGTAATAATCATAAGTCTTAGCAGAATTGTTAAAAGTTTTTATCTGAACAAATGAACCAGTTATACCCAAAACTGCTTGAGATACATTTCTTGAAGTACTTGTCGGATAACCCACTAAATTCCAACCATCCACTAAACTTATTGTCGTAGATGGTTTCTTTGACCCATTAAAATAATAATTTTGATCACTAGATACAGATATCCAAAACGCTTGTTCTCTTGAAACTGTCTCTGGTAAACTTTGTACAGTCCAATTGGGAAGAGAAGGATTATAGCTTATCCAAGGGTCAATATAACTACTTGCATCATACATAAAAATGCTATTATAAGAAATTGGTTCAAATAGCTCAGTTGTGTTCTGATATATAGATATACAAAAAAATGATGCTAAATTCCAACCATTATAAAGCGTAAAATTACATGGTTCTGGTACTGTTTGAACTACTCTAACTGAAGATATAGCGTTTCCAGTGAACCCTTCAAAAGTTTCTGGAAATAATTTTTGAAATAGAAATAATGAACTAATTGTAATGCCAAGAATTACGATGGTTAAAGCAATAATCTCTATAAGAGTTTTTTTCTCTTTATTCAAGTTCATCACCTTTAGAATTCATTTTTTCAAAATCTATATACCACCTATTTTGTTCCTCATCATAATCAAAAACAACGTAATGTTTAGTATTTTTGTCTAGTGCAAATAGAATTGGCATAGGAATTGTCGTTTCAAAGCTACTCCCTCTAGTATATAGTTTTCTCTTTATCTTCACTTTAAGGCCTTAGTTATCTTTATTTTGTATCAAATATTTAAATTTTACTTATTTTTTTACTTATATTTGACAAAAAAATGTCTAACTTTAAGTAAATCAGTATACATATTAGTATACAAAACGAAACATTTATATACTAAGTAGGTTATTACTATATTTAAAATGGTAGTGTTATTCGATCAATTCAATCTCCCAGAAAATATTTTTGAGATTATATTTGCTACAAAACAACAAGTTATAGTCGCTAAACTACTTATCGAAGAGATGAAACAAAAGGACGGAGAAATGGGCAAAACAGAAATGTCAATGTTCGCTACAGCCCTACATGAAGGAACAATCTTAGAAACTAAAGAAGATGGGCCGTTTAATATAAAAAAAGACGTGAAATTATCTTATAATAAAAGACAATTTTATGATAGAATACTTACACCTATGAAAACCATGGGTCTTATTGATTACGATCTTTACAAGAAAACTTACAAATTAAGCGAGAAATTCAACAAGAACATGATGAAAATAGGTCTGATGTGGCTTCAAGAACTGCGAAGGCCTCCACAACATTTCAAGCTTAAAACATAAGGGTCAAAGAGCTCCCTATTGCCTCTTCTCTAACCACCCTCCCCCTCCCACTTTGGTTCTGGGGAGCTCGACCTTCTTTTCTTTATTTTAATTAACGGAATACATTATTATTCATGACTAAGGATAAA
>CALDOJ010000012.1 GCA_937912225.1 Candidatus Woesearchaeota archaeon | reverse complement strand
AATATTTTTTGTGTCCAGTTCAATGCTGATATCAATAATTTTATCAGAATATTTTTATTAATCGCCGCAATCATCGGATTACCAATTGGGAAAATTATTTTAAGATTATTAAGATAGAAATAATTTAATATAACAAAGCACCAAATTTAAAAAGATAAATTTAATAAAAAGAACTAATCTAACAACAAATAACATGGAACTTATAATAACTTTATTTTGGTCACATTTTGTTTATTATATAATTTGTATTTGGTTAATTTATGAATTAGATTATTTAAGAAGAAAATTGAGAAAAATTAATTTAGGAGGTTTGAAATGAATACTGATACTGCAATAATAATAACTCAAATACCAATTGCAATAGCCATATTAATCGCGGCTTATGAATTGTATTTGACAAAAAAAGAATTATTAAATATGTTAGATAAATTATCTAAAAAATAAACCTATAATAACAATCACAACACATTTTAAGGAACAATATAATTAATTTCATGAATCAATTAACACAATTCATAAAGAATGATATGCAAATATAAAAAATGCTATAAATCCATTTATCAAAGGAACAATTTAAAAATAAAAACTATATATACTGTGGAGCAAAACTAGCTGTGTTAAGTGGAATTAAACCCGGTTTAATAGTATTACAGTCTAAAATTATTCCTGATAGTTGTAAATTATTCATTGCAACACCATCTAACAAATTCAAATTATAGATTCAAAGAATTTAAATAAATAAATAACTCTGAATAATATACATGAATAGTGATAAAAAAAATTATTTAATTTTAATAGGGGTTTTCTTAATTTTAGGAATCATATTCTTTAAGCCAGAAATAAAAATAATTGATGGATTAGAATATTATTCTTTTGTAAGATCGATTGTTATAGATCAAGATTTGAATAACTCAAATGAATATCTTGAAATTTGTTCAAAACTATTTGAAAATAAAATTACTGGCAGTTCTTGTAATCCAAAACTTAGAAAGATCACACAAACAGGCTATGCAGAAAATCGGGCTATGTTTGGAGCAGTATTGTTTTGGATTCCTTTTTTTCTTTTTGGACATTTAATATCTTTTCTTTTCAATATGAGCCTTAATGGATATTCAAATATTTATTTTATCTCTACAATGTTTGGAACTATAGTATTTGGATTTTTAACTTTAATTCTTACTTATAAATTACTTGCTGAGATTTTCAACAAGCAAATAAGCATTATCACAACTTTAATTTATTTTGCTTCGTCATCTCTTATTTATTATATATTTAATGACCCTTCTTTAAATCATTCGATATCAGTATTTACAATTACAAGTTTTATTTATTTCTGGTTTAAAACAATTAAACATCGAACAAGAACTCAATGGATTATCTTAGGCTTTATAGGAGGGTTGATGACCATTACTAGATGGAATAATTTAATTTTTATGATTATTCCATTATTAGAAGTAATTAATCAGATTTTCAAACATAAACAAAGAAAAATCACTTTCAGAATTTTAAAAAATAGTTTCTTATACATGATTATGAGTAGCATAATATTTTTACTCCAATTAATAGTATTAAAGATTGTTCATGGGAAAATTTTTTTAGATTTAACAAGATCTAATAATAGTTTAATGCCTATTAATTTTTTTAAAATACTATTTTCAGATCATGGACAAATATTATGGACTCCAATAATAATTTTTAGTTTTGTTGGATTATATTTCTTATTTAAACAAAAAAGAGAACTCACCACATACCTTTTAATTCCTGGAATAATAACTTTAATTGCATTAGGCATGTTTGAACATTATTTAGGAGGAAATTCATATGGAATAAGATATCTTCTTTGTTTAACACCAATATTGTTTATAGGTCTTGGTAAATATATTGAATTGTTATCAAAACATATTTCAACAAGAAATATTATTCTAATATTTATACCATTCATTATATGGAATATTTTATTATTAACTCAATCAGAGATTCATCCTGAAATATTAGTCACAATCCATGAATTAATTTCATTTAAAGAAATACTATTAAATCAATTATCCATGCCACAAATGTTCATAAAAATGCTTTTTACAAGGTTCGGAATAATTTAGAATCCGAAAGAATAATAAATGATGAACCTATTCTATGAATGATGCAACCATTTATTTCAGTAATTATTCCTTACAGACCAAATGATGATATTTCAAATCCTAAAAAATCATTTGAAGAAGTTGACTATCCAAAGAATAAAAAAGAGATAATATTCATCAAAGGAAATAATCCTTCTCAACAAAGAAATAAAGCAATAAAAAAAGCTAAAGGTAATATTCTTGTTTTTGTTGATGAAGATTCCTCTTTTTCTAAGAATTATTTCTCAAAAATTTTAAAATTAATAAATAAATATCCAAATACTGAAATATTTGGAGGTCCTGTTCTTTTAAAAGAAAATAGCTCTGTTTTTGAAAAAGCAGTTCAAAATTTAATGAGTAATTTTATTTTCAGCGCATATGCTTATAAAAGATATAAATCTTCTGGGAAAAATAAAAAAACTTTCGGAACTGAACTAATTCTTTGTAATATGATTATAAAAAAAAAAACTTTTGAGAAAATTGGTTATTTTAATGAACAAATTTATCCTCAAGAAGAAATTGAATTACTAGAAAGAGCCAAGTTAAAACAAATTAGAATGATTCGCTCTCCAACTCTGTTAATAAAGAAACCTCAAAGAAAAAATATTTATGAATTTTCACAAATGCTTTTTAGTTATGGTAAAATGAGGGCAAAAATTAAAAAAAAAGTTCATTTTAATATTATAAACATTCTGCCAAGCATTTTTTTAATTTATTTTTTGGTAGCTTTAATAATTCATAAGTTCTTAATTTTTACACCATTAATTATTTATTTTGTTCTAACAATTCTTGGACATATAAAGAACATAAAAAAACCAACACAATATTTTCTCCAGATTATACTTCAGCTATTAGGACACTTGTTCTATGGATTAGGATTTTTAACAGGACTTTTTCACTTTAATTTTGGAAAATAAACTATTAGTATTATGGTCATAAATAATATTAATAAATTTAAAAAAGATGGAAACTCATAAGAAAACATTTTTTCTAATAAAAAACTGTCAGGTCCTTCAGAAAAAAATAATGGAATATAATATTCTAATAAAACATTTCCTGTTGACTTCCAAGAATAAAGATTATTCCAAAGTTCTTCTTCAAATACTAGCTGTGGATGATGAGCACCCACATATTTCTGTTCTAAAGGTTGCATTCCAAATAAATTAACTAAAATTGAAACTAAAAGAACTATTAAAAATACTTTCTTGTTTATTTTTTTCAAAGCAAATATTAATGGAATAAATAAGAATGGAATTGCTAATGATAAATATCTTGGTCCGAAAGAATGTCCACCCCAATAAAATAATACTAAAGCATGTAAACACAACAAACTTAAAAAAATAAATCCTGATAATAAAAATTCTGGCAAATTCTTTCTATTAACAAAAAAGAAACCTACAAAAGCAAAAATAAGAATTGGAGAATATAAAAATAAACTTCTATAAGGATAAAATAATATTTTAACAATATTAGAGAAGAAAGTACTATGATTATAAACTCTTTTTCTTGAGAAAGAATATTTTTTTGAAATTAATCCATTCAAATCTGATTCATTAAATAAATCATAAGTATCTTCAAAAGTATTTATTAAAGTTCCATCACTTGTAAATAAACTAAATCTACAAACAATATCTTGCTTTAAATTACTCTTTTCAACCGGACAATCAGTTATATAATTTAAACCCTTAACATAATCTTTTATTAAATATTCTGAACCATTCATTGTATAATTATATAATAAAGTCCAATTTGTAAAATGATTTTCCTTAAAGTACACAGTTGTTGAATTTGTCATTTTAATAAATTTAAATTCAAAAGATAACAATCTGCCATTCATAGAATAATTTCTTTCATAGTACAATGTTTTGTTATCAATCATTGATAGAGTAAATGATTCTCCAATGGAATTAATTTCTAAAACCGTTTGATTATTAATTAATTTAGATTCTACAATAATATTATCTGAATAAGTATTATTATTAGTTAAATAAAGTTTATATAAAGCATAATTAAAGAATGATTTTTCTTCTAAATTATGATGATAAGCACTTTGTTCAATTAGCAGGAATTTCATTCCAAAAATCTCCTTATCAGTATGTGCATATGCTAAATCAAAATTGTTAAATATTGAATAATTATAAAAAAGTAGAATCAAAATAAATAACAAACAACCAATAACAAAAGGAACTATTTTTGAAAACTGTTTTTTTAATAATAAATAAAAAAATAACCCGATAAAAATAACAAACGCAAACATTGTTGTTAAAATAGACATTCCGATTGCCAATCCTGCAAAAAAAGCCTTAAATTTTGAAAAAGAATTGTTTTTTAATGAAGTATAAATAATATAAAAAGCCAAAAATGAAAAAAAAGTAGCTATTGCATTATCAAAAAAAAGTGTTGCATAGTTAAAAGCCATTGTTCCTATACCATAAGCAATAGCTAGCATGTATTGATAACTTTTTTTAGAAAAAAATAAACCTGTTATTTTAAAAATTAATATAACAGTCAAAGCTGAAAAAAAAACCGAAGTACATAGAATAATAAAAAATATCATTCCATAATATAAAGAATCTGATCTTTCTTCAAAATTATTAATAATTTCAGGAACACCAAAAACATGTTTAAAAATAAAATAAGGAGGAATGGCTAAAAATGAAGCGCCAGGAAATTTATCTGAATAATAATGCCCATTGTAATAAGCTCTATCACCAGTATTACCAGCATAAGAATCTATTTCAAATCTTCCTTCATCAACTATAGCTCTTGTTAAATCTATACGAGAGTTGTCAGGCCAACCATCAAACTTTGCAAAACAAGCATAAATTAATAAAAAAATTATAAATAATCTGAAAGTAGATTTATTGAATAAATGCATATTAATAAATAAAACTAAATATTATTAAAATCTTTTCCAAAAAAAACCGAAAAGATTATATGCTTATTTCAATTCTATTAAGTATTATTTAAACACTAGTTTTCAATTCAAATAATATACTCTCAAATACAGAGCAGATTTATTATGCAAAAGTGCTTAATTTACTAATTAAAATATTTAGTCTAAGTTCAACAAACACACCAAACAAATATGACTTATAATTTATGACCGGACAAGGCATAATTTAAACTGTAAAAAGAAAATCACTCTCACAAACTTTTAAAAATAAAAATATTAAACAAATTTCACGGAGGAAGAAAATCATTATGATAAAACATAAGATGCTCTTTAAATGTAATGGCTGATGTATTATTAATATATCCAAAAACTGACCAAGATGTAAAGAACGTTAATATTTTCTTCCCTATTACACTCGTTTCAATTGCAGGATCTTTAATGAAAAAGGGTTTTAGTGTAAAGATAATAGACCAAAGAATTAATTCAAATTATGAAAATAAAATTAAAAAAGAATTAAATAAAAATCCTCTTTGTGTCGGTTTTTCTGTGGCAACAGGAAGACAAATTAAACATTCATTAGATATGTCCGTGCTTATAAAAAAAATTAATCCTAATTTAAAAATAGTTTGGGGTGGTGTACATCCAACTCTTTCACCAATACAAACAATTCAGCACCCATTTATTGATATTATAGTTAAAGGTGAAGGTGAAGAAACATTTGTAGAATTAGTTGAAGCATTAAAAAAGAAAAAAGATTTAAAAGAAATAAAAGGGATTTCTTATAAAAAAAACAATAAAATATATCATAATTATCGAAGACCATACATGGATCTTGAAAAAATTCCAGATTTTCCATTCCATCTTGTTAATCCTCGAAATTATTTCATAGATATCAAAACTTCAAAGAAAACTCTTCTACTATTTTCTAGTAGGGGTTGTCAAAATAATTGTAAATTCTGTTATAATGGTAGTATTCATAAATCAACTTGGCGAAGTATGAGCGCTAGCAAAACGTTCAATTTACTACAAAGAGCTAAAGAATTAGGTGCAACTTGTGTTAAATTTGGTGATGAAAATTTTTTCTATGGAAGAAAAAGAATTCAAGAATTATATCAAATCACTAAAAAAGAAAAATCTGATGTGAATATTTCAACGACTTCAACATTAGAAGATTTAAGACCTTTCACAAAAAAATTTGGAGAACAATTAGTTAAAACAAATTTTTTGGATATTTTCATAGGAATAGAAACTATCTCAAAAAAACTTCAAAAATATATCAACAAACCAATTAATACAAATGATTTATTGAAATTAAATAAAAACTTTAACAATCTTGATATTTTTCTTAAATATAGTTTTATAATGGGATTTCCTAACGAAACAAAAAATGATATTCAAGAAAGCCTTGATGTAATAAAAAGGTTAATGGCCGAAAATAAACAATCAGCACATTACATAAATATTTTCTCACCATATTACGGAACCGCTATTTTTAACAATAGTTGGAAAGGATATAAAAATAAACCCAACCCAAAAAAACTTGAAGATTGGATAAATTATTCGTGGATTATTGGAAGAAATCCTTGGGTGAGTAAAGAAAGAATGTCTTATATTAAAAGAGTAATTCATTTCATGTACTTTCTTAATAACAAAGATTTTATCTATACAAACAGACATAAAAACCATCTCATATACAAACTCTATCAAGAAATTGCTCGAGTCAGATGTAAAATGAATTTCTTTAATTTCGCTCCAGAAATAAAAATAAAACAATTTATTCCTAGATAAAATGTTAAAAAAAATAACTAAAATCTTTTGGTTAGGAAGAAACTATTTTCTAAAAATACCTACAAGGATCGCCATTGATCTTACTGATAACTGCAATCATGATTGTAATTTTTGTATACGTGAAATAAATTCAAAAAAAAAAGATTTAGATATGATTTTTTGGAATAAGAAATTATCAGATATAAAAAGCTATATTAACGAAGGATTTATTATTTTAGGCGGAGGAGAACCTTTTTTATTTAAGAACATTTTTGAATTTTTAGAACTTTCAAAAAAAAAAGGATTTTACGTTCACATAATGTCAAATGGTTCATTAATAACAAAAGATAAAGCAAAAAAAATAAGTGAAATAGGACTTGATTCAATATCCATATCTATTGAAAGTCTAAATTCAAAAATTCAAAATATACTAACAAAGAGAAATAGTTCGTTAAAAAAAACATTACAAGGTATAAATAATTTAAAAAAATATCAAAACAAGAATTCTCAACCAAAAATATTTATTAATGTAGTGATAATGAAACCTAATTATAAAGAATTATTTAATCTTCTTAAATTTGCTAAAAAAAAAAAACTTGACGGCATTAAATTTTTACCATTGTCATATAATCCGGATAATAATAAACATCAAAAAATTCATAAAAATATAATGATTGGAAAAAATGAAAAAGAAGAAGTTTCTAGAATTATTAATGACTTAATTAAACTAAAAAAAACTGAAAAAATAATCTTAAACACAAAAAAGGATTTAAAACTTATAAAAAAATACTATTGCTCCACAGACCATGAAAATAAACAACTTTCTTGTGATTTAAAACGAAGAGTTTGTATTATGCCTGATGGTGAAGTACATCTATGTTCTCGTTTACCAAGTCTTGGAAATATTAAAAAAAATGATTTAAAAAGATTATTAAAAAACAAAAATCATAGTATTCTCTTATCAAAAAAATGTAATTATAATTGTATTTTATCGTGTGCTAGAGAAAGTTCTATAAAAGAAAAATTAAACAAAATAAAAAACATTCTATTTATTTCAAATTAGAATTTATTACTCGACAAAATCCATATAAAAGCTTATAATTATTAAAATAATAATTTTTCTTTCTTTTTATAAAAAAAGAATT
>CALDOJ010000011.1 GCA_937912225.1 Candidatus Woesearchaeota archaeon | reverse complement strand
GAACAAACTCATTAACTCTTCACAACTTTTAAAGTATTTTTTATGGATTTTAAATTAAATTTAAAGATATGATTTAATTCAACATAAGTATGACACCAACAACCATCACAAGGCAATTTCTTCACTTTATCAAGAGCCAATCCTTCTTTTAAAAAATTAACTGGTTTTACATCATTCATCATTCCAAAACAAGAATGAATATCTCCATTAACATCAATGTATAAGAATAATTCTCCCGCATAACATTTATAATTTGGCTTGAAGTTAGGATAATTTAAGAAAAAATTTAAACAATTATCAGAAGTATTTATTGGCTTTCCTTGTTTTTTATATTTTATAAGTTTATTTACTGTTTGAACAAAATCTTTTTTTATTGGTTCTATAGATTTAACTTTTGATCCAGACATAGGGTATTCAAATGCTGGTTGGAAAAAACAACTAAAATCTAATTCTTCAGCTTTTTTAACAACATAATCAACACTTTTTACATTATCCTTATTAAGAACAGTAATTGACCAAACATTAAGACCTATTTTTCTTGCAGCTTTAATTGTTTCAAGCAATTTATCATGTGACCCTTTTCGTCTATTTTTATCATGTATTTTTTTTGGTCCGTCAAAACTTATAGCTAAAAAATCTAAGTTCTTAAGTTTATCAATATATTTCGCAGTTATAAACCCGTTTGATACCATGCTAGTAATTATCCCTTTAGATTTAATATAATTAATAATTGTTCCTATATCATCACGAAGCATAGGTTCTCCGCCTGTTAAGCCTATTCTTGAACAACTGGCTTTTTTTAGTTCATCAACTAAACTAAATATTTGTTTTGTTGTCATCTCTTTTTGTTTTCGATTAGGAACGCTACAATAAGTACATCTAAAATTACAATTATTATTAAGAGCAATATTAACACTTATTGGAGTTCTTTTTCCAGATATTTTATTTCTTAATATCGAGTTTACAGTTTGAAAGTTTCTTATTAATTCCATTTTAAAATTTTGTTTTAAAAAAAATATTCATATCTGAAAATACAGTTTTATTTGTAATACTTTCCTTAATTCTTGAAAAGATAAACTTTGGTCTTAAATAAAATCTTCTATAAAAAAGTCTATAATGATGATAAATTTCACTCCAATTCAAATTCGGATGCTTATACACTTCATCAGGTTTATGAGTATTATATTTCGACCAGTCTTTAGATTTTATTAAACCAAGTTCATCCCATTCTTCAAATCTTTTTGTTCCTGGCAAAGGCGTTAGTATTGCTAATTTAGCTAAATTTAAACCTGAACTAATTGCAAAATCAATAGTTTCGTTCATACTATTTTTTGTTTCATTTGGAAAACCGAACATAAAATAACCAGTTGTTTGTAATCCTGCTTTATTAGCAATATTAATAGATTTCTTTATAGTTTCAAGAGTTATATTTTTATTACTTAATTTTAAAAGTTCTTTATTTCCAGTTTCTATTCCAAAACAAACATTATAACAACCAGATTTCACTAATTTAGTTGCTAATTCTTTATCAAATTTATCTGCTCTAATACCGTTTGGAAAATTCCAAATTAAATCTAACTTTCGTTTTATAATCTCATCGCAAATATCTTTTGCTCGTTGAAGATTTGTAGAAAAACCATCATCTTGAATATGGATCTCCTTAAAACCCAAAGATAACATATATTCTATCTCATCAACTGTTCTTTCTACAGATTTACTTCTAAATTTATAACCAAAGATATTTTTATTACAAAAGTCACAAGTAAAAGGACATCCTCTGCTAGTTTCTATTGAACCAACAGGATTTTTTTTAACAAAAGATTTTGAAGAAACGTATTTTTTTAAATTAAATAAACTCCAATCAGGATATGACAATTCATCCAAGTTCAAAATTCTTTTAAAAGTTTTATTTATATGAAAAATATTTTTATCTTTAAACCCAATTCCTGAAATTTTATTAAAAGGTTTACCAGAAAAAACTTCTTTTAATGCAAGTTCAGATTCACCAATTAAAACGAAATCAAATAATTGCAAATTTTCTTTTGGAAAAGTTGAAACATGAGGTCCTCCTGCAAAAATAAGAATGTTATTATTTAATTTTTTTAACAAAGAAACACTTTTTTGAATAAAATTATAAGATGGAGTTAAAAAAGTAAAACCTATTATTTGAGGGTCATATTCTTTGATTTTCTTTTTCAAATCAGAAAGTGGATTTTCAGATATCTGAAGATCTAAAATTTCAACTGAAGCACCATTTTTTGAAATATAAGGCGCAATAGTTGCTAAAGATAAAGAGGGTGCTAAAGGAACAATATTTTTTACTTTTGCTAATGCATAAGATTCAGAAAAAGGAGGTCTGATTAGTAAGACCTTTACATCTTTAAAATTATTTATAACTTGAACCATATTTATTCCCTATAACTATTTAATAAGTATTAGCAAAATCTTCTAAAGTTAAGAACTCATAATTTTTTATAAGTTTTTTTATTACATGATTAAAAAGTTTCATTCTTTTTTTATAAGATGGTAACCAAAAAGCTCCTCTTCTAATTTTAACAAAATCTCTTATATGAAAATTCAACACTAAAGGTTTGTTTCTTATAAAAAATGAAATTAAGCTAAAATATGTTTTTCCAAGATTATACAAAGCAGTTCCCAAAACTGGAAAAATTATAAATTTAGATAATGGAATTTCTAAAAGCTTTTTTTCTTTAGTTAGAAAAAATGGTTTACTAGATAAGAAAAGATTTTTAATTTTTGTAAATCCTGGAATAAAAGTTGGAATTATAGAACTATCATACAAATAATTTCTTTTTTCTAAAATATTAATAGTTTCTTTATCAATACTGTAGGTTGGAGCTCTAAATCCTATCGGTTTTACATTCAAAATTTGTTGTATAATTTTTTCATTCTTACTTATTTCAAATTCTTTTTCTTTATATGTCAAACTAGATAAATTCACTGGATGAGAATAAGTGTGTGAAGCAATTTCATGACCTTCTTTTAGAATTCTTTTATGTTCGTTTTTATAATTCTCAACATTTTGTCCTACAACAAAAAAAGTTGCTTTAATATCATGCTCTTTTAAAAAATTTAAAACTATTGGAAGACCTTTTTTAATGACCACATCATTTTTTTTTATTTCTTCAATTTGAGATGTACTTAACTTACCCCATAATTGTTCTTGGGCCCAAAGTCCATCTACATCAAATGAAAGAATTGCTTTTCTCATAATTAGGAATTTTTTGAATAAAAATTGTTTATTTGTTGACAAACATATTTTATCTGTTTGTCTGTAAGTTCTGGAAACATTGGTAAAGAAAGAATTTTTTTTGAAATTTTTTCAGTATTTGAAAAACTTTTTTTGTTGACTTTCAAACAAGTATATTGTGGTTGAGAATAAATAGGAATTGGAAAATGAATTTTTACACCAACTCCTTTTGAAGAAAGAAATTTCATTAATTCAGCTCTTTTATTTACTTGAATAACATAAACATAGTAAACATGATCATTATTTTTTTCTTCTGAAGGAATTATAACTAAATCTTTTAGAAATTTATTATAGAGCTTAACATGATTTCTTCTTTGAGAATTCCATTTATTCAAATATTTTAATTTTACATTTAGAACAGCTGCTTGTAAAGAATCCATTCGCATATTAAATCCTTCTTCTTCATGCAAATATTCTGCGCCTTTTTTTCGTCCATAATCTCTTAAAGCAAGAACTTTTTCATAAAGTTTTAAATTATTTGTAACAACTGCTCCTGCATCACCAAAAGCACCAAGATTCTTACTAGGATAAAAACTATAAACTACTAAATCTCCAAATATTTGTTTTTTTCCATTTTGTTTTGCACCATGAGATTCACAAGCATCTTCTAAAACTTTAACACCATACTTTTTAGCAATTTTCATTATTAATTTCATATCACAAATTTGACCATAAAGATGCACAGGAAGAATAACTTTTGTTTTTTTAGTGATTGCTCTTTCTAATTTCTTAGCATCCATTAAACAAGTTTTTTCATCCACATCCACAAACTTTATTTTAGCTCCACACATAGAAATTGCTTGTGCTGTAGCAATAAAAGTATTTGCTACAGTTATGACTTCATCACCTTGTTTTACACCAAGTGCTTTTAATGCTAAAAACAAACCAGAAGATCCACTATTCACACCAACAGAGTATTTAACATTACAAAATTTTGCGAAATCTAATTCGAACTTTTTTAGTTCAGGACCCATTATATAAGCATTTGTTTCTACAACTGAATTAATAGCTTTTTGAATTTCTTTTTTTATCTTCGCATGATGTTTTTTTAAATCTACAAAAGGAATTTTCATTTTTCTCTCCATTCAAATGGTTTTTTAAAAAATTTTTTATGACAAACTAATTCATCAATTTTTTTTATGACTTTTCCAGGGTTTCCTACAACTACAGAATTTTTTGGAACATCTTTTGTAACAACTGTTCCAGCTCCTATTAAAGAGTTTTTTCCAATTTTTATACCTGGTAAAATAGTTGAATTAGCACCAATACTAACATTTTCTTCAACAGTTCCTCCTAGTTCACATTCTTCATATTTAGGACATGAAGGATGAAGATCGTTTGTAAAAACAACATGTGGACCAATTATAACATTATTCTTTATGATTGTGTGTTCTAAGAAACATGAAGAATGAATTCTAACATTTGAACCAATCAGATTACCAGGACCTAATTCTGTATTTGAACCGATTGAAACATTATCTCCCATGTTATTGTTTTCTCTTATTAAAGATCTAAATCCTGAAGTAAAATTATTTCCTATAATAGTATTAGAAAAAATAATTGAAAAAGATCTTACTAAAGCATTATCTCCAATTTTAAGTTTTTTAAAAGTTTTGACTCTGGTACTTCTCTCGCCTAGAATAACATTATCTTGAATTTGACAATTAACTCCTAAAATAGCTCTTTCTTCCCCCATAATGAAAGTGTTTAGAACTTTATATTTATTTCTTTCCCTTTTTTATCTAAAGATTCCTGAGCAAACTCTAAAACTTTTACAACTGCAATTGCTTCATCCGGACCTGAAAGTGGTTTTTTATTTTTAGAAATACATTCAAAGAAATGTTTAACTTGTTCCTTTAATGGTTCCTTCATTTCAATTTGAGGAATAGTTACATCACCTGCACTAACCATTGATTGAAATTCACCAAAATTTACAAACTGTTTTTGATAACCAATACCTTTATTGATTATTTTTATTTTTTCGTTAACAGAAGTATCTTCAAAAATCAGCATCTTCTTGTCTCCAACAAAAGATATATTTCTAGTTTTATAAGGATCCAACCAACTAGCTTGCATTGTAACAATAAAATTTTTCTTGAATTTAAATGTCAAAAATACAACGTCTGGTTTTGATTTTTTAATATGCGAAACTCCTGTTGCAGAAACAGATACAGGTTTTTCTTCTATAAGTCTTAACATTATAGATATATCATGAGGCATTAAATCCCACATAGCATTAATATCTCCTCTAATAGGTCCTAAGCCTTTTCTTAAAAAATTTACATATATCAATTCACCTAAATTCTTTTTTCTAAGTAAAGCTTTTACACTTCGAAGAGCAGAATTATAATCATAAGTATGTGCTACCATCAAAATTTTTTTATTTTTCTGAGCTAATTTTTTCAATTTTAAACATTCTTTTGATGAAAGTGTTAAAGGTTTTTCAACAAGAACATGCTTTTTCTTATTAAGAGCATCCTTCACAATTTTATAATGTGTAGAGGGATTTGTTGCAATAATAACTGCGTCAACTAACGAATCATTTAAAATATTATTATAATCTAAAGTAGTTTTAATAGCAGGATATAATTTTTTAGTTTTTTTTAATTTATCATTCTTAATATCTGCACAATAGTTCATATTACAATTTATTAATTCATGAGCTATTCGGATATAATTGGGACCGAAATAACCACAACCAATTACGCCAACAGATATTTTATTCATTTTTTTTAAACAATGATATTATTATTGGTTTACATATCTGAAACCAACTTATGAACGGTTTCATTTTACTATAACCATGAATTAAATCATAATGTTTAGTTACAGGAACCTCTTTGAATTTATAATTGTTTCTTATGGCTTGAATAATTATATATGGCTCTAATTCATATCTATCAAAATCATTCTTTAATAAATTCAAATCTTTAATTAAAGAAATTCTTATAGCTTTAAATCCGTTTGAAGCATCAGTTATAGGATAACCAACTACTAGTCTAAAAAACAACGTGAATAATCTTGTTGTAATTTTTCTAGAAAAAGGTTGTTTATGATCAAATTTTTTCAAATAACGAGAACCTTGAATTAAATCATAACCTTCTTTCATAGCTTTAAGAAAAATTGGTATTTCTGCAGGATTATCTTGATTATCTCCTGCCATAATAATAACTATATCAAATTTTTTTTTAATAGCATATTCAAAACCAGATTTTAAAGCAGCACCAACACCTAAATTTTTTTTATGAGAAAGAACAACTGCACCACAAGAACTGGCTTCTTTAACAGTATTATCAGAAGAATAATCATCAACGACTAACACTTGATTTACATAAGATTTAGTCTTTATTACCGCAGGACCAATTTTATTCTCTTCATTCCAACAAGGAAGTATCGCTAAAACTTTCATATAAAACCCCTAATTATAAGACGATGAAATAAAGAACAGTATAAAAAGGTGTTGATTTATTTTAAAAAAAGCTTAAAAAATAAAAAAATATATTAAGTGTTGCTTGTTTTTAATAAAGATGGGGGATTTTAATAAAAAAATTAATTCTTTTTTGAAAAATAAATATTACATTGGAATTTTTCTATTTATATTATTACTAGTTCTAAAATTTCCAATATTAAACACTCCTTATTTTGATGACGAAAAATTATGGTATGTGTCGGCATCATTACTCATATCACAAAATAATCTAAATCCTATTTACCGAGGAATTGAGCTTCCAAAAGAATTACAAATAGAAGAAGAAAGAAAACATCCTTGGTTTGATAGCACTAGAAATTATATTACTGATGGAGTCCATCCTCCTTTATTTTTTGAAATTCTTGCTTTATTCTATTTATTATTTGGACATTCTTTAATACTAACCCACATTATAGTAATAATAATTTCTTTTTTAATATTACAATACACTTATTTACTAGGAAAATATTTATTTAACTCAAAAACAGGATTTTTTGCTTCAATTTTACTACTTTTTTCGCCAGTTTTTTTTTCACAAGCAGGAAGAGCTTATCCAGATATATTATGTGCCTGGCTAGGTCTTGCAACAATATATTATGCTTTAAAAAATAATAAAACTCTTTATTTGATTTTTGGAAGTCTGACTGTTCTTTCAAGAGAAACAGGAATTTGTTTCATAATAATTATTTTAATTTACAAAATTGTTCGTAATTTTAAAAATAGTAAAAAAATAATTTTCAACACCATGCTTCAATATGGATTCCCTATATTAATAATTTTATTTTGGTATGTTTATCATTATATTAAAACAGGATTATTTATTTATGGACAAAATGTTTCAAGAGCAACTGGTTCTATACAGTTCATATTAAATTTTTTAGAATTTACAAAATTTATTTTCATAGAACAATATAGATTTATTCTAACAATTATCATGATTTATTTTATGATAAAAAATAAAAACAAACTAACAGTCAATAAATTAATACCATTAATTACTGTTTTATGTTTAATCATATTTATTAGTTGGGCAAATGTTCAAGCTATAAGACATCTAACTCCTATTTTCCCTTTTTTATTCATATTTATGACTTTTTCTTTAGAACAAACGTTTAAAAAAAACAAAAAATTATTACCAGTAATAGTATTTCTTATAATTATTCTTTCAATAAAAGAATGGCATGCACCAACAAATATTATTTATGAAGAGAACATGCATTATCTTGATGTGATAAACACCAGAGAAATTGCATTAGACTTTATTCTAAAAAATTATCCAAATTCAACTTTTTGGGTTGATGGGCTTTTTTACTATGATCTGGTTTACCCATATAATGGATATGTACAAGAACCTTTAACAAATGTTGAATTGATTCCCATAGATTATTTGCATAAAAATGAAATTTTTTATAACGACTCAAACTTCAATAAAAATTTTAAAAAAGGAGATCTAGTTTTAGATTCTAAATGGGCAGTAGATGAAATAAGAAAAGAATATGAATTTATCAGATATTTGGATTTAGAATTAATAAAAGAAATAAATGTGCACAATGAATTTATAAAAATTTATAAAATAAAATAAATGATAACAGAAACATTATTAGCCATAAACACAAAACCTCCTGTAATAAGCACTTTATTTATATCAATAATTTGCATAGTATTTATTATAAGCTTATTTCTAAATAGAGAAAAAATAATCAACTTTGTTAAGAAAATCAAAAACAAATATTGGGTTATTTTACTTTTAATATTATTATGTTCTTTATTTTTACGAGTTTACATTGCCCCACATCATCATAAAATGTATATGGATGAACCCATGGATTTAGAACAAGCAAAAATCATGATAGAAGGAGGAGATTATTCTCAAAAAACACACACTTTATCTATTGGTTGGCCATTTATTTTACAATGGTTGTTTATAACCTTCGGGATTAATAATTGGATTGCAATTTACGCTTCTTCAATTATAGGTGCTTTAACAATAGTTAATGTGTTTTTATTTACATATGCTTTATTAAAGAATAAACAAATTGCTATTTTATCAGCATTAATATTCACTTTAATACCTATTCACATATTATGGTCTGGATCTGCAAAAAGTCATATGGCTGCAACTTTTTTTGCATCTTTTAATTTATTTATTTGGGTTTTATTCTCAGAAAAAAAAGATTTTTCCAGCCAAGTATTGATCTTTTCAAGTTTAGCTTTTTCTGTAATGTTCAGACCAGAAAATTATGTTTTCATAATTCCTTTATTAGCATACTTATTATATAAAAAAAGATTATTAAACAAAAAAACTCTATTTCTGCTGATTATTTTCATCATAATAGTTCTTCCTAATTTTAGTAGAGTATTTGTTTTTCAAGTATTAGAACATCATTCTGATGCGATGTCACAAAACATTTATCAAGAATGGAAAACTGGTTTTTTATTAAAAAACACAGTTAATTTAATACAAAATATATTCACAAATAAAATCCATCCTTTATTATTTTCTGTTTTTTTAATTTTTGGAATGTTAACAATATTAAATAACCACAAAAATAAAAAAGTAATGTTTTTTTTAATAGCTAATACTGTCATAATTATTTTATGGGCACTCCCATATTATCTTTATAATAATAGATTTCTTATTTTACCATATTTATTTCTATCAATATATACCAGTTCAGG
>CALDOJ010000010.1 GCA_937912225.1 Candidatus Woesearchaeota archaeon | reverse complement strand
TTTTCTTTGTGTTTCATTAAGTAATAGTTTGTCTGTTGCATCTTTAATCGGATCAATGAATGTGAAATAAATTTCATTAGCGTTAACACTTTCACTAAAAGAAACCATTTGTTCAATATTTTTATAATTAATATTAAAGAGGACATTTGCAAGAACTATTTTTATATTAGAATCTAGTTTGTTTAAATATAATAAATTAGTTTTAATTTTATCAAATGTTTTTGCTTTTTGATTTGGATGAACTGCGTCATATATTTCTCTATCTCCAGCCCACAAACTAATAGTCAAATTATCAACTCCAAAATTGACAAGTTTGTTTATTTTTTCTTGATTTAATAAAGTAAAATTAGTTGTAATATCAAGTTTCATTCCTTTATCTTTTATTAATTTAATAATTTTGAAAATATCTTTATGTAAGAAAGGCTCGCCTCCGCCTGTAATTCGAACTTCTTCTGTTCCAAGATTTGAAAGTTCATTAATTAATTTTTCAATCTTATTATAAGATAATTCTTCTTTAAACCAACTTTTCTTTGGTTTTTGATTTTTTAATAATGGAGAAAAAGTCCAACAACCAATACAATTAAGATTACATTTGTTTGTGATATCAATTGTTATATATCTGGGTCCTTTTAAGTTTATTTTTTTTCTAAATTCTTTATATTTCTTTTTTAAAATATATTTTGTTGTTTGTTTAATAGTATAATTAATTCCATGTTCTTTTAAACATTCTTTAAATAATTGTTTTGGACTTTTTTTAGAATATGAACTTCTTTTAATTTTATGTTCGTGCCAAATTTTATATGCATTACGAACTGTATTTTCTAAATATTTTGGACTAAAATGTTTGTTTTTTATAATTGATTTAAAATTACCATCAAAATCATTAGTATTTTCTATCAATAGATTTTTACTTTTTAGTTCATTATAATATTTTGTTCCGGGAAAAGGTGTTGTTATTGAAAACTGAACTGATTCAGGATTCATTTCTAGAGCAAAATTAACAGTGTTTTGAATGGTTCTCTTTGTTTCGCCGGGTAATCCGAAGGTAAATGTTAAATGAACTTTAATGTCAAGTTCTTTTGTTAAAAGAATATTCTCTTTGGCTTTTTTTATGTCAAGTTGTTTGTTGCACGCATCTAAGAGTTTTTGTGAACTTGATTCGACTCCATATTTTAATGCGTGAAGTCCTGCATCTTTCATAGCCAATAAAATTTCTTCATCCATTAAATCAGCACGAGCCATTATTGCCCAAGGCAAGTTAATATTTCTTTTTTTTATTTCAGAACAAATCTCTAACATTCGTTTTTTACCAACATTAAAAGTATCATCATCAAAATAAAACGACTTAAAACCTTTATTTTTCAAAAATTCAATTTCATCAACAATATCTTTAACACTTCTAGTTCTATATTTATGAGGTTCATACATTAATTGAGGCCAAGCACAAAAAGAACAATTAAAAGGACAACCACGAGAAGCCCACATTTGAACAGATGGTTCTGGAATTCCACCCGGACAATCATGATATTTTTTCATTGGAAGTTTATTGTTGTATGACCAGGGAAAATCATCAAGATTTTCATGTAATTTTTCTTTAACAAAAGGTATAATTTTCTTTTCTTTTTGGAACTTCTTGACTAGTTTTAACAAAGCAAATTCGTATTCGCCAATAATTACTGAATCAATTTGTTTATTCTTTTCTAAGAATTTCTTATCAAAAGAATGCATTCCACCAAGAACAATTTTGGTCTTAGAAAAACTTTTTATTTCTTTGATAATTTTTAAATCATGCTCTAAAGAAGGAGTTGAAGTTTCAATGAACATTATTTGAGGTTTGATATTTTTTATTTGTTTATAGAAATCTTTATAAGACAGATTTTCTGCAATTGCATCAATAATGCGCGCATCAAATTCATTTTTTATTAAAAAATTTGTAGCATAAGCTAAAAAGAATGGGAATGGAAGATAATTTTCTTCTTCAGAAGCCCTAAGATGAGGCCATCTACTTCCAGCACGAATACCTTGTTTACCCCCTATAAACCAAGGAAGATTTGTTAAAAGAATCTTCATTTAAATTTTTGAATTTAATCTTATTTAAATTATTAATGATTTTAAAGAAAAAACTTCTTTTATTTACAAAGAATTATTTTATTAAGATAAAGAATATTTGCTTCATTTGTTGACAATCCTAAAAAATAATAATCTGCCTTAAATAATCCTGTTGTATTAATATATGTTTTACTCCAATTAAGTTCATTTTTAACATTGAAAGATACCTCTTTACTATAATTATTTCCATCACCGACTGCAAAACTAACAGTATCGCTCATTTCAGAGCCATATTCAAGAATCATAAGATTAACAGCTTCAATATCATTATCAATATTTAATTTATTGTTAACATTCAAGGGGATTTCAATCATTCCTGAGAATCCAACCAGTCCATTCTTTATTTTCATCGGAGGAAAAGTGCTATCTTTCATATTTTTTAAATCAATTTGAAAAAAACAACCATCAATATTAAAATAATTATTGACAGTTTCTTCTTTTAACTCTTCAATTATCCCAGGATCAAATTGTGAATTAAAATCATTTCTTTCCTCATTAGACAAACTGCTATAAATAAATAATATGCTGATGATAAATATTCCTATTATGAATACAATAAGGAGAGTTTTTAAACTAATTTCTTCTTCAGTTTCGTTTTCTTTATCATCTTCAAAAAATTCTTTGAACGTTTTTTTTATATTATTCCATAATTTCATATAAGTATAGTTTATATTAACTAATTATTTAAATTTTTTGGAATTTGAAATAATAGATTTTATTAATGATGATCCCAATATTACTTTTACCGTTTATCCTGTCAAAATAAATAAAATTCTTGAAGATTCGACAAAGAATATATTTTATGCAACTGATCACGGGTTATTTTATGATCACGGGTCTCTAGAGAATTTTTATAAAATTAATGGCGAAATTACTAAAGTTGGAATTAGCGGAACAGTAACTCAAATTGATATTTCTGGCACAATTAAGTCTGTTTCT
>CALDOJ010000009.1 GCA_937912225.1 Candidatus Woesearchaeota archaeon | reverse complement strand
GCAGAGAAAGCTTTCTTTAAGAAACTTCGATGGAATCACACGTTTTTTTTCTTTATATTATCTTTAATTACCATTTTCATTTATCATCTTTTAATTAAACATAATATTGCTGACGAAACTATGCTTTATTCTTGGGCTTGGATTATTAATTTTTTGAATGTAAAACTATTTTTTATCATATTGGTTTTAATTTGTGCACTATCTTTTGTCATTGCGAGAATTGATTTCAAAATTAAAGATAAATATTTTTTAATTTTTATTTTTATTTTGGCTTTTGTTTTATCATCACTTTTATGGTCTGCACCAGATCCAAATCCTGACGTTGTTGAGTTTTTTGGTGTTAGTAAATATGTTGAGCAGAACGGTTTAGTTAATTATTTTACAGGATTTGGTACGCAAGCTTTGAAAGGTTATCGGTTTCATTCTTTACTGCCAATAATTGGTTTAGCATTTAGTGTTTTTGGAGAATCAATCTTTCTTGTTCATTTTATATTGTCTTTACTTTATGCTTTTATTCCAGTTTTAACTTTTTTACTTGCAAAGAAATTATTTAATAGAAAAATTGCAGTGGTTGCTGCGTTCTTTGTTTTGTCCATGCCAAACATGTTAGTTCAAAGTTATATGTTTATGGTAGATATTTCATCAGTGTTTTTCGTCTTATTGGCTTTATTATCATTTTATTTATTTCTTCATAAAAAAAAGATTTACTATTATCCTTTAACTTTAATAACTTTTTTATTTGCTCTTACTTCAAAAAGGCCTGCAATTCTTTTCTTAATTCTATCTTTGCCTGTTTTGTTTATAATTGTTAAGAGAAGCAACGGATTTAGTTTAAAAAAACTTAGTATGAAATCATTTATTTTGTTTTACTCAATTTTTGTTTTGCTTTTTATTCTAGTATTTTTAAAATTAGATTTTTTCTCAAATCAAATACAATTAGATATTTCACAGATGAGTTTGATTAACAATGCTCCTCAATATGTAACTCCTGAATCTTATTTTTTTCAAATACAACCTTTAATTATCATATTATTTTTAATCTCAATAGTTTTTTTTATTTTCAAACCAAAGTTATCATATTTGTTTTTGCTTACGTGGATATTTTTCCCTTATCTTTTTATTCAAAGTTCAACAATTCGTTATATGCTACCTGCATTTCCAGCAATTGCAATTACCGCAGCAACATTATTATCAAAGTTTAAAAAACCAATAATAACATTTGTAGTAGCAATTATCTTTTTATCTTCAACATTATCTGTTTACATGGGTTTTATGCCTTTATTAAAAAATGAATTTTATATTAATAATGTAAAACAAGCTGCCAATTATGTTGATGGATTAGATGTAGAATCTGTGGGAGTTTATATTCACACAAATAATTCTCAATTAACAATTAGTCCGAAAGTTGAAATTTATGGTTATGCATTTGATTATTATTCTGACAAAAGAATTTATTATGATGTTTCTGAATCTGTAAAAAAAACTTATCATGATGAATTCTCAAGATTTAACATTTTAGATTATTATAAAGATGTTAATTATTTAGAACCAAATTATGATTTGGTTGTTGTTTTTTCAAATATTTATGATTGGCAAAGTATGAATTATTCTGATGTTAAATTCTTAAAAGAAACGATTGATGAATCATATTCTTTAGATAAAACATTTGCAGTTGGAAATAGTGGTGCTTCTGAGAATAGATTTGCATTTATTTATTTAAAGAATTAAACTAAGTATCCTAAATCTTCTAATTCTTTGGCTTCAGTTAATTCGATTCGAGGTATATTCAAGTCAATATCTAATGAATACTTTTTAATCAAATCAATCATTTTAGTTTCATATTCTTTTGTCAAAGTTGTTCTATGTTCAACAAGATTAATTTGTTCTTCAGGATCATTATTCAAATTAAATAATTGTGTTTCTTTATTGTAATGGTCATATATTAATTTAAAATCCTTAGTTCTAATACTTGATTTATAGTAAGATGAAATTATAGGATATAAATGTGAAAAAGTAAATTCTTTTACTTCTTGATTATATCGAATTGCAGGAACCAAACTTACACCTTGTGCATCTTCATTTAATGGAATTCCTAACAAATCAAGAATAGTTGGCATTATATCAACATTTTCCGCTAATGCATCAATTTTTCGATTCTTTGGGATTCCAGGACCTTTAATAATCATTGGAATTCGAATCTCTTGGTCATACAATGCTCTTGCATGCTCAAATACGACTTGTGGACCCATTACTTGATAAATAGGAACCAAGTGTTCACCAAATTGTTCTCCATGGTCAGAAACAAAAACAATTATGGTATTATCATAAATTTCTAATTCTCGAAGTTTATTTAAGAAAACTCCAATGTTATGGTCGCCCCAACTAATATCTTCATCGTAATTAGTTAAAGCTTGTTTCATGGCTGTAAAATCTCCTAGTCCAACTTTATCATATAAAGTTTCAGAATCTTCATGCATTCCATCAAATGGTTTTGGAGGCACATATCCATCATGAGGGTCATATGAGTGAAGCCATAAAAAGAAAGGCTCTTCATAATTATTTTCAAGCCATTCATTAGCTACTTTTACAGTATCATTTCCCATTCTCACGCCTTCAGAATAATTATAAGTATCAAATCCTTGATTAAGTCCTGAAGCAGGCGACATCATACTAACGCTAATGAATCCTGCAGTATTATATCCTTGTCCTTTTAGAATTTCAGCTAAAGTAATTTGTTCTTCATTTGCAACTACAACTCCTGTAGCTTCTGCATTAGGCATTCTAGGTTGATAAACAAAAGGATAAAGTGAAGTCATCAATGAAATATGAGCAGAAGTTGTATAAGGAATAACTGTGAATGCATTTGTAAAAAGAGTTCCTTCTCTAGCCAATCTATCAATATTAGGACTAGTTTGCCTAGGATATCCATAAGCGCTTAAATGATCTGGCCTAGTTGTGTCAAGAACTATTAATACAACATTTGGTTTGTTATTCATTTCTATTTTTTCTTTTGGAGTTCCATCATTAAAATAAAAATTATTTTTTTCAAGATTAATTTCTGTTTTAGAATTAAATAAATTAGTTTTTGGATAAGCGTAAGTTCCAATAACTATCAAAACTAATACTAAGATTCCAATTTTATAAATTTTATTTTGTTCCATTTTTAATTGCATATTTTAAAAATAAAGGCCAAAAGATAATGAAAAATATTATGATGAAAAAATCTGGTAAATAGTTGGTTGCAAAGCTAAGAATATTTGACTTATAATTTCCAATGATAGTTAAGATGTAAAGGTTTAGAATATTTAATAAAAATATTCCAACAAGACCAATGAAATAAAACGTTAGTATTTGTTTGAATTTAAATTCTCGCCATTTTAATAAAGTTAAAATTGTGAATGCGATAAGAAAGTAAATCATATAGATTGCTCCTGATGAATTTAAACTTACACTTGCTTGGTAGTCACCTAAAAATATTGAACTTTGTGAAGCATTTAACATTAAACTTGCGCTAAAACCAGTTATTTTTAATAGGAAATAAATCATGAAGGTTGTAACTTGTGCAAGGAAATATGAAATTTCTTTTGCAAATATTGAAAACAAACCTATTAAGTAAATCCAAATAAAAGAGAAGAATAATTCTTTTTTTGAAAACTTAAAAGTAGTTTTAATATAATTAGTTCCAAAGACTGCAAACAGCAAAAATACTATGCTTAACATTCTAAAAGTAAATGAAAGTTTGAACAATGATTTGTATAAAAAAGAATTATCATTTTCTATATACCAAAGAAATTCTTCTGATTCTAATAACTGATAAGCTTCTTTATTTTGAACAAACGATTCTTTTTCATTAAATAAAGATTGAGTCGAAACTCCGATATCTTCGCCAATGCCTTCAAAATTTTTAGCAAAAATAACTAATTCATTTTTCCCTTCAATTAAATCTTCTTTAGAAACATTCAAGGTCATCCAACCAGAGTTGTATTCAAAAAGACTTTGATATTGAGAAGTAATATTATGTTCTTGATCATTGACTCGCATGAAAACATTGACGCTCGGATTGAAAACTCCGTCGTTAAATAATGAACCATGCCAAGAACCAAACCATCGAACTTTAGGATTTATTGAAATTTGTTTAAGATAAACTTCTTTCTTTAGTCCTTTATTATCATAATTTTTCCCATCAATAAAGATTTGTTCTGTTGTGCATGTGTCTTCAATTAATTTTAAGTTCAACCATTTATTTTTTTCGAGAAAAACTTTATTTTCAAAACTTTGATTTTGATTTTCTTTTATGTATACTCCTTCTGATAAATAGTTATTAAAATTATTATAAGGAATAAAACTTAAAATTATTAGTATTAATGAAATTGTAAAAAATAGTGCTGATTTTTTGTAATTAATTTTCAAAGTTATTTTTTCTAATTTTGAATTTGCAATGAGTAGAAAAATTCCTATTACTGCAACAATTAGAAAATTTGATTTGTAAATATTAAATGAAGTAAAAGTTGGATAAACTAAAAGAAGTATAACTGCAAATATTAAGAATCTAATGAAAATACTCTTAAAATAATATTTCTTGTCCCCCATTAACTTTTAGAATAATCTAATATTTAAAAATCTTGTTCAAAAATTACATATAACCAAGACTTCGAAGCTTTTGCATATTATATTCATCTTCTTTATCTTGATCTCTGCCATCTCGTTCTAAGGTTTTACTTTTTTTAAGTTCTGAAATTATTTCATCAACATTTTTAGAATTAGATTTGACTGGTTTACAACAAGTTTCACAACCTATGCTTCGATATCTTTTTTTATTCTTAGAAAAATATAATTTGTTTGTTGGAATATTTTCTTTCTTTATGTATTTCCAAATATCAAGCTCGGTCCATTGAAGAAGCGGATGAACTCTTACATGATTAGTTTCATAACCAAAATCAGTTGCAAAAATACTCCAACCATCAAACTCTGCATCTTGCATTGAAACAAACGGACTATCTCCTTTCTCTGTTGATTTTCTTTTCTTTGAAACATACCAGTTAAACTCTTTATCTCTTGGTGAAAAAAATCTTTCTTTATTTCGAATTCCATGTTCATCTCTTCGAATACCAACAATTAATGCATCAAAATCATTTTCTTTTACAGTTTGTTTTAAGCTTTCAGTTTTTCTTGCATTACAACATTCAAATTTGTTTTTATCAGGTGTTATCTCTTTTTTATCAGCTTTATCATTTTTTGAAATTAATAAATTCAGATTCCATTTTTTTGCATATTCATCTCGAAATTTATAGATTTCTTTAAACTTATAACCAGTATCAATATGTACAACTGGAAATGGTATTTTTCCATAGAATGCTTTTTTACAAAGCCATAGAAGAACTGTTGAATCTTTTCCAATGCTCCAAAGTAATGCAGGATTCTTAAATTGTTTGAAAGTTTCTCTAATAATATAAATGCTTTTACTTTCTAATTCATCTAAATGATTCATTTTAATAAACTCATTCCATCAAAGTCATTAGTGACTTTAATATTTAACGCATCAAGAATTGTTGGAAGAATATCTGGTTGATTTGCAGAAGTCTTATTTAATTTAATATTTGAAAATAAAACTCCAGGAACAAAACTTGGGTCAATTAAATGGTCTCCTTGCCATTGTTTATTATTGTTGGTAATAACTTCTTTTGTAAATCCACCAATTGAACTTTGCCATGACATTCGAAATCCTGGATTAAATCCAATAATTAAATCAGGTGCATCTTTTGCATAATCTCCAGAATAAATTCTATCTCCTTTGTAAACTTTTTTTACAATTTGTTTACCATTATCAGTTAAGTTTTCAAGTTTCTTAATAATTTCATTTACTACTTGTTCTTTTTTTTCAACAATTCCTTTACCTTCTCTGTCTTTTAAATTTATATAGATTGAATTGAATCCAAGAGAGTAAGCTCGTGTTTTACTCCAGTCAACATTCTTAAAAAGCACTCCATCGTCATTTTCAACTAGTTCTTTTGTTAAAGTCATAAAACCATTTTTCACAAGCCAAGTATTGATACTAATTGCTCGCTTAAAAGAAGAAATTCCATGGTCAGATACTATTAGTAATAAAGTATTCTTATCAATTTGTTCTAAAACTTGTTCAATGAATTCATCTTTTTTCATATAATAATTTTTAATTTCTTTATTGTCATCTTTTCCATAGAACATGTGTTGGATTCGGTCAGAACTGTCGTATACAAAAGCATAAACTCCATTCTTTTCTTTTTTGAAAGTTTCAAATTCTTTCCAAAACAATTTAGTTTTTTCTTCTTCAATATCATTTATTTGTTCTAAGAAAACTGATTCAGAAATTATACCATCTTCAACTCCAGCTGTTTCTTCAGGAATTCCAAGTGTGTAAAATAATCCGTCTTTTGCAAGTTCTTTTGAATAACTTTCCGGATATGAAATTGGTAGAATTGGATTACTTGGGTCAATTTGAATAGATGTTGCATACATTTCAAAAGGATTTGTATCTTTTAGATAAATTTTGAAAATCCCGCTAACTTTTTTTAGCAATCCGACTTTAAACTCGACTTCTATCCAATCACTCCATTCATTTTTTTTAACAGAGTAATTTTTATTATTTATTTTTAGTTTAACAGAATTATTATCAATGATTTTAATTTCTAACCTTTCTTTAATATCAATAATATCTGTTCCTTTTCGAATCTTAGGACCATAAAGTTCAGTTTTAATTAAATTATTTTCTTTAATGACTTTCAAAATATTATTTTGTGTTCTTTTTGTTTCAACAGATTCAGAATAATAAGAATAACCGCTCAAAAAACCTTTAATATCCGGAACTCCAAGACCTGAAAGAAGTTTTCCATCAAATTTTTCTGCAGGAAAAGTAACTGGCCATCGAATAATAGTTGTTGGAACTCCTGCTTTTGACGTATACTTCCAAAACGATTCAGATTTTACTATCGATTCATATTTTTCACCAACATTTTTTGATAAAGAAAGTTCAGGTAAGTAATTTTCTGGGTTTCTACGAATGAAATCAAAGATATTATGTTTACCAGGATTAACGCCAGTTGCAATACTAGTCCAAGCAACAGGGCTGTTTGGAGGATTACTCGTATTAAGTTTTAGAAAAGAACCTGTTTCTGATAACTTCTGAAAATTAGGAAGTTTGTTTTCAGAGAATAGATTTTTTACTATTTTAGGATCCATTCCGTCAATTCCGATAATTAAAATTTTATTGTAAGATTTCATAATTTCTAATTAAATTATGAAGTTCAGAAATATTTATTTCTGTAACTTTCATAATTATTATTTACATTATGAAGTTCAGAAATATTTATTTCTGTAACTTTCATTTTTTATTTCTTGAAAAAAGTTTCTTAATGGGATTAATCAAGTATTTTCCAAAAAATCCTGCAATCACTGCTAATATCAAACCAATTATGCTTCCTGACGAGCTAAGAATCATTCCTCCAGTTCCAGGATCAATGTATGCCGTCGCTAGCTTCAAGTTAATTAGCGTTATTATTAAGAATAAACTTTTTCTCCCCATAAAAGCATGAAAATATTTCCAGTTTAAAAAATCTTCTGCTTTTGGAAAAATATAAATAATCATAAGATTTTTTTTAGATTATGAATTTTAAAATAGTCTTGTGTATATTTTTATTTCTTTTAAGTATAAATTTTATATCTGCTCAAACTACTATCTGTAGTAAGCATATTACAAACCCTGCTGCTTGTACAGTTGATGATAATTGTTTAGCGACTGTGTGTGGTGTTACTTGGGCAAGATCTGCACCAATCATACAGGATAATGGAGGGACTGCTTGTACAGTAGGTGCTCCTCCTAATTGGTATTGTATGACTCTGGGCAGTAATAAATTTATAGTTCCTGAATTTGGAATGATTCCTCGATTAATAACTTTCTTATCTTCACTAGGAATACCTTATTGGTTATTTAGAAGAAAGAAATAAAAGTATAAATTATTTAAATAAAAAAGATTTTATTATTTTTAATGAAAATTACAAAAAGCTTTGCTTTTTGAAAATTCAAAAAAATTAGAGGAATTTTTATGAAAAGTTCTAAGAACATAATCTTAAGATTTTCAATCTTTGTAATTTTATTACTAATTATTATTCCTCTTTGGTTTGCATCATCATTAAATATTCATATAATCTGGGCTATAAGAGCATCATTTTTACTCTTAAAAATTTTTAAATTAGCAACAATTTCTTGTTTATTGTTGTTTTTTATTTTGTGGCCAAAAATTAAAATTTTTAAAAGTTGGAATAATAATTGGAAACAAACAGCTATTTTTGGAGTTTTAGCTTTATTATTATTTTTTGCTTCATTTTACACTCAACAAGACATGTCTCAAATAGTAAATGAAGGTGTAACTATTAATCACGGAACTCTTAATTTTGATGGAAGTAGATGGTTGGCTTTTAATATAGTTGCTGATACTCATCATGCTTTAACAAATCCATTAATAAACAGCGAAAATTACAATTCTGATTTTTTGAAAAAGAATATTTATTTAGAAACAATCGAAGATAAAGAATATTTTATCAAATGGTATGGGTTCTGGCAAGATGCAAATGAGAATAACAAATTAGATGAAGATATTACTGTTTTAATATTTATTAACAATAATTCTCTTGATATAACAGATTATTATTCTAATTTAGAATCTGAAGAAATAAAAGAATTAATTATGCCTATAGAAAAAGAATTATTAATTCAAGGAAAAAATGAATTAATATTAAAAGCTATTTCTGATAAAGAAAATAATGATGATATAATCATAATCTCTCAAAATGTTTATGTTGAAAGTAATAGTCTTATAACAATTAATTCTGGAGAATCATGGTTTGAAAAACAAGAAGAATTCTTATGGTATATTGTTTCAGATAATAGCTTATTTTACTTACTACTCTTTAAATTAGGATTTATATTTAAAATATTAGGAATAATATCTTTATTTATAGCAGTGTTTGGATTAAAATTTAGCAAATTTATCGTAATTAAGTCTTACAAAGAACTAATTTTTTCAACAATATTTGCTTATTGGGTATATTGGTTTTCAGAGTTTATCAAAACTAAATGGGAGTTCTTTTCAGTAATAATTGCTAAATCTTTATTTTGGCTATTTAAAATAACCGGATTTAGAACTTTCATAAACTTAAATGCTGATGTGCCAATAATTGGAATACCAGGATTTATTGCAGGAATATATGATGTTTGTTCAGGAACAGAAAGTATAGGATTATTCACGTTAGCTTATTTTATGCTTATAGTTTTTCATTGGAATCGAATAATAAAATGGAAAGGGTTTCTTATGTTTATTCCCGGAATAATTGGAATTTTCATATTGAATATCTTAAGAGTTTATGTTTTGATATTAATGGGTGCAAAATGGTCTTCGGAATTTGCAATAAATGCATTTCATACTAATGCTAGCATGGTATTTGCAATAATATTTTTTATAATATATCTTCCTTTAGTTTTACGAGTCATAGAGAAGAAAAATGCTCATCAATGAATTGCTGGTATAATTTTAGCATAAGCTAAAACATAAAAATAAGTAGAAAACTATATAAATCAACATTTTCTTCTTAAGCATGCTCAACAAAATAATTAAATAGCATTTTTTGTTGTTGTTTGTGGGACTTTATGTCGCACTTCCTTGTCAACCGAGGAATTCAGTTGCCTCCGTAGCTTAGCGGTAGAGTGAACGGCTGTTAACCGTTTGGTCGCCGGTTCGATCCCGGCCGGAGGCGCCTTTATTTCATAATGAGTCCGTAGCATAGTCTGGTGGTGCGCACGACTGATAATCGTGAGGTCCGGAGTTCAAATCTCCGCGGACTCATTTATTTTTTGAGATTTGAACGAGTTCAAACGCTCAAAAAACAGAGTTTTTTGGCGTGTCCAAAAAAGCAACGCTTTTTTGAGCATCTCCGCGGACTCATCATTTTCTTCAAAAACTATTTAAAAGAAATCTTCTTTCATTAGTTTATGGGGGTCGACGTTTCTATTATATTGCCGTGTCGTGATGAAGAGAAAAGCATAGCTATCTGCATAAATTCAATAAAAGATTCTATGAAACCATTAAATTATTCTTATGAAATAGTAGTTTCTGACTCATCAAAAGATCATTCCGCATCTATTGCAAAGAAACTTGGAGCAAGAGTTATAAAACATAATAAAATTGGTTATGGAAATGCTCTCTTAGAAGGGTTTTCTGCGGCATCTGGAAATATTTTCATAATGGCAGATGCAGATAACACCTATAACTTTTATGAAATTCCAAATTTTCTAAAAGCAATAAAAAATTCTGATTTTGTAATGGGATCTAGATTTAAAGGGGAGATAAAGAAAGGAGCGATGCCATTTTCTCATCAATATCTTGGAAATCCTGTTCTTAGTTTTATTCTAAGACTTTTTTTTAATACAAGCATATCAGATTCTCATTGCGGATTTCGAGCAATAAAGAAAAAATCATATGAAAAATTAAAACTAAACACAACTGGAATGGAATTTGCTTCTGAAATGATAATTAAAGCACTAAAGAAAGGAGTTAAGATAAAAGAAATTCCAATAACTTATCATTCTAGAATTGGCGAATCAAAAATGAACTCACTTAGAGATGGTTGGAAACATCTTAGATTCATGTTGCTTTTTAGTCCGATGTATTTATTTTTTGTACCTGCAGTTTTAATTTCTTTGTTTGGAATATTTAGAATATTTAGCAATCAAATTTTAGGATTAATATTATTAGTTTGCGGATATCAAATTTTAATGTTAGGTTTATTTTCAAAGACTTATGCTATTACCAAACTTGGAGAAAAAGATAAACTTGTAGAATTAATAATAAATAATATTAGTATTGAAAAAGGAATTATATTTTCAATAATTT
>CALDOJ010000008.1 GCA_937912225.1 Candidatus Woesearchaeota archaeon | reverse complement strand
TGATTATAATTAATTATATTCTAAGGGGTGCATGATGTACGATATAATAACTTTTGGTTCTAATACGCTTGATGTATTTGTAAAGACAGATTCTGAACTTATTGAAATTAAGAATAAGTTTGGTGAAGAAGAATTAATAGCTTATCCTCTTGGTAGTAAAATTATCATTAATGAATTAGAGTTTATGATTGGTGGTGGCGGAACCAATACAGCAGTTGCATTTAGAAGACTTGGTTTGAAAACAGCTTATGTTGGAAAAATTGGTAAAGACGAGAATGGTTTAAAGATTTTTAAAGTTTTAAAAGAAGAAAAAATTGATTTTTTAGGTGCGGTTGGTGGAGTGTCTGGTTATTCTGTAATTCTTGACTCAATAGATGAAGATAGAACAATTCTAACTTATAGAGGTTGTAATGCTGATTTAAGAATTAATGAAATTGATTTAAACAAATTAAAAACTAAATGGATTTATTGTTCAAGTATGTTAAACAAAAGTTTTGAAACCTTAAAAAAAATAATAAAATATGCTAATAAAAATAGTATAAAAATCGCTTTTAATGTTAATACTTTTCTAGCTAACAAAGGATTTTCTTATTTAAAAGCAATCTTAGAAAATATTAATGCTTTAATTTTAAATAAAGATGAAGCTGAATTAATTGTTGGAAAAGGAACTATTCCTGACTTAATGGAGCGATTAAAATTAGATAATATGGATTATGTTGTTATTACTGATGGTAAAAAAGGCGCTCATTGTTATGATGGTTCAAATTTGTATTTTGTTAAACCTAATAAGGGTTTAAAAGTTAAAGAAACAACTGGTGCAGGTGATTCTTTTGCTTCTAGTTTTATTGCTGGTTTAATTATGGGTAAATCAGTAGAAGATTGTTTGAGAATGGCAATTATTAATTCCGAGTCGATTATTCAAAATTATGGTGCAAAAAATATTTTATTAAAAAAATCTGCAATGATGAAACTTTTGAAAAAAGACGATCACAAGATTACAAAAAAAAAAATTAATTTATAAAAATGAACTACATTTCAAAAAAGTAATGATTTTTTTGATTAATTTGAAGAAAGATTTATATAGGAAAAACAACTTAATAAATTTAAAAGAGAGGTGAAGTGATGAGTATTCAACTTAATAAGATTCTAAAAAACGGTAGAGGTATTTTTCTAGCTTATGATCAAGGCATGGAACATGGACCTAGAGATTTCAATTCTAAGAACTGCGATCCAACTTACTTAATGGATATAGCACTCGAAGGACATTATGATGCAGTTATTCTTCAACACGGAACTGCTGAAAAATATTATCAAGATTATTACAAAGACATACCTTTAATTGTTAAACTTAATGGAAAAACTCAATTAACAAAATTAGAACCTTATTCTAGACAATTATGTACTGTTGAAAGAGCTATTAAACTTGGAGCATCAGCAGTTGGATATACTATTTACAACGGAAGTGAACACGAAGGAGAAATGATGCAAGAATTTGCAAGCATTGTTGATAAAGCTCATGACTATGGTTTGCCTGTAATTGCTTGGATGTATCCTAGAGGAAAATTTGTTGAAGACAAACTTGATAATGATCTTTTAGCTTATGTTGCAAGGCTTGGTCTAGAATTAGGTGCGGATATTTTAAAAATTAATTATAACAATAATATTGAAGGTTGGAAATGGGTTGTTAAAAACGCTGGTAAAGCAAAAGTTGTTGCTTCTGGCGGAGATAAACTAAGCGATCGTGAATTCTTACAGAAAACTTATGATGTTATGCAGACTGGAGCTATTGGTCTTGCTGTTGGTAGAAATATCTGGCAACACGACAAACCTTTCAGCATGACTAAAGCTATTCAAGCAATAGTTCATCATAAAAAAACTGTTGAAGAAGCTTTGAAGTTCTTATAAAATAAGATAACAAAAGAAGAACTTTCTTTTAAATTATAGTTTTTATTATAAAAAAAGATTATAAACTATAAAAACCAAAAGTTTAAATAACGATTATGCCTTTATTCTAGTTCGATGGACTATATTTTAACCCTCAATAAAATAACAAAAGCAGATGTTGAAGAAGTAGGTTATAAAGCAGTTGATTTAGCTAAACTTTTTGAAAAAAAAATGAACGTGCCTTTTTCTTTTGTTATAAAAAAACATGCTTTAGAAAACTTTATTGAAAAACACCAATTACAAACAGCAATTGATGAAGTTTTATCTAAAATCAATTATGAACAAGAAGAATCATTAGTTGAAGCTTTCAAAAAAATCAGAGAAATTTTTAACAAAATTGAATTTTGTGAAGAGTTTCAAATTTCATTAATGGAAGCATATGAAACTTTAACTATTGACATTGATAATTTTAATATTTCAAAATTAGTTTCTGGAATTGAAAAACCATTCATCACTTTAATTTCAAGTCAAACATATGTTTCTGATTCTGAAAATAATGAAGGAGTAATTGATAGTGCTAAAGGTAAAAAACAATTCTTTCAAGGAATCAAAAATATTTGGGTCTCATTATTCACACCTAATGAACTTTTATATCGAAAAAAGAATAATATAACTACTATTGGAACTGCAATAATTGTTCAAAAAATGATTGATCCTGAAATCTCTGCAATTGCATATTCAGGTGAAGAAGAAATTATTCTAAAAACGTATTTTGGTTATCAAGATTTTGAAGACGAAATAGAAAAAGATGTAGTTGTTGTTTCTAAAGAAGATTTAATAGTTAAAAATTCAAAACCAAATCCACAAAGACAAATAATTCTCAGAGATCTGAGGGACAACCTTCTAACTAAAAAACCTTTAAGAGATGAAGGTATAAAATTAAATGATAAAGAACTTTCAGAAGTTGCAAGATTGGCTAAAAGAGCAGAAGATCATATTGGAAAACCATTAAAAGTTTTTATTTCTATAAGAAAGAGCAAAAATTACATTCTTTTCTGTAATAGAGTTATAAGAATTGAGAAAAAAGAAGAAGAAATTGTTGAAGGGCCTGAAGAACCTGCAATTCTAGAAACATATGATTCTGAAACAACAGAAGAAATAAAACAAGAAAAGCAAGATGAAGAAGAAAAAGAAGAAGAAATTCGAGAAGTTCCTCTTGAAGAAGATTTAGCTTTCTTAGATCAAATTGAATCTATTGAACAACAAAATATTGAAGATAAACAACAAGAATTTGAAGAACAAGAAACTATTTCTGAAGCTGTGGAACTAGAACCAATTATTGACATAGAAGAAGAAGTTAAACCATTAGAAGAAATTAAACCAGAAGAAGAATTACCAATTCCTATCCCTCCTGAAATTAAAAATGAAATAGAAACTAAAACTGAGGAAGAAAAGCCTGTTGAGATTTCCGAACCTGAAAAAGAACTTGATATTTCACAACTAAAAGAAGAAATTGAATCTATAATTCCTGAACCTGAAAAAGAAGAAGAAAGTATTACTTTTGAAGAAGAGAAAGAAGAGTTACCACCTCCTAAACCTCCTGAAAAAGATTTATTTGAAGAAGATGAACAGGATGATTTTATAATTACAACAAATGTTGAAAATAATAAAGTTGAAAACTCAAGTGCTGAAGCTTCTGATGAAAGTAAAAAAGAACAAGAAATTGTTAAAGAAAATTTTGAAAAAATTATTGGCGCTCTTAAAAAAAGATATAATGAAATTTTAAATAAAGATTCTGAAGACATGCATGAAATGATTCTTGTATTAAAAACAATGATTGAGATTCCTTTAGAAAAAGAAATTCTAAGAATCAATGAATTATCTAAAGAAGATTCTGTTTCATTAGATGATGCAGAATTTTCAAAAGAAACTGCTGATAAATTTTTAGAAGAATTTAAATAATTATTTCTTGCTCATATAAAGTCTTTCTAGAGACTGTTTTTTTGCAAACTTTTCTAAAATAGATTTTATTTCATTATGAAACTCTCCTTCTTCAAAAGCTTTTTCAAGTTTAAAACTATCAACTTTTGAGAATTCATTCCAAAGCCCTAGTTTTTGTACCATGTCAATAAAATTTTCATAATCAGGATCATCTTTTGTTGGAAATTTATTGCATTCTTTTCTCCAAACATTGATTCTATTATTATCTCCAAATATTGCATCAACACATTCTGTTTTTGAAAAAGTTAAAATTTTTTCTTTTAATTCTTCGAGTTTTTCTGTAACTTCTTTTTCTTTTTCTTTAAGTTCAGCGTATTCGTTTGCTAATTTTGTGCCTTTGACACTTTCAACTTTTTCAACAGGTTTATACTCTGTAAGAAATTCATGTTTCCATTTTGGACATATTGGTTTAAATCCGCACCAACCACATAATGCAGATGTTTGTGGCGGAAAATCATTTGTTGCTTCAATTTCTTGAATAACTTTAATAGTTTTTTGTCTTAATTCTTCTAATTGTTCATCAGTTCTTTCACTTATCATTTCTTTGTCATGTGCTAAGTAATGCCAAATTAATTTTACATCTCTTACATCACCATATTTTTCTTTAATGGCCATCGTGTATAATGCAAGTTGTCGATCTTTATCTAAATAATATTGTTCTGGAAGGTTTTTTGCAGTTTTATAATCATGTACTTCATAGATTCCATTCTTTGCATCAAGCCTATCCACATAACCTCTCATTTTGTATTTTCCTTCTTTATCCAAGTCAATAGTTATTAGAATTTCAGTTCCTAAAACTTCTGCTTGATTAAAAGGATAATACTTGTCATAATAGCCTGAAAAGTATTTTTTAGCTAAATCAAAATAATATTCTTCTGTAAATTGCGTTCTTACAATTAGAATTTCTTCAGTCCAATTTTCTCTCCAATGAGTTTCTAAATACTTTAGTAAATCTTCTTTCTTAGCAAGAATTCCATGTTTTAAGTCTACATATAGCTTTTCTAAAGCATCATGAACCATATTTCCCATGAAACCTTCAACAGTAGTTTTTATTGGCGGTTCTAATTTGTCAATGTATTGATACTTAAATCGAAGTTTACATTGTTCAAATGTATTAAGTCTAGAATGTGAATAAACAGTCATGATATAAGGAGAAAGTTATCATATATATGTTTAACGAAAGAATATTAATCAATATTTAATTGTTTTATTAGAAGCTTTGCAACTTTTCTTGGTGATTGATCAGCAGTATAAACATTATGATGAGCATATTTTTTAAAATTTGGCAATCTATCAAAATATTCTTTTATTACTTTTTTAACAACTTTTTTTTCACTCCAACCAATCGCCCAAGGACTTTCATTAGTTCTTAATCTTTCTTTTTCTCGTTCAACTAAGACTTCAACATTCTTGTCATCTTCTTCATGAGGAAGAACTAAACAAATCTTTGAATGTCTTCTTACAAGATGAGCATTTTGTTCTGACTGAGGAAACTCTGAAGAAATTGTTCCTCCACCTAAATCTAAAATTACTTTTTTCCCTTCTAACTCTTTGAAAAGTTTTTTTAAAGTATAATGAAGTCTATCCATATAAGCGCTCCAACCATATTTTTCTGAGTAACCAAATATTCCTCCATAACTCTTGAGTTGTTCCATCATTACAATATCTAAATCAATAAATTCGTAACCTAGACGTTTAGCTAATTTTTTCCCAAAAGTGGTTTTACCAGCAGCTCTTGGTCCAACAAGTGATATGATATCTTCCATGAATAATTGTTTGTTTAAATGTTATTTATAGTTTTTGTAAACATAAGTTTATATTATTCTTTTTATTTCCATTACTTATGATTGAAGATCATGTAAAAAAAGGACTTGATTTTTTAGAAACTACTTCAAACAATGGCTTTTATGAATGTTGTATCTCTTCTGCCAGAGATAAAGAATCTTTAGTAATCTCGCCCAAAGAAATTGGAACTTCATTATTAGTTTTAGGTACTGGTTTAAAATTTTTTAATTGGAAAAGCTTAACTAAAAAAAGTATTAATTATATTAATTCTCAGCTTGAAGAAGGGATTGCGCATTTTTTTGAAGATGAAAAATTATTACCCTCAGATACTGATACTACTTCTTGGGCTCTATCAACTTTAGTTAAATTAAATCAAACACCTGATTATGATATTAGAAATATTGCTAACAAAATTGTTTCTAATGTTAATAAAAATGGTTTAATTAACATTTATTTTAATCCTGATAAAACTTCTAGAGAAAACAGGGTTGATTATGTTGCTTTAGCAAACATTCTTCATTTTGTTAATCTTTGTAAAAAAAGAGATGAAACTAAAATTTCTGAAGAATTTGTTTTTGAAAAATTAAAAAGTCAAGATTATTTAGAAGGATCCAGATATTATCATTCTCCAGAAACATTTCTTTATTTTACATCAAGATTATTGGAATTTTCAGAGTTTAGAAGCAAATTTGGAGATCTGTTATATGAAGAAACTAAAAGTAGAATTGGAACTACTGACTTTCCTTTAGATCTTGCAATGAGGGTTACTATAATGAACCGATTACATTCTAAAAATAAAGATGAGTTAGACAAATTAATTTCTTTACAAGAACCTTCTGGTAGTTGGCCAACAGATAGTATTTATCGTTATGGAAGTAAAGATGGTTATTTTACAAGTAAAAATATTTCTACAGCATTTGCAATTGAAAGTTTAATGTCAAAATAATTTATTCAAAAACACAATCTGGCAATCCAAATGATATGAAATCTTCTTGTGTTAAGAAAAAATCTACTAGTTGATTATCTGGGAATACTTCTTTTATTTCTTGTAAAGTCTCTCTTATTTTATACGGGTCGTCTGCAAATATACTGAATTCTATAAACGGATCTCCTATGTAATCAAGTAAAAGCGATACTTTTGGATGTGATTCTAAAAACTGGTATAATTTTTTTCTATCTTCAAGGTTTCTGTTCTGTATAAAAAATATGAATTGATACAGGCCTATTTTAAATACATTAATGTAAGCAGTATGTTTTAAAATAATTCCTTGTTTTTTTAATCTTGATATTCTTTGACTTATGGCTGGCGCTGTTATTGGTATTTGCTTTGTTAATTCCATACTTGAAATTCTTGCATTTTTTGATAAGTTCTTTAAAATTATTTTATCGTAAGAATCTAACTTATATTTCTCTTTTGAAATATTTTTTTGTTTTAGTGTTACATCTCCAAAATATTTTTCTGTAAAGAAAGCTGTATTTTTGTAGAATGCAAAACGATGATTTGTTATGTGCTCCTTGTATTGTTTTATTATTGTTTGGAATCTTTCTTCTACTTCTTCATTATCTTTTCCATAGATTGCCATTCCCATACTCCAAAAACCCATGTGAGTTCCAGCCCATGAAATGAAGTTTTGTTTATTGATATAATCCATAAATTCTTTTTCTTTTTCTGCTTTAATTGATATGAATAATAGCGCTGAAACAATCTCTAGTTTTTCTAAACTTATTTCAGTTGTAAAATCTCTTATGATTCCTTTATTTACTAATCGATTTATTCTATAATTAGTCACATCTCTTGAGATTCCTACTTTCTTTGCTATATTAGTTGTTGAGTTTCTAGAATTGTTTATTAGTGCTAACAATATTTTTTGATCTATTTTATCTAACATTTAATAAAACTAAAGAATAGAAGTATAAAAACTTTATTATTATTAAATTTCTCATAGATGATTTAATATATTGAAAAAACGTTACTACTGTTTATGAACAACCAACAAACTCACAAATTAGAGTCGAACAGTAAAATCTATTATGAACAATCAAATATGTACAATATTTTTAGTCAAGCAGAAGATTATAAAGGACTGGTTGTAGATTTTTTAAAACCATTAATTTTAGATAAAAAATTATTAGATGTTGGTTGTGGAACTGGAAAATATGTTTCTGTTTTAGCTCCTTTAGTTTCAGAATATATTTGTCTTGATCAGTCAAAAACCCAATTAGAAATTGCTAAAAATAAAACAAACAAAGACAAAATTTCATATATTCAAGCATCTGCAGAAAAAAATGGTTTAAACAGTAACAGTGTTGATGTAGCAATTGCAACATGGGTTCTTGGAAGCATTTTAGATATTGATCAACAGTTAGCAGTTCTTAAAGAAACAGAAAGAGTCTTGAAAGAAAACGGTTCAATTTATGTTGCTGAAAATGATGGTGGATGTGAATTTGAAGAAATTATAAGACGAGAACCTAATATTTCAACTACTAAACAAACAAAAGATTGGTTAGAAGAAAAAGGATTTGTTAAAGTTAGTTCTATTGATACTTATTTCGAATTTAATAGTTTAAAAGACGCTCAAGATGTGTTTTACAACATCTGGGGAAGCGAGATTTCTAAAAGAGTACAAAGCGAAAAAATAGCCCATAAAATAGCTATTTATGAAAAGAAGGTGATTTAAATGAATACATTTGAAAAAATATTAGAAAGTACAGAATACGTAGTTAATAATGCAGAAGAAGTTAAAATTAACAATGAAAAATTATTAGCCTATGCAAAAGAGATCGCTCCAAAAGTTAATAATCTTTCGTGGGTAAATGAAAACCCATTTAATCTTGAAGAATTAAGTGAAGAAAAAAGAATTAATTTAATGTTAACATTTAATTCTCTTAGTTTTTCTTATTGGGGAGAACCATATTGGACAAAACCTTACAAAGGACAAAAATTCAAAAGAGGATCTTGGAGTTTAATTGGAGCTTTATTAACTGCAGAAGAAGAAGGAATTCCAATTCTTGATGCAAATTATAAAGCAAATATTTCTTTAGAAGAAGTTACTAAAGTTCTTACAAGTAGTTTCGTTATGCCAATGATTCAAGAACGTTGGAAAATATTGCAGGATACAGGAACTGTTCTAGTTGAAAAATACAAAGGAGATTTTAGAAATATGATTGATGCTGCAAAAGGCAATGGAGCGAACTTTGTTGATCTAATAGTAAATGATTTTTCTTCATTTAAGGATACTGCAGAATACAAAGGGAAAAAAATTTATTTTTGTAAAAGAGCACAAGCAACAGCTCAAAGCTTTCCTAATTTAATTGATGCAAGTAAAACAACTGCTCTTGCAGATTATGTTGAACCAGCACATTTACGAAGCCTTAGAATATTTGAATACGGCAATGAACTTTCATATTTAATTGATAGTGAGATTGAATTAAAAAAAGGAAGCAAGTTTGAAACTGAAATTAGATCTTCTAATGTTCAAGTTGTAAAAAGAATTACTGATGAAATTAATAAAACTCATCCCAATGTTATTCAATCAGCAGTTAATGATTATTTATGGCTTTATGGAAGAGATTCAAAAACTCCTTTTCATAGGTGTAGAACAACTGCTTATTGATTATGGATCTAAAGAAATCGTACCAGGCAAATAAAGTTCTGGAAATAATTTTTTTCTTCTTAAAGATTTCATATGTTCGTCAATACATCGACTATCCCAATTTTGATTTCCATGATATGCACCACAAACTAGCAATTGATAACCTTCTGGAATATCATACATAATTTTTGTTGGGTTCCCTTCAACTAAAACGAATTCTTCTTCTCTTTTTATTCTTAATATTTCTCTTCTTACAATTCTGTCTTCTTTTGTAGCTTCTTCATGAACTATCACGAATAAATTTTTCATATTATTAAGAAATGAACGTATTAATAAAAACCTTTTTATATATTTTCAGTATTGTAAATAATCATGTACAAAAATCAAACTATTTTTGAATATTCAAAAACCAGAGGTTTTCGAATATGACTAGAGGAAGACCTGTATTAAGTTCAATTCGACAAAACATTGTTGAAATTTTATTTTTCATGAAACAAGGCTATGGATATGAAATTCACAAAGTATACATGGAATTATTTCCTAAAGCTACGCAAAGAGTAATATATTATCATTTAAAGAAAGGAACTGCACTTGAAGAATTTGACATCAAAAAAATAAAAAAAGAACAAGGCAATTATTCTTGGGGTGGAGAAGCTGAAAAAATTTATTACTGCCTTGGAAAACAAGCAGAGCCTAAAATCTTAAAAGAAGTTAAGAAATATTTTGAATCTAAAGCAGCTTCTTCAAAAAACCCATCATTGCAAAAGACTCGCGCTTCGTCAAAAAAGCTTTCCCAATAATTTTCTTCCACAATGTTTTTTGAGTCTCTTTTTTATCAGGAGTTGCAAATTCTAATTTGTCAAAAACTTTATTGAATAATTTCATTAATTGTTTTTTTTCTATTGCAGAAATTGGCGTAATTACATCAGTGTTTTTTTCGCCAGATTTTTTAAATAACTCATATAAAATCACTGTTAATGCATGACTTATATTAAGCGTTGGATAAGTTTTTGAAACTGGAATTGAAACTGTAAAATCACAATCTGCAATTTCTTCATTAGTTAAACCAATCCCTTCTCGGCCAATAATTAATGCTAATTTTGTTTTCTTATCTAAAGAGCAAACTTTATTTGCAAATTCTTCTGGAGATAAAGGACATCTAGGAATATTATAATCAGTTCCAAGCTTAGCTGTTGTTGCAATTTTATAATCAAACTTCTTTAAATAATCAAACTCTTTGATTTTTGCTTTATCTAGAATTGTTTGTGCGTGTTTTGCTCTATTTCTTGCATCTTCATCTATTTTGCACTTCGGATTAATTAGAATTAGCTCTTTAAAGTCAAAATTAGCCATTATACGGGCTATAGCTCCAAGATTACCTGATGTTTCAGGTTCTATTAATACAACGCTTATCATACACTTATAGAATCAGAAACAGTTTTTAAAAGTTTATATTAATGCTTTAATGATTGGTACAAAAACTAATACTAATAATAGCACAATAAAGAACATTGTAATTTTTGAAAATATTTTCAAACCTTTATCTTTACCAAAAATTTTTTGTAAGCTTAAATGTAACATTCGTCCGCCATCAACCGGACCTAATGGTAAAAGATTTGCAAGTCCAATTCCTAAACTCAATAAGATTACCCATTGAAATAATCCATAGAACCATGAAAAAACATCAAATATTATTTGGAATTTAGGATTTTTTAATTGATGCTCTGTCTGAATACCTATTACACCCATGTAACCGCTTGTTGGATCATCAGGACTTTCAGTTGCTATAATTGTATGTGTTAAATTTTCATTTGCTAAGATTATTTCATCACCTGGACTCACTTTATCCAACACTTGTATGAATTTCGTCGTGTCTAAAACTTCTTGACCATTTACAAGGTTATAAACTGTTTCTGGTTGTACACCTGCTGCTTCTGCAGGAAATCCTTCTTGTACTTCTTGAAAATATATTCCTTCAGGTACTACAGAATGATCAATTATAGGATTGAAAATTAGTGTGAAACATAGTAACAGTACAAATGCGAGTATCACATTCGCAAACGGCCCGGCTGCAAAAATTGAATATTGAACTACATCGCTTTGTTTTTGCAATGTTTTCTCGTTTGGTTCAACAAAAGCTCCAATTAATGGTCCAAAGAAAACAATTCCTGTGTGATCAACTTTAATTTTGTGAGCAAGAGCAACTAAACCATGTCCTGCTTCGTGAATTACTACAACTATAAATAATGATATTATTCCATACCAAAACGGTACAAATATCGGGCTTCCTGGAATTGGAACTCCTGGAATTACTGGTGAAAGAACTGCTGGTGCTTCTGGTATCATGATTAATTTGTATAAACCATCAAATACCATGTAAACAATTGCAATCATTCCAATATAAGCAACACCTATTCCAACTAATCCAACTATTTTTATGAATTCTTGAAATCTAGAAGAAGTTTTCTCCATAAAGTTAATTCCAAACTTTGTTCGATATAATGCTATGAATTTTGCTTGAAAATCAAATCTTTTTTTATTAAAAGCTACTATTAGTATTATAACTAAATAGAATAGTATGATAAATTTGTATTGCATTAATGCAGATAAAAAACTCATGATTATATTTTAGAAATCCGGAGTTTATAATATTTACTATTTCTTCTTGATAGGTCTTAATGCCTTACCATTACATTTTCTACAATTAACTTTTCCTGCTAGAACTCTTAGATTAGTAGTTCTAATCTTTGATTTACATTTTCTGCAAACAAAGACGTCTTCAAAAAGTCTTGCTTCTGCTTCCGGAAATTTTACCATTTTATTTATTCACTCTTTATTTGTTTTAGAACTTTATCATTAAGAACTATCCAGTAAACAACTGTTTGTCCTTCTGCAACTTGACCATCAAGTTCTGGTGGTACTGCTAAATCAAATGTTTCATATGTTTCAACATCCATTACATTACAAGAATTTCCTGTAACACTTAAGATTTGAGCATTTTTCTTACCAATTACTGGTGTTTCAATTGAATCGTGACCTGGCATGACAGTATTTCTTTTTTTACTATCAAGCATACCAACTGCTGTTAAATTAACTTTTGCGTGACCATGCTTTCCTGGTCTTGAAATTTTGATATCTGTAACAATGCATGCAGCATCTTCTAATACTACGTAATTACCTTTTTGTAAGCTTCCTACACTTTTATGTTTGACTTCTGCCATTATTTATCACCGTAATTCTTAGCTAAGGTATATAGAAAAAATGTTCATTTAAATATCTTATTGTTTTTTACCAGAATTTGAATAGTTTTTTCATTCTTTTCCTTGCTAAAAAAGATTTTAATTTCTCGTCGATATTAGGGTTATCGAACTCTTTTTCTTTTTTTCGAAATTCTGTTGTATGATGATAATTACGCCCATTCTTAGTATAAAACTGCAATTTTTTATGTAAAAGTTCGTGATACATGACATAATCTAATAATTCTTCGTCTTCAATCATAATTTTACTCATAGTAATAGTATCTGCTAAATAATCATAACTTCCTAGTTTTCTAAATGAGAGTTGTCCCCATACAAGGTTTGGTAAATCAATAAACCCGTAGAAATATTTTTCATTAACTCTATTGAACGATTCTTCTAAAAAAGGATCGACTTTTGTTGTTATTGAAAATTTAGGTATATTTTTAACAAATTTTTGGTATAAATCAAGATTAATAGTTTTATTTTTTTCTTTGTAAATTTTTAATAATAAAGATTGTATTAATCCCATTTGAATTTCTTCAGAAATTTCTTTCCAATCATAAGAGAGATTAAAACGCATGAAAATCTTATTATATTTGACATTAGCATTATATTTAGAGAATTTCTTTGAATATTTTACTTCAAACCTTCTAGATTCATATTTTTCTGGAAATAACTCTTTGAAAGCTTTCTCTGCTAAATTCATAAATAAAAGAAATAATTAGAGAATATAAAAAATCTTTGAATTAAATTACATGGTTTTTGAAGAAAAGTCATTATCTATCTTTGAACTTCATATCTTAAAATCGCAACCACTTTACCCATGTCCCGAAGTTGTGCTCCTTCTCTTGTATCAGTAGAGATAACTACCACTTCACTTCCAAGAGCTTCAGCTTCTTTTTCAAATTCTTCAATGACTTCATCAGAAACTGCTTCAGAAATTAAAACTGTTTCTACATACCCTAATTTTAAATCTTCCATGACATGATCTTGACCATAGTTTACTGAACCTGAACTTTTAGCCATCAAATGAAAGAATTTTTGCATTAATTTTTTTTCTTCCATAACATCTTCTTCAGCTAAAACATCACTGCATTTATCCAATAATTCTTGAAGACCAAAATCTCCCGTATAAGAAAGGTCTTTAATTGCAATAATTTTTTGCTTTACTTGATCAGTTATGAAATTACCATCAACAAAATCATATTTTGTAGGTCCTGGTCCGCCAACAAGTATTCCTTTCAAATCTTTTAAGCCTAAAAATTGTTCTTTAACATATTCTGCTAATCGTTTATAGAATTCTTTTGCTGCTCCTTCTCTGATTCTTGCAAACCTTTGAGCTGATTGTCCTCCAGTTTTGAATTTTCCAGGAACATTTGAATGTTTTGAAACAAGCGGAATAATAACTTTTCCTTTTAATAAAGCAATGTCTCCTTCTCGTCTATCCATTACAATCATTCCATAAACTTCTTTTACTTCAAGCAAGTCTCTAATCGGATCTAAAACGAATTCTTTATCGCAACGATATAATCTTTGATTTAAAGGAGTTGGTGGTTCAATGCTCCAAACCTTAAAATCTTGCTGGCCTTCTTTTTCAGTTACGTTTCCGGAGAAAATAGCTAACCCGTTAGGAGGTGTTTTCTTAAATAATCTTAAATGTTGAATCATTTTTTCAAGAGAAGTTATTACATTATCTCTGGTTCCTTTACTCTTAATATTAGAAGCAGTTCCTTGTTCTTGAGAAATGTGATTAATTATTTTGTTCAAATCATAGTCTTTAGGAACATATACACTAACTAATTCTGTATGTCTTCCTCTATATCCTTCAAGTTCTTTGACAAAATGTTTTAATTTAAGCTTATCTTTTGATGATATTTTCTCGCTCATGCACTAAATTACTCCATAAAGCTTTAAATAAGTATCTATTCTTCTTCTATGAATATGAGTAAAGAAAATTTCCAACAAATAAGAGAAAAAAGCATCGCTTTAGCTAAAAAAACCATTCGTGAAAGCATAAATGAAGATAATTATGTCTCTCAAGCAATTAATAATATTGATGAATTAGCTAAGATGACTAATGTTTTAACTAAACGATTAAGAGATTGGTATTCAATTTATTTACCAGAATTCTCTAAAAAAGTCTCTGATAATGAAGCTTTTATCAAATTAGCTATGACTAAAGATAAAAAAGCAATCATGACTGAAATGAAATTAAAAGAATCAATGGGCCGAGACCTTTCTCCAAGAGATTTACAGCCAATTAAAAATCTTGCAAATAAAATAAATTCATTATATCAAGAACGAGAAGAACTAGCAAAATATTTAGATGAAGTTATGAAAACTTATTGTAAAAATCTTTGGACTTTAGCAGGCGGATTAGTCGGTGCTAAACTATTAGAAGAAGCAGGTTCACTAAGAAAACTAGTTATGATGCCAAGTTCTAAAATTCAAATGCTTGGTGCAGAAAAAGCATTATTCAGACATATAAAAACTGGTGCAAAACCTCCAAAACACGGTTACATTTTAATGCATCCAATTGTTGCAAACGCTAAAAAAGCTATTCGAGGAAAAGCTGCAAGAAGTCTTGCAGATAAAATTTGCTTAGCTGCAAAAACTGATTATTTTAAAGGAGTTTTTATTGGCGATAAACTAAAAAAAGAATTAGAGGAAAAATTCAAATGAGGCCGATTGATAAACGATTTCCAAATATTTTTGTCGACTACAAAAATAGATTATTTACTAAAAACATGTTAAAGCGAGTGTCTCATTTTGATGAAAATATCGTAATTGAAAAAGGAATTGCTTATAGAGAATGGGAACCTAGAAGAAGTAAACTTGGTGCGGCTTTAATTAAGAAAATTTCTCAAATCGGCTTAAAAGAAGGCAATGTTGTTCTTTACTTAGGAGCATCACATGGTTATACACCTTCATTTGTTTCAGATATTGTTGGTAAAGGAGGGTTTATTTTTGCTCTAGAATTTTCTCCTGAAAGTGCAAGAGATTTAGTTCATATTTGTGAACAAAGAAGTAATATGGCTCCAGTTATTGCAAACGCTAATTATCCTGAAGAATACAAAGATAAAGTTGTTCTTCAAGCAGACGTTGTCTACCAAGATATTGCTCAGAAAAATCAAGTTGAAATTTTCATGAAAAATTGTAATACTTATTTGAAAAGTGGTGGATTTGGTTTACTTGCAATTAAAGCTAGAAGTATTGATGTTACTAGAAGACCCAGCGATATCTTCCGAGAAGTAAGAATCGAATTAGAAAAACATATAGCAATTGTTGATTATAAAGAGTTAAACCCTTATGAAAAAGATCACGCATTCTTTGTTTGTAAAAAAAGATGAGATATTCAAGACAAATTGTTCTTAAGGAAATTGGGAAAAATGGTCAGAAAGCATTAGCTAAGAAAACTATTGTTATTATTGGTCTTGGTGCTCTTGGAACTGTTTCTGCTGAACTTTTAACAAGAGCTGGAATTGGGAAGTTAATTCTTGTTGATAATGATATTATTGCACTAGATAATCTTCAGCGTCAAGTTTTGTATGATGAAGAAGATGTTGGAAAACCTAAGGTTTTGCAAGCTGAAAATAAATTAAAAAAGATTAATTCTAATGTTAAAATCGAATCGTATACTCGAAAACTTAATGCTAATTATGCAGAGATGTTATTGCGTGATGCAGATTTAGTTCTGGATTGTACTGATAATTTTGAAGCTCGATTCGTTATAAACGATTATTGTGTTAAAAATAAGAAGCCTTGGATTTATACTGCTGCAATTAAAACTAAAGGAACTTTGATGAATATTATTCCTGGAGGTCCTTGTATTGGTTGTTTTGTTAAAGACAGTGAATGTGAAGAAAACTGTGAAACAGAAGGAATTTTGAGTTCTGCAACTGTTACAATTGCTTCAATGCAAGTTGTAGAAGCTTTGAAAATTTTATTAAATAAAGATTATGAAACTAAAATGGTTCGAGTCGATATTTGGGATTTAACTTTGGATAAAATTAAAGTTAACAAAAAGAAAGGTTGCGAATGTTGTGATAAACATAATTTCAAATACTTAGAGATTCCTGCTGAAGACAAGTTTATTATTAAAAAATGCAAAACTCGAGTCGGTTATAATGTTAAACCAAAAGGCAGTTTGCGTATTAATATGAATTTCATTAAAAACAATTTTGAAGTTTTAGAAGACGCTAAAATTGCAATTGTTATCAAAGTTGATGGCGAAGAATTAGTTATTCAAAGTCTTGGAACAATTTATTTTAAAGGAACAAAAGATATTAATAAAATTTCAAATATTGCAAAGAAGGTGTATAATTTAAAATGAAAAAAGGTTTATTGCTTTTATCTGGTGGAATTGATAGTCCTATTGCTGCAAAATTAATGTTAGACCGAGGAGTTGAAATTATCGCAGTTCACTTTTCTAACGAGCCTTTTACTAATGATGAACCAGAGGTTAAATCTAAGAAAGCTGCGAAAATTCTTGGTATAAAAAAAGTCATTGTTAAAAATATTAGTAAACAACTTTCAACTCTTACAAAGGATTGTTATCATAAGTTTTATTTTGTTCTTTCAAAAAGATTAATGTTTCGTTTAGCTGAAAAAATTGCTCATGAAGAAGGTTGTGATTTTCTAATTTCGGGTGAAAACCTTGGACAAGTTTCTAGTCAAACTTTACAAAACCTTTCTGTAATTGATCAAGCTGTAAAGATACCAATTTTACGTCCTTTACTAACTTATGACAAGAATGAAATTATTAAGATTGCTCACAAGATTGATACTTTTGAAGTTTCTAAAGGTCCTGAAATGTGTTGCGTTCTTGGTCCTAGCAGACCTGCAACAGGTGCTAGTTTAGAACAAATTGAACGTGAAGAAGCAAAGCTTAGTTTCTAATTATTTGACTTTAATTATTGCCATAAAATCAGGATTATGAGTTAAGACTCCATCTATCAATCTTTTTGCATTATCATAAAAAAGTTCTGAGTTATCTAATCTCTCTTCTGTTTTTTCAAAGATATAATAGGACCCTATAAATCCGCCATGTCCTTCATTGTCTCCAGGTATTGGCAGACCAATGTATTGTTCACCTGGTTTTAGTTCCCCGAAGGTTAATACTTTGTACGACTCGACAGGTTCTTTCAAAAATTGTTCTCTTATTTTATATTCTAAATTGTTGTTTTCCATTTAAGATAATATTTGCTTAAAATTATAAAATTAATGTATATTCAGCATATTCTGCTAAACCTTTATAATTATATTTTCACTTCTAAAACATATGGAATCAATTTTAAACCAAGTAATCCCTTTCAAAAAAGAGAATTATATTATTACTAGAAATGTTTATGAAGATGTTAATTTTGATGGTTCACTTGGCGCAACTTTATGGAACGAAAGTACTTGTTATGCTGTTTCTAGTTGCTCAAAAGGTTTAGATGATTATTACAATATGTTAGAAGATTATCCTGAATATGAAGTGTCTAAAGAACTTGAAGAAGTATTAACAAAAGCAAAAGACTTAACTAAAGATTCATGGGTTATTACACAACTTCAAGGAGTCAATTCTAAGACTAAACCTCAAGGTTTAAACTATCGTTATGCAATGGCCAGATTTTGGATTAATAATGCTATTGAAGCAGGACAAGATGAGCTTTACATGTTGTCTGCTGATATGAATGTTTGGAATTTACTACCTATTAAATTCGCTTTAGCTGATCAAAACTTACCAATGACTAGTACTAAACAATTAAAACCGAATTATGATCATACTGCTAAAAGATTCTTTAAGTATGACCCTGAAACTAAACTTTACAGAAAAAATCTTAGATAATCTTTATAACCTTCTTTAGATTCCTATGAAAAATGTTACAGTTAGAACAACTTGCAGAACACAAAATACCTAAAGCTAATGAAATTTTTTTGACTGATTCTTATATTTATTTATTATCTGAAGAACCAAGTTCAGAATTTCTTGCAAAAAAATTAGATTTTGAAATTGAAGGACGAGAAGTTATCACTTTAAGTTCAGAAGATCCTGGTGATTTAGGTCCGGGAATAAGTCTTGGCAATAGACTTTTTGTTCCTAATGGAAGTAGAAGATTATATATTCAAGAAGGAATAGAAACTTTACTTCAGATTCATGTAAGGGATTTAATGAAAGATCATGGCTTTGAATTCTATGAGATGGGAACTGATGGTACTTTTCTTTATTTAGAAATAAACGATATTATTAAAGATTCGCCAATCATGGTCACAACAGATTTAGATCTGAATATAATTAATAAATTTCGAACAGAATACTGTGATTTTTTAGATGGAAACGGGCGGTTCTTTATGACTAACACTTCTAACCAAACAGATGTTTATTTTCAAGGACAAAAAATTGATGATTTTGTAAATGAAAAAAATCCTTCTTTTCGAGAACTACTTGGCTGCGCCATTTCTTCACAAAGCGAAGAAATTTCTGAATATACAAAATTAGAAGCATATAATGGAATAAAACCATATTTTCCTATAGAAAGTTTTACAGACGGTAAAAACTATTATCAACTTATTCAAAATGGTGAAATATGGATGATTACTTCAAAAAAAAATGATTATTTAGTTGAAGATGGAGCTCCTTTACCTGATGAGGTTAATGGTTTTGCAATTCATAATGGAACTAATGCATTTCTTGCTTTTAATGGCGAATACAAACTTATTAAAGATGGCAAAATTCTTAGTAAAGGTTTAACCAATTTTGATAATGATAAAATAGTAGATTCTGTCTATAATCAAGACTTAATTTTAATTTTAGAAGAAGATAAAATCATTTCTTATCAAGTTAAAGAATAATCTTTATAAAGAAACCTTCTTTTTATTCTTTTATGAACGCTGTTAAAGCTCGTAGTTAAGTTCATTTTTTCTTCATCATAGGTGGTTTTATGTTAAAAAGACATGCTGTACATTTAATATTGGATTGTGAAGGTTGTTCTAACTTAGATAATGAAGATAAGATTAGAGATTTTTTAGAAAGCTTTCCTGCAGAAATTGGTATGAAGACTATTAGTAAGCCAGAAGTTATCAAATATAATCATCCAAAAGATGAAGCCGAAAATGGTATTACTGGTTTTGTTGTTCTTGCTGAGAGTCATTTAGCAATTCACACTTATCCTGCAAGGAGCTATTTTGCTCTTGATATTTTTACTTGCAAACAGTTTGATGTTGAGAAAGCAATAGCTATTGTTAAAAAAGAGTTTAATGTAGAAAATTTAAAAAAACAATTCATAGAAAGAGGTATTTAGAATGGATGATATTAAAGGATTTGATTTAAGCAAAGAAGCAAACATTAATGATTTATTAAAGAAATTCAAGACTATTGGTTTTCAAGCAACTCATTTATCACAAGCTGTTGAAGTTCTAAACAAAATGTATGAAAATAAAACAACTATTTTTATGAGTTTTACATCAAACATGGTATCTTCTGGGCTAAGAGAATTATTCACTTATTTCGTAAAGCATAAATTGGTTGATGTTATTATTACTAGCACAGGCTCCATCGAGGAGGATTTGATGAAATCAAAGAAACCTTTCAAGCTTGGTGATTTTAATATGAGCGATGTTGAACTTCATAAAAAAGGAATAAACCGAATTGGTAATATATTGGTTGAGAACGAACATTATATGGGTTTAGAAGATGATATAGTTCCTTTTTTTAATGAGATTTTTGAGAAACAAAAAGAGTCTGGTAAAATGATTTCTCCTTCTGAATTAATATATGAACTTGGCAAAACAATTGATGATGAAAACTCAATTCTTTATTGGGCTACTAAAAATAACATTCCGATTTTTTGTCCTGGTATTACTGATGGAGCTCTTGGTTTACAAGTTTTCTTTTTCAAACAAAAAAATTCTGATTTTGGAATCGATGTAACTGGCGATATGAAAAAACTTGCACAGTACGTAATAGACGCTGAAAAAACTGGAGGCATTATTCTTGGTGGTGGAATTGCTAAACATCATTTAATAGGTGTTAACATCTTGCGTGAAGGACTTGACTACGCAGTTTATGTTACAACTGCAACTGAAAGTGATGGTTCATTATCTGGAGCCAGACCTAAAGAAGCAAAATCATGGAGCAAAATCAAAGAAGATGCTAACAATGTTTGCGTTGACGGTGATGCTACAATTATTTTCCCATTAATGGCTTTGGCTGTTAAGGATGTGAAAAGAAATGCATAACTTAACAATTTTATTAACTATGTTCATCGTTGGAATACTTGTTAAAATAGTTGACATGGTTGAAGATGATGGATTAGGATTACATAAAATTATTAATATTATTTTTGGAGTTGTTTACGGATTTTTTATTGCTTTATTAATTAACAATGTTCCTTTAATTGCACCTTTATTGCTCGGAACTGTTATTGGTGTTATCTTAAGTGGAAGGATTGACGGTCATGGACATTATTTTGGCATTGGTTCATTCGTTTTTTTCTTATTCTTTTTAGGAGTACCAGAAATTAGTATTCCATTCCTTTTATTATTTACTTTAGTTTGTGTTTTTGAAGAAGCAATCAACATGTTAGTTGATAATAATAAAATTAAAAATAAATTAATAAAAAAAACTTTTAAATTAAGACCTTTATTAGAAATTACTGCTTTACTTGTCTCTGTTTTTACAGGTTTTTGGCTTATTTGGTTTTCAATACTTATTTTTGACATTGGATACTTATCAACTAAGACTATTTTGCAAAAATATAAAAAGATTCTAAACGTAACTAATTAAGATGGCATTAAAAGTTTACAATACATTAAATCGAAAGAAGGAATTACTCAAACCTATAAACGGTAAAAAAATTAATATGTTTGTTTGTGGACCAACAGTGTATGACTTAAGTCATATTGGTCATGCAAAAACTTACATTCAATTTGATGTTATTGCAAGATACCTGCGATACAAGGGTTTTGAAGTTAACTATGTTCAAAACATCACAGATATTGATGATAAAATTATTCGTAGGGGAAATGAACAAGGTAAAGATCCTATTAAATTAGCTCATGAATTTGAAAAAGAATATTTTGCTGACATGAAAGCTCTTGGAATTAATAGTGTTACTAAATATGCCAGAGCTACTGAATATATGAACGCTATTATTAATCAAATTAAAACTTTAATAAAGAAAGATTATGCTTATGAAACTGAAGATGGAGTTTATTTTGAAATTGAAAAATTTTCAGATTATGGAAAACTTTGTCATCAACCAATGGATCAAATAAAAGAAGGTGCAAGAGTTTCAATTAATGAAAATAAAAAGAGTCCATCTGATTTTTCTCTTTGGAAAAAAGCTAAACCAAATGAACCTAGTTGGAATAGTCCTTGGGGCAAAGGAAGACCTGGTTGGCATATTGAAGATACTGCTATTACCGAAACAGAGTTTGGTCCTCAATACGATTTACATGGCGGTGGCTTTGATTTAATTTTTCCTCATCACGAATCTGAAATTGCTCAAATGGAAGCAGCATCTGGTAAAAAACCTCTTGTTCAATATTGGTTACATACTGCTTTTCTAAATATTAATAAAGAAAAAATGTCTAAGTCTCTTGGAAATTTCTTAACTATTAGAGACGCTTTGAAACTTTGGGACGAAAAAACTTATCGATTCTACTTTGCATCTACTCATTATCGAACTCCGCTTGATTATTCTGAAGAAGCAATTGATCAAGCAAAACAAGGGCTTGGACGAATTAATGAATTTGTTAGAAAATTAAAAGTTATGAACGGAAAAGATTCTGGTGCTAAAAAACTAGTTGATTCTACTTTGAAAAAATTTGAAGAGCATATGGATAATGATTTTGATATGCCTCAAGCAATTGCTTCTGTTTATGATTTAATTCGAGAAATAAATAAACTAGATTTAGCTAAAAAAGATGCAGAAATCGTTTTATATTTTATGGAAAAAATTGATTCAGTTCTTGGAGTTATTACTTTTGAAGATTTATCAGTTCCTGCAGATATTCAAAAGCTCGCTAATAAGCGAGAAGTTGCTCGAAAAGAAAAAGATTGGACCACAGCTGACAAAATGCGTGACGAATTAAAGGAAAAAGGTTTTTATATTGATGACACACCACAAGGTTCTGTTGTTAAAAAACTTTAAGAAAACTTTTTATACTTTCTATCCATAAATACATTAATGTTATTTCATAGAATTTTTAATTCCAAATTATACAACCATGTTGAAGAGTTAAGAAAATTTGGTGTTGTTCCTGATAATTGGATTTGGTATAAAGCTCGAGTTGAACAATTAAATGGTATTTCTGAAGATTTTCTAAGAGATATAAAATTATTACATGATTCTATTAAAGATGAAGAAAAAAGAAAAACAGTTGTTCATTTAATTGAAAAACTTCATAATGCTGTTAAATACATGATGAGCGAATATTCTGTTCAATTAAAAGATCAAAAAACTCAAGCAGAACAAGTTAATGATTTGGCAAAACACTTATTGGATTTTCTTACTAATGTAAATGATAAAAAAATTAAATTATCTTTTACTCGAAACGATTTAAATGCAGTGATGAAAAATTATTCTATTGAAGCTTTAATTAATTTATTTAGAAAAGATTTTGGTGAATTACTTGCAAGTGATGTTGGTGTTTGGGAAAAGTACACTCTTGAACAACATAACATAATGGTTTTAACGCAATTTGATAAATATTTTTCTCATAAAACTTTACCTGCTGGCATGACTACTACTTTCCTTCGAACTTTTATCATGCTTCATGATATTGGAAAACCTGATGCTGTAAAAGCAGGTAATAATAAACTTCAACATAAATTTACTTTACCAATAATTAAATCTGTTCTCCAACAATTGAATTTTTCTGATCAGGAAATACTTATTTCTTTAGTTATTCTTGATGGTGATCCACTTGGCAGTTATATTAGAAGAGGTGGTCTTCCAGTTACAATTACTGCAAATAAAATTAATGCTATGGCTATGAGAGCAAATCTTTCATTAAAAGATTTCTTTGAATTGTTATTAATATGTTATATGTGTGATGCTAGTAGTTATACTGAAGACTCTGGTGGAGTTAAAAGTCTTGAATGGATTTTTGAATTTGATCATAAGAATAGAGCGCTAAGATTTTCAGAAGAAGTAACACCAAAGATTTTAGAATTAAGAAGAATATTAAATACTTAAAGAAAAAATAAAAACACTCCGCAGTTCACTGCTGGTGTCCCAAAAACATTTTGTTTTTGAGGAAATCAAATCTTAGTTTCTTTACCAAATTTCACGGTTTTAATTTTGTGCATTGATTGAAGATCTTTTTCTAATGATTTTAAGATTTCTGGAATTGTTACAACATCTAATTCATCTCTTAAACTCATTTCATTATCTTTTTTATGCTTCCAAATCGCACCATTAGCTTCAACAATATCTGCAGTTGTAAATTCAACTTTGAATTCTTCTTTTCCTTCTGGGAATTCTTCTGCATGAACATCTTTTCCTCTTAAGTCATTAAATATTTGATGTGTGATGAATGGTAGAACTGGTGCTAATACTTTAAGTAAAGTATCTAAGCAATAATTCAAAGTGTATAAAGCTCCGTTTTGTTCTTCTTTTGAGAATGTTCCTTCTTCATTATAAGCTCTGTTTTTTACTAATTCTATATAATGTGATGCAAGTGTTTCCCAAATGAAATGTTTTAATTTAATAACTGGGTTGTGAAAGTCATAAACTTCGAATTGTTTTTTTGCATTTCTTACTAAAATGTTTAATTCAGTTATTATCCATTTGTCAACTTCCATTAATTCATGTTTTCCTTTTTCTTCAGGAAACATACTTATGAATCTTGCAACATTCCAAAATTTCGCAAGAGTTTTTCCTGCTCCTTCAATTCGGTCAAATGAACATCTAAAATCTGTTCTGTCAAGATTTCCTTCTACAGCACTCCATAATCTAAATGGTTCTGCTCCGAATTGTTCTAAGACTTTTTGAGGATCAATTACATTGCCTTTACTCTTACTCATTTTCTTTCCTTCATCGTCAACAATGTGATAATTAATCCAAGCATCTTTAAAGATTAATTCTCCTGTTAAAAGATAATCTTTTAAGACAGTGTAATAAAGCCAAGTTCTAACAATTTCTTTTCCTTGTGGTCTTAATGAGCAAGGTTTTGCTTTGTTAAAAAATTCATCATCTCTTGAATATTTCATAATGTATAATGGTGTAATTGATGAATCAAACCAAGTATCAAAAACTCTTACTTCGCCAACCCATTTGCTTTTTGGAAAGTCTTTGAGTGTTCCAATTTCTTTTCTGTCTTTGTCAAAAACAGTACATTCTTTTGGAGGGTCTTCTTTCCAAGGTTGATAGTAAGGTCCTTTTGGCGGAAGAGCAGTGTAATTATTTTTTCTATCATACCAAAGTGGTATTTCAGTTGCATAATATCTTCTTCTTGAAATTGGCCAGTCAATGCTAACTGATTCAATCCAATCAAGCATTATTTGTCTGCTTTTTGAAGAATAAAAGTTTAATTTTTTTGCGAGTTCTCGCATTTTATCTTTATGTTCAATTTGTTTTACATAAAATTCTTCCATGTTGATAAATTCAATTGGGTCTTTACTTCGTTCACAAACTGGTGTTCTATGAACTAATCTTTTTTGACCTACAAGCAAACCTTTCTTTTCTAGTTCCATAACAACTGTTCTTTGTGCTTCTCGAACATTTATGCCTTTTAGAAACCCAGCATGTTCATTCATAGTTCCGTCTTTATTAATTGCAATAGTTGGTTCAAGATTATGTTCTCTAAAGAATCTAATATCAGTAACGTCTCCAAAAGAACACATCATCATGATTCCTGTTCCTTTATCAATTTCTGCTGCTGTATGTGATTTAATTGGAACTTCTTTTTCAAATAAAGGAGTGATTGCAGTTTTGCCTTCTAAATGTTTATATCTATCATCTTTTGGATTAAAAATTATCATTCCACAAGCACAGATTAATTCAGGTCTTGTTGTTGCAATGATTAAATCTTCACCTGTTTCTTTTACTTTAAATTTTATATCATTAAAGAAAGCTGGTAAATCTTCATATTCAATTTCCGCGTCAGCAATAGTTGTTTGACATCCAGGACACCAATTATTTGCTCTTTTATCTTCGTAGATTAAATCTTTATTCCACATATCAATAAAAGTTTCTTGAGTTAAAGATCGATACTCAGGACTATCAGTATAATAAATATCTCCTGGTTCTTTTCCTAGCTCCCACGAATTAAAGCTAATTCCTGCTTTTAAGAAGGTATCAGTTGATGCTAATGAACTTTCTTTTAATATTTTTTCACAATAACCTGCAGCATCTTTTCTTGGAATATCTGTAAGTTTAACTTTAAACTTTTTTTCTGCAGCCATTTCAATAGGTAAACCATTTCTGTCAAGACCTAGAGGAAATAAAACATTATGTCCTGTCATTCGTCTGAATCGAGCAAAGAAGTCCATTAATACATAAGTTGTAGCTTGACCAATATGAACAGGCATGTTTACATAAGGAGGAGGCGTATCAATTGTATAAATTGGTTTTTTATCGGATTTGTCAAAAGAATATCTTTTATCCTTCTTCCATTTATCATAAATTGGTTTTTCAAAATCTTTAGTCCAACGTTTTCCGTTTAATTTAGGTTCACTCATTATATCCCTCTAAAGTTTTGAGTTTATCTTTTTATTTATAAATTTTAAGGAAAAAACAGAATTTAAACAAAAATTATCTATATTTATCCGGAATTGGTTTAATTAATTCTAAAAAACTTGTTAAAGCGCCATTTGGAACGTCATTAATATCAAAGCTCACAAATTCTTCGATTGATGAACCTGTATAACAACTTTCTTTTGGCCCATCAGAATACCTAATTTTTCGACAAATAGGCATGGTAAAAACTGTTTCTTTATCATAAAAAAAATATCCATCACCAATGGAATCTGAAATTTGAATTGAACCTCTTCTGTCAGGATTTTCAGCAACTAGCCATAAAGTATTTTTATCCCAAACTGTTCCTTCAAGTGTTAAATCATTAGTTAAAGACAACATAACAGTATTTAATAAATCATAACTAGGGTCAAATGCTCCACCCATATCATCAAAATCAGGAGTTATATAAATATCATCAAAATCGCTAACAGGAAATCTAATAGAATTTAAAAACAAATCATAATGCGGCAAACCTACTCCATTTAAAAATTGAAAATAAAGCTTACAATCAACATCATTAGCTTTTTTTAAACCTTCAACAATATCAATAAGTTCTGTTTGTTTTTTTAAAAGAGGTTCATAAGTCCCTCTAAAAGTAATATCTTCATCTTGAGGAGTACATAGTTGGAGTGGAGCACCTAAACTAATATACTGAGTTTTTTCTTTAACTTTAACAGATTCGTTCATTACAGGATTCTCATTTTTAAAAAAATCTGATTTTTCTAAATCTTTGATAAAAACTCTATAAAAATCTAAAAATCCTCTTGTAAAACCTTCAATTCCTTGAATATTTTTCATTAAAAATTAGGAATTAAATTTTATTTATTAATCTTTAGAGAATATTTACTTTCATAAAATTCAAAAAGAAAAAAAAATTAAGAAATAAGTTTAAATATGAAAGCGTATTACTAAACTTAAAAAGAGGCGAGATAGAGAAATCTTATCGTCTAGATTTCTAAATAATAGGGGTTTTATTATGAAAAAGAAATTTATTTTTGACTATGATGATACATTAGCATGGAATCAACACGATTATTCTTATCCTATTGTTGAAATGCTAACATACATACTTAATGTTTTAGGACCAAAATCTCCTAATCCGAAAACAATTTTAGATTTAGAAGAAGAAATTGATATGCAAAACGTTAAAACTATCGGTTTTAAAATGGAAAGATTTCCAACAAGTTTTAGAATGACTTATGAAACTTTATGTCAAGAAGCAGGAATTCCAATAGAAGAGAAACATCAAGAAGCAATGTATAATATTGGAATGAAAGCTTTTTCTGAAGAAAGATATAAAGAACAAGGTTTAATTTCTGGAGCTATTGAGGTATTAGAATTTATTAAAACCAAAGGCGATAAAAACGTTTTATATACTAAGGGCGATGAAAGAGTTCAACAAAAAAAAATAGAAGTAAATAATATCGCTCAATATTTTGATGAAATTCATATTGTCGGACTAAAAAGTACAAAAGGATTTTTAGATATAATTGGAGACTGGGACAAAGAGTTAGTTTACAAAGTTGGAAACTCAATTAGAAGTGATGTTAACCCTGCACTTGAAGCAGGAATAAAAGTTATTTATATTCCATGTGAAACTTGGGGTTATGAAAGACAACATAATGGAATAAGCTTACCAGAAAAAGTTATTACTTTAGAACGAATTGATCAAATTCCAGAAATATATGATTCTCTTTAAAAAAAAATCTCTCTAAATAGAGAAAAGCTTTAAAAACAGAAGTAAAATCTAATTCTTCATGGGCCTATAGCCTAGCCTGGATAGGGCGACAGCCTTCTAAGCTGTAGATCGAGGGTTCGAATCCCTCTTGGCCCATTTTTTTTATTAAAAAAAAAGGTGAGACGATTAAGCAGTCTTGCTACTGCTTCTAAAGAAAAATGGTTAAAGAAGTCCCAATCAATTTTCAAAAACATGAAGGATTATGGTTACCAACAGGCTATAAAGTTCTAACTAAGGATTTAGTTTCTGTTGGCTTAAGAAATTGTCCTGAAGAAAAACGATTAGAATATGTATTGAATGACTGGACTAATATAGAAGAAGAATTTACTCCTGATAATGCTGATAGTGGTGGTTTGTGGGTTGCTAAAAGATTAGGTTCTGCTAGAACTTTGAAAAAGTATATGTGGGATAAACATGGTATTGAGACTAGAATATTTGATTGTTTAGCAGGACAAAATTACTTTGATGTTTCTAGTTATAGGTTTAAAACAGATAAAATAATGTTAGTTGAAGAATATTTGTACAATTATCCTTAAGCTTCTTTAGGAGTAAGATTTATAAAACCAACCTCGTTCGTTTTCTTTATCGCGGGAGTGGCCAAACGGCTAAGGCGAGCGCCTGCAAAGCGCTAGGTTGAGGGTTCAAATCCCTTCTCCCGCTTTTTATCTTAATATGGCAAAAAAAATTCTTATCAAACAAGAGAGAAAAACTACTGTTGATGGTCGAAGTATCAGACTTTCCAAGTTTGAAAAACATTATGTTGATGATGATAAAGATTTTAGCACTCAATATGGCATGATTAAAGAAAAGGATTTGAAAAAAATAGCTGGTTCAACTATAAAATCAGGTAAAGAAGAATTCATCATCTTAAATCCTGTTTTTATTGATCATTACAAGCAAATAAAAAGATTAGCTCAAATTATTACCTTAAAAGATATTGGTGCAATTATTACTTATACAGGCCTTACTAAAGATTCATTTGTTTTAGATGCAGGCGCAGGTTCTGGTGCAGTATCTTCGTTCTTAGGTATGCTTGTAAAAAAAGTTGTTTCTTATGATGTTAATGATGCACATTTAGAAGTTGCAAAGAAAAATATTGAAACTCTAAATTTAAAAAATGTTGAAGTAAAAAAAGGCGATGTTTACAAAGGAGTTGACGAAAAAAATATTGATGTTTTCGTTCTTGATGTTCCTGAACCTTGGAGAGCTTTAAAGACTGCTGAACAAATCTTAAAAGTTGGTGGATTTGTTGTTTCTTACTCGCCAAATATTACTCAAACACAAAAATTCGTTGCAGGGTTAAATGATAAATTTTTACATGAAAAAACTGTTGAAATCATGGAACGTGTCTGGGATGTTAGAGGAGAAATTCTTAAACCTAAGATGAAAGACATTGGTCACACTGCTTTTTTAACATTTATTCGGAAGATTAAAAAATAGCAAAGTATTTCTTTATAATTAATAGGGGTGTTAAATATGATGGCATACGTGTTAATTTCATTGGCAGAATGTGATGAACAAAGAGTATTAGATGAACTTTTATCATTAAAAGAAATTCAAGAAGCTCATGTATTATTTGGTGAATGGGACATCCTTGCTAAATTAGAAGCAAATAACCCTGAAGCTGCAGGAACTTTTGTAATGGAAAAGATTCGATCTCTTCCGGAAGTTAAATTATCTAGTACTTTGATTGTTGCAAAATAAGTTCTTGTTTTAAGACTTCAAAGTTCTATAAATTTTGTAAGTTGCAAAATAAGTTCTTATTTTGAGACTTCAAAATTCTATAAATTTTGTAAGTTGCAAAATAATTATGGTTTTGCATTAGTCCATAGTTCTAAGAAAAAGTTTCTATACTGTTTGTAGATTTGTTCAGAAGTAATTTCAATAGCTGTTGGTCTTTCTCCCCAGATTAAATTTATGACTTTGTTTTTAATTATTATGACTCCCAGAGGCGTTTCATTTTTTGTAAACCTAATATTTATGTTCTTGTTTTTCTCAAACGATTTATTTATTATTTTTTTTACAGATGTATGACCTAATACTTTATCATCTATTTTTTTATCTTCAAGTTTTTTATGAAAATTACTTAAGAATATTGAAGCTGATGGTGAGCGATATTCATTCTTGAATGCAAAAGCCCAATACTCATCTCCATGATTTAGTTCATCTAGAATTTTGTTAAATAATGCTTTGAATGATTTGAATCCTTCATAGACTGTAGATATTTGTTTTGATTCTGAATATTTTTGTTTTAATTTTAGTTCTTCTAGTAAGTCTTTGAATTTTCTTCTTTTTTCATCCAAAATATTTAATATTTCTTTTGGATCAGATGCTTGAAAGTGTTTTGTTTTTGATATTATAACATAACTAACTAATCCTTTTTCTTTTAGTTTTTCTAACGTTTCATATATTTTTGATGATTGTAATTTACTCTTTGTTGCTATTGGTCCGACTGTTGTTGAACCTAGCTCCAAAAGCGCCAAATAGACTTTAATTTCTCTTGGAGTAAATCCTAATTCTTGCAGCAACTCTAGTTCCATGTTATTTTTAGAGTATTCTTCTATATAAAACTTTTCAATTGATACTGCCAAAAAGGGTAAGTAAAGTTAATATACTTTGTTAGACACTACTTCATAGTAGAAAATGAATACAAAACAATCTTTTAACGAACAAGAAGCAATGTTTATTGCTAAATTGATTTTAGATAGACTAAATATCAATATTCAAAATTCAGACATTACAATTAATAAATCAAAATACTTGCAAAAAACATTAAACGAAATAGAACGATTAGATAAAAAACAAAATCTTTTATCACTCCCCCCTATGTCTGCAAATGTTCTAAGTTATTTACTACTTTATTCAAACTCAAAAACAATTTTAGAACTCGGAACTTCTGCAGGTTATTCAGGATTACATCTTGCAAACGCATCAACATATACAGGAGGTTTAGTACAAACCATAGAACAATCCGATAAAAAAATACAACTAGCTAAAAATAATTTTTTAGAATCAAATTTAAACAATAAAATAACTGTGATTGAAAGTAAAATATCTAAAACTTTAAACAATTGGAATTATGAAAAAATAGATTTTGTCTTTCTTGATGCTGATAAAGAGAATTACGGAATTTATTTAGATAAATTGCTGCCAATAATGAATTTCGGCGGAATAATCGTTGCAGACAATATTAATGATTACGGACATTTAATGGAAGATTTCTTACAAAAAGTTAGCGGAACACACTTACTAAATTCTAGATGTGATAAAAGAGTTCGAAGCACATATTTAGCTCAATTAGACAACGGATTAATGATAATAAAAAAAATAGGTGATGCAAATGTTTAATAAAATAAATAACAAAACACAAAAACAATTAATTGATGAATGGATTAAATTAAAACCGAAAACTACGCCAATAGTATTTACAAAAATAAATCCACAAAGAATTGCAATAAAAGACGAAAGTAATAACACAACTGACTCATACAAAGCAAAACATGGCTGGATGATGGGCTTCCATTATTTAAAAAATTATTTTGGTAAAAACTTCGTTTACTATCTTGGATCAACTGGTAACGCAGGAATTGCAGATTTTGCATACGCAGATTTACTAAATAAATTATTAGGAGAAAAAAAAGTTATCGTTGTAAATTTTTATCCTAAACATTATGATGACAAATTACTTGGTCCTGATAGTAAAGGCAGATATACAAATGGAAAACAATTTCGATTAGAAATGGAAAAATATCTTTGTGGAGAACTAATAAGAGTCGATTTTAAAGAAAAATATTGGTTTGATAATTTTGAAACAAACTACACTCCTTGCCTTGATAAAATGAATGAATTAGAGATTGGAAAGAAAATCGGTCTTAAAAAAATAACTAGGAAAAATTCAATGGATATTACTGAAGGATTTAAACCAACTTATAATCAAGTAATGAAAGAAACAATTAATCAAATAAAAGAACAATACGGATTCATCCCTAAAACCTTAGCAATTATTCAGTATGGAGCAGGAATGTTATTTGATGATTCAAAAGCATTAGCAAAAAAATTACCAATAGATTTCATGGCAGTAAGTTCAGGAAATAAGAATACTATTGCAGACAAAATTTGCGATAGTTCTGAATCTTGGCAAGAAAACATTACAAAATTAAGAGAACAAGGTTCAACAAAAGCTAAAAATGACGGATCAATAATTCATCATGTTGAAGAACAAGAAATAATTTATGCCATGAAACAATTTGATAAACTAGAAATTGAATCAGAACCCAGCGGAGCTGTAGGAATGGCAATAATTCCTAGACTAAGTCAATTAACCGATAAGACGTACGAATTAATTATAGTTATAAATACTGGTAACGGTTTTAAAAAAACAGCTCATCAACCGTGATTAGTATTTCCACTTGATACTACAACCCATTGATGGATTCTCTTTTGCAGTTATTACTCCAGTTTCAAAGAATTCTCCAATTGCTTCATATAATTCATGTTTAGTTGCAGGTTTATCTCCATGAGTGTCATCAATTCTTGCATGAAATATTAATTTGAATTCTTCATCAAACAAGAACGGGTCTGGTGTGCATACTGCACCATAAGCTTTTGCTACCTCTTGGCTTTCATCTCTTAAATATAAAAAGTTAATACCCCATTCTTTGACTACTTTTTGCATATTCTCATAAGAATCATCTGGATAATGTTCATCTTCATTTGGATTAATTGCAATAACAACTAAACCTTTTTCTTTATAGTCGGCTGTGATTCGTTTTAATTCATCTACTTTTGGAACTACATACGGACAATGGTTGCACATAAATACAACTAAGTAAGCTTTACCTTCTAATTCTTTTAATGAATAAGTTTTTCCGTCTGTTCCTAGCAATGAAAAGTTTGGAGCTACATCTCCTGTTTTTATTTTATCATAATCAGATCCTGTTAATACCATTTTTTTTTACCTCAACAAAAAAGAATATCTGTTGTTTTAAATAATTTATTTTTTCTTACTTAAAAAAAACAAGCCCATTAATATTATGCTTGAAAATAATGAGTCTAGAAATATTCTAAGTGCTGCTTTAAAGAAAAAAGTTTCTGGAAACATCCTAATTAACAACGATTGTTTTGAAAATAAATAGTTTCCTTGTGAAAAAAATATTTTATGGAAAGAATCAAAGGTTGCTGAGAAATTTATCGTCGCTAAAAATAATAATATTAGTAATGCAAAAGATGATAAACCTGATAAGAAAATTATTTTTAAAAAATTTGTTTTGAATTCTTTTTTATTTAAATAAAATAAAGTAATTATCAAAGCAATAAAAATTGCTATTGCAGAATTTAAAACAAAAAAGAATTTGTTAAACAAAACTCTAACATCTTCTAAATGACTTTGTTCAGTTTCAGAAAAATAATTCAAACTTTCTTTTCCTTTAAAAAAATTAATTAAATTTTCAAGAACCAATTCAGGTTCAATCAGAGGCTCCGCCTCTGATGCACTATCAGCTTCGCTGATCTGTGCTTCAACAGTTTCATAAACATTATTTTTTTCAAATTGTGAATGATAAAATCGTTCGTTGAAAACAAGTGATCTTAATGGTAATAAAATTATAGTTATAACTAAAAATATTATTGCAAATGTAAAAATTATTTTTTCTGATTTCATTTTCGAAAATATTCTTATAAACCCGTTTTTTATTCGGAAAAACTAGGCAAACTCTTATTAAATATTCTTTCTGAATAAAAAATGTTTTGGTTCGGGTGTAAAAAATGAATAAATGGATTTTAATATTATTATTGTTGCCTTGTGTTTCAGCTCAGGTTTTAATTTCAGAAGTTTTATACAATCCGATTAATACTGAGAGTGGCGGTGAAGCAATAGAACTTTACAATCCAACTAACCAGACCATTGATATTTCAAACTGGATTATTGCAACCGAAACATCTGATCATGATGCACAGCTCCCTTCAAACACAACGATTTTGGCCAGAGGATATTTGTTGATAGCGGACAACGGTTTTAGCCTAAACAAAGATAATTCTTCTTGGCCAAATTCTAATTATGAAGAAACTATAACTTTGAAAAATTCTAATGATGGAATTGCTTTAAAGAATGGTTCAATTATTGTTGATGCAGTTGGTTGGGGTTTAATTTCTGAAATAAAAATAGGATTATTTCAAAGAACACCCCATCCTGGTACTGATGAAGGAAAAAGTTTACAAAGAATAAATAATACAGGTAATAACTCTGTTGATTTTATTTCTGGAGTTCCAGATTTAAAAAATAAAACTATTGAACTAAATCAAACAAGAATGTTAAATGAATCTGTTGAAGATATTTCTAATTCATCCATTAATTTAACAAATAATATTTCTTTAGAACTTTCAGATATTCCAATAATTAATTTATTCTCTAATAATAAAACAAGAATTAATTTTTCAATTAAAAATATTGGATTAAAAAATATAACCATTGAATTTAACCAAACATATTATTTTGAAAATAATTCCATTCAGTTTAATTTTTCTAATAATAATTTTTCATTAAATATTAATCAAAGTATAAATTTATCTTTAGAAATAATAATCAATAATATTACTGGAGAATATTTTCAACAAATAGAACTATTTGCTTACAAATAATATAATTTTCCTGTTGACTTTTGCTCTCGGTCTAATTGAGAATTTAATTTGTTAGCTCTAGGCCTATTATTTTCATCATCTCTTCTGAAAGTTAATTCTATATCTTCTAAGAAATTATTCATTCCTTCTTCCATGTTAAATGGACCTTCAACTGACCCACTAATTGCTGGTTCTCCTTCAAAAACAATTAATTGGTCTGAAAGATAATCTGCAAATAATAAATCGTGATCAACTATTAATGCTGAACGGCCTGTTTGAAACATTATATCTTTAATTATTTTTGCAACTTCTAATCTTTGTTCGACGTCTAAGTAAGCTGATGGTTCGTCCATTAATATTAAGTCTGAATCTTCTGATAAACATTTTGCAATCATTACTCTTTGTAATTCTCCACCACTCAGCTCATTTAATTTTCGAGTCATAAAATCCTTTAAATTCAAAGGTTCAATAATTGTAGATTTATATTTGTCAAATGCTCTTTTTAAAAAAATCATGACTAATTCATCAGTTGGTTCTAAATATTGTGGTTTGTAGGCGACTTTTAATTCACCTATTTTATCTTTAGTTTCAATTTCTCCAGCTAAAATTTTTACGAAAGTTGTTTTTCCAATTCCATTCTCTCCTAAAATTCCAATTGTTTCATGTCTATAAATCATTCCTTTATTGACTTTAAGATTAAAGCTTCCTTGCTTATGTTCTAAAGCGTTCCATTCAGTAAGTTTGAACTCTGCTTTTTTTGTTAAAGGAGGTTTTTTTAAGAATTTTATTTGACCGGCTCTAAATCTTACATTTTCTTCTTTTAAGTAACCTGAAAGGTAAACATTAATGCCTGCTTTTGTTGATTTAACCATTGATACAATTCCAAAAGCACCTTCCTTTCCATACATTAAATGTACTAAATCAGTCATATAATCTAAGATTATCATGTCGTGCTCAATAACCATTACGGCTGTTTCTTCATTAGCTAACTCTCGTATAAATTTTGATATTTTTAGTCTTTGTTTTATATCTAAATATGATGTTGGCTCGTCAAAGAAATAAACATTAGCATCTTTCATTACAGTCGCAGCAATTGCTACTCTTTGTAATTCTCCGCCAGAAATATCTTTAATATCATGGTCTAAGAAATTTTTTAATTCTAATTTTTCAACAAGTTCATTAAAAGAATTTTTTTCATCAACTTTTTTTAACAATTCTTGAACAGTTCCATTAAATTGTTTTGGAATCATATCAACTTGTTGTGGTTTATATGCGACTTTTATCTCGCCTTTTTTTTGTTTTTCAAAAAAAGTTTGAGCTTCAGTTCCTTTAAAGTAATCAATTAGTTCTTCATGTGTTGCAATGTGGTCTTCTTCTACTCGTCCAAGGTTTGGTTTAAGAACATCTGCTAAAACTTTGATAGCAGTTGATTTTCCAATTCCGTTTCTTCCAATGATTCCTACAACTTTTCCAAAAATCGGAGTCGGCAAATTAAAAAGTGCAAATCCATTCTTTCCATATCTATGAATTGGTTCTTTATCAAGTTCTTCAGGTAAATTAACCATTTCTAAAGCATTAAATGGGCATTTGTTAGCAGCAATTCGGTCTCCGTCAGTTATTACTTCTTCGTTCACAGCTACTTTTCCATCATCAGATTTATAGATTGCTTCTTCTCCCATACGATTGCTAGGGCTCACCCTAATACAAAGGTATCCTCCACAACCTTCAGGATTGCATTTTGATTTCTTAACAATCATAATTCGATTTGCCATAGAAGCTGGTTAGAATCTTAAATATATAAAGCTATCCACTAGATTTAAATAAGCTTATTTCTTTTTCACATTATGAAATATGAAGTTGTCGAATCAAAATTAAAAACAAATAAAACTAGAAATTATTTGTGGAACAAAATTAATACTCCGCAAAAAATTATTAAAATCGAAGAGTTTGATAAGCATTCTAAAGTTCGTAAACTTTCAGAAAATAATTATGAACTTATTTCTAAAGAATATCATGTGTTGATTACTTTTATTCCGAAAAAAGGCACAAATCTGGTTTTTATTGGAAAAAGAAATTTTCCTATGACTTGGTTTGAAATAAGTGGAGAAGAAAATTGCACTATTGTTCATGGCGAACATAAACGAATGGATAGTGGTATGAATAAAACTAATCTTAAATTAGAAATTGAATGGTTAAAAAATCATTTTTTAGAAGAACTTAAAGAGATTGCAAAATAATGCGCTAACTTTAAATAATATCTTGGCTTTTTTTATTCTATGAAGGGGTTTGTTGTTTATCCAACTTATAGAATTAAAGATGATACGTCTTATGTTCATCTTTTTGGTAAATTAGAGAATGGAGATTCTTTTCTTTCAATTCACAAGTTCAGACCTTATTTTTTCATCAAAGAAACTGACTTAAAAAAAGCTCAAAAACTCGAATCTTTTGATCATGATAAATCTGATTTAAAAAATTTTAACAAAGAAAAAGTTGTTAAAATTCTTCTTAACGTTCCTAGACAACTTTCTGAATTTCGAAAGCTATTTGAAGAAGAAAACATTGTTTGTTATGAAGCAGATATTAAATTTCCTTATCGTTTCATGATGGATAATAATATTCTTGGAAGTCTTGATATTGAAGGTGAGTTCAAGAAAGGTGAACTCGTTGATAGAATTTATGAAGATCCTAAAATTAAATCTTCTGATTGGATTCCAAAACTTAAGATTTTATCTTTTGATATTGAAACAAGTATGAAAGGAGATTTATATTCTATCTCAATTGTTTGCGAAGATTATTCTAATGTTTTTATAATTTCTAATAAAAAATTAAAAAATGCTGAATGTGTAATTGATGAAAAACAATTAGTTCAAAGATTTAAAGAAACAGTTTTAGAACTAGACCCAGATATTATTACTGGTTGGAATGTTATAGATTTTGATTTAGACTTATTATTGCATAAATTCCAACAACATGAAATTCCTTTTAGAATTGGTCGAAATGATTGGGATTGTAAAGTTAGAAAAGAAGAATCTTTTTTCAGAGATTCAACCGCAAACATTCCTGGAAGAGTTGTACTTGACGGTATTACTTTAATGAAAATTTCTTTTGTTAAATTAACTGATTATAAACTTGATACTGCAGCTCAAGAATTACTTGGTGAAAAAAAACTTATTGGTTCAAAAAATAAAGGTGAAGAAATTGAAAATGCTTTTAAGAATAATCCTCAGAAATTAGCAGATTATAATTTGAAAGATTCTGAATTAGTTATCAAAATCTTAGAAAAAACTGGAGTTATTGGTTTAACCATTCAAAGAACAATGCTTACAGGTATTCAACTTGATAAAGTAAAGGGAAGTATTGCATCATTTGATTCTTTATATTTACGGGATTTAAGAAAAAAAGGTTATGTTGCTATTTCTGCAAGGTTTGGAAATCGTGAAGAAAGAATTACTGGCGGTTATGTTATGACTTCAAAGCCAGGTATTTATGATTACATTATTGTTTGTGATTTCAAAAGTCTATATCCTAGTATTATCAGAACTTTTAATATTGATCCTTTCACATTTGTTGAAGACGGTAAAGGTAAAGATTTGATTAAAGCTCCAAATGGTGCATGTTTTCGAAAAGAAGAAGGAATTTTATCTGGCATGCTTGAACGACTTTGGGCTGCTCGAGATGAAATTAAAAAACAAAATGATTCCATGGGAAGTTATGCTATTAAAGTTGTTATGAATTCCATGTTTGGAGTTATGGCCAATCCAGTTTTTAGATTTCACAGTATAGAAATGGCTAATGCAATAACTCATTTTGCACAACATTTTATTAAACTTACTAGTAAAAAAATTGAAGAAAAAGGTTATGAAGTAATCTATGGTGATACTGATTCTGTTTTTATTAATTTGAATGTTAAAAATAAAGAAGAAGCAGAAAAAGTTGGAAAAGAAATTGAAAATTATATGAATGTTTTCTTAACAAAACATATTACTGAAAAATATGGGGTTAAAAGTTTTTTAGAATTAGAATTTGAAAAAACTTACAAACGATTTTTAATGCCAAAAGCAAGGGGTTCAGAAGCAGGTAGTAAAAAAAGATATGCAGGTTTACTTTTAAAAAATGGAAAAGAAGAAATGGATTTTGTTGGTTTAGAATTTGTTCGAAGAGATTGGACTGATCTTGCAAAAAAATTTCAACTTGAATTACTTGAAAAAGTTTTCAAAAAAGAAGAAGTTGCAGATTATGTTAAAGAATTCGTTGATAATTTAAAAGAAGGCAATTGTGATGATTTGTTAATTTACAGAAGAGCCATTAGAAAAAATTTAGATGAATATACTAAAACAACTCCTCCTCATGTCAGGGCTGCAAGAATGTTAAAAGAAGTTAAAAGCAACATTATTGAATATGTTATGACAATAAATGGTCCTGAACCTTTAGAACTGTTGAAAAGTAAAATTGATTATGAACATTATATTGAAAAGCAAATTAAACCTTTAGCAGACTCTGTTCTTTTATTTTATGATACTAATTTTGATGACATTATAAATAATAGTTCACAAACAACTTTGTTTGGATATTAAAATATGAAAAAAAAAATTATTTTCGGAATTGCATTTGTAATACTGTTAGTTTTAGTTATTTTTGGAACTAAAACTTATCTTTATTTGAATTTCATGTTAGGAAATGATATTCTTATTAGATTACAAGCTGAAAAAGAGGATTTCTTGGTTGAAAGAGCCGAACCTTTTGATTTAGAATTTAAATCCAGTATCATTACTAATCCTTTTTGTGTTGCAGAATGTACAACTTCTTTTGAAGACTTAAGTGAAGAGAAAATCTTGAATCAAAATAGTATAATATTAAAGACTGGCAGTCCTTTTGATAAAAAGTATTCTTTGAAAATTGAAGATTTTGGTGAAGGTCAAAAGCTTTATCGTTATACTTTGGAGTGTGAAAGTAAGAAATCAGTTCTTTGTCATACAAATGAAGAAAAAACTAAAACCGACATGTTAGTTACTGTCGAATATTTTTTGAATGAAGAAGAAAAGATTTTGAAAAATGAACTTCATACAAAATTAATTAATTTAAAAACTTCATTAGAAGATCAAGAAGCAAAAATAACTTACATTAATAATATTAATGAAACGATGGGAAAAATTCTTAATATTGATTCACAAGAAGTTTCATTTATGAATTCTTTAGTTCTTGATAAAATAAAATTATTAGATGAAGCAGAATCTATTTGGGATAAACAAGACTATTCAAGTCTTGAAACTATGACTAATTCTATTTTAGAAGCTGATTTAAATGAAGAAATTAGTTCTTTATTTGAATTATTTTTAGAAAGAATTAATATTTATCAATCTCAATTAAATAATCTGTCTGAAATCAAAATAGTTTTAGAAGATTTACTTAAATTAAATTATTTGGATCAAACTGAAAAATTATTAATCAAAACTTTAATTATAAAATTTAATGATCATAAAAGTATTTTTGAAAGCACAGATACTTTTGAAAATAAAATTTTGTTTGTTGAAACTTTAAAAAATAATTCCAAGTCGACAAAAGATTTGATTTTATTAAATCATTATAATGCTGCAATAAAAAATATTGTTGATTTAGATATTCAATATTCTGTTCTTTGTAATCTTTCAAGCAATTGTTTAAAAAGACCAACTATTCTTAAACGAAGTGAACAAACAGATTATAATTTAGAGTCTGCTTGTTTGGATATTGAATTATTAAAATCTAGATATGAAGAAATTAATAATACTATTAATTTGACTAATCAAACAGAAGGAAATTCTGAAAAAATTCTTGGGTCTTTAATTTCTAAAACTGCAAGAACATTTTTATCTGAGCTTCCTGAAAACAAAACTAATACAAAAATAATAAAATCTTTTTTAAATGAACAAAATATTCTTGAAGAGGAATTAGAAATAGTTGGTTCGAATTTTGTTCTTCTTGAACTTATTAAAAACCAACCTATTAGTTGTCAAAATATTAATCTTAATTCAACTATTAAAAATATTGAATTAAAAAAAATTAGTTTTTCTGGCATAATATATAATGACTTACATGTTGATTTCAGTCAACCAGCTGATTCTTGTTGTGTTTTTAATGAATGTCGACCTTGTTGTCGAAATGATGAATGTAGAGTTAATTATCCTGTTATTTTTGTTCATGGACACGCTTTTAATAAGGGAACAGAAGCAGGTTATAGTTTAGAAGCTTTTAATTTCTTACAAGATAAATTAGAAGATGAAGGTTTCATTAATGCAGGTGCTCTTTCAATTTATGATCTTAAAACTATTAGAGATGGCTCTTGGGGCTTAATGTTTCAACCTATTAGTTTAAAGACGAGTTATTATTTTGATGTTTATCAAGAAGCTGAAGCTTATCATTGGGTTCAAACTAAAACTGAGAACATTGATACTTATTCTTTAAAATTAAATGATATTATTAATACTGTTCTTGAAAAAACCAGTTCTGATAAAGTTATTGTTATTGCTCATAGCATGGGCGGTCTTGTCACTAGAAGATACTTGCAAATTTTTGGCGAAGATAAAGTTGATAAACTAATTTTAGTTGGCACACCTAACCATGGTGTCATGGGTCGGGTTGCTGATTTTTGTTCTATTACTGGCGAAAAACTTGAATGTCGTGATTTAAAAGAAGACAGTTTATTTATGAATAAACTAAATCGAGAAGCTCTTCCAAATATTGAAATTTTTAATATTGTTGGTACTGGTTGTGACATGCAAGGAATGGACGGTGATGGAATTGTTGTTAAAGATAGTGCCAAACTTGAAGGTGTTGAAAATTTATTTGTTAAAGGTTCTTGTAATGGATTAAATTTATTTCACACAGAAATGTTTTCAAGCAAATATCCTGAAATTTATAATGCAATATTAAACGTTCTTAAAGAATAAATTATTATAATGATATATATCCTGGTTCTGGTTCTCTTACTAAATGATCTTTTTTTAGTTCATCAATTGTTGCCATAACTTCTGCTTCTGCTAAACCTTGAACATTTGCTTCTATAATTACTTCTTCAATTTGTACTTTTGGTTTTTTAAAAGAAGTAAGAGAGGTGATTATATCTAAAATTTTTATTTTATTATCTACTTCAGATTCCTGTCTAATTCTCGAAGCAGTCATCCTTTGGATTTGCATCAACCTATCGAAGTCAGTATCGTCCATTTTAAATCTTAGAAAAGTAAACTTTTCTATATCCCCCGCTAGTAGTATAGGATTGTGGGTATAAAAAGGTTTCGTAAAACAGGAGGAAAATTGTATATTACTATGAAAATCCCGAAACATTTATATTTTAACACCCATTTAGATTTAATAAGGGTGAATTATGAGTTTCCTAAAATTAATACTACCTTTATCAGCCACCAATAGAAAACATCTAAACAATATTAGATTATTTTTAGAAAAAGATGATTTAAAAAAAGTTAAAAAAATGTTAAAACTTGGTAAAATAGGCGTTTCTTATTCTTCATTAAAAATTTCTAATAAAATTGCTCAAGATCAAGCATTTCCTGTTTTTAACACGGCTGTTGAAGATAAAGAAATTATTGAAGTTGCTAAAAGTTTTAGCAGTCTTATTGAAGAGAAGGTTCGTGAACGAAAATATGAAGAATTTGCTAAAATCGCTGGGAAAAAAATTAAAGAGTTTATCGCGCCTCACATCGTTGGTATGGGTGAAGCAAAAGAAGCATCTACTTTACTTTTATTTGCAACAGATAAAGTTCATATTCTATTATTAGGAGATCCAAGTACTGGAAAAACAGATATTTTAAGGGCTGTGAGTGATTTAGCTCCTATTTCGGCTTTTGGTCTTGGGTCTGGTGTTAGTAGTGCTGGTTTAACAGCAACCATTAAAGGAAAAGAAGTTATGAAAGGATTATTGCCTATGGCTGATGAAGGTATTTGTTGTATTGACGAATTAAACTTGATGAAAACTAAAGATCGTGGTTCTTTATTGAATGCTATGGAAAAAGGTTTTGTAACTTATGATAAAGGCAGTAAGCACGTAAAGTTTGATGCCAGAGTAAGTATTCTTGCAACTGCTAACCCAACTGGTGACCAATTTGTTGGCAGGACTATTGACACTTTCAAAAAACAAATTCCTTTTGATCCTGCTTTACTTACAAGATTTCATTTAGTTTTTTTTATTAGAAGACCTGGAACTGAAGAATTTATGCATATCACTCAGAAAATAGTTAGTGAAAATCAGAAAAAAATGGAACTTAATGATGCTTTATTTATTAGAGATTATGTTGAATTCTCACATTTAATTGATGTTAAGTTTGATGATAAAATGAAGAAACAACTAGTTGATTTTGTTGCTAAACTTAAACAAGATGAAAATAAATTTATTGTTGATGTTAGTCCTAGAGTTGTTATTGGACTTATGAGATTTGCAAAGGCTTCTGCTAGACTCGAACTTAGAAATTCAGTTATTCAAGAAGACCTTGATAAAGTTTTTAAAATTTTTGAAAACGCGTTGTATGTGAGGAAATAAAAATGGCCGATATAAGAAGAGTATTAATAATATTTGTAATAGGTGTTTTATTTAGTATATTCGTTTTTAGTTTTATTGAAGCAGTTTATCCTAATCCTGATTATCAAGATTTTTGTCTTGAAGAAAGTCCTTACATGGCTAAGCCTTTAATTGATCGAGAAGAATGTGTTTATCTTGAACCAAGTACAGAATTAACCAATTCTTGTGAAGAAAAAGGAGATTTAAAACCTGTTTATGAAAATGGTTGTATTATTAATTATGAATGTGACTCTTGTCGTAGAGAATATGATGATGCTCGAAAGAAACAGCATTTATGGTTCTTTGTGATTTCCGCGTTATTTGGTTTGGCAGCTATTGCAGTTGGTATTTATCTTCCTGCAAGTAAAAATTCTTTACATGAATGGATTGGAACTGGTTTTATGCTTGGTGGATTAATCTCTTTATTTGGAGGAACTATCATTTACTTTAGTGATATGGAAAGATATTTACGACCTGTAACTATGTTGGTTGAACTAGTAATAATTATTTATATTGCTTATAAAAAATTAAATACAAAAAAATGATAATATTTTACGTACCTTGCAAAAACAAAGCAGAAGCTAAAACTATAGCTAAAACTCTTCTCGAAAAGAAATTAATTGCTTGTGCTAATGTTCTCCCTATTGATAGCATGTATTACTGGGAAGGTAAATTTAAAGAAAATAAAGAAGTTGTTCTTCTCTTAAAAACTTTAAACCATGTTGAAGAAGAAGTAAAACAAGAGATTAAAGAATTACATTCTTATGAAGTTCCAGCTATTATTCGAATTAATACCAGAGTTAACAGCGAATACCTTGCTTGGGCTGAAGAACAAGTTGAATAGACCGAAAAAGATATAAAAGAGAATTCTTTTTAAGCTTTAATGATTAATATATTTACTCAATCATATTTTGGTAATACTTTGTTTCAATACATAGTATTTTTAGGAATAATAATTATTTCTATTCTTATTGGAAAATTAATTTATTTAATTAGTAAACATAAAATTCGAAAGAGTGCTAAAGAATCAAAGAATCGGTTTGATGATTTATTGGTTGAGATTCTTGAAAAACCATTAGTGTTCTTGTTAGTTTTACTAGGTTTTTACTCAGCTTTTAATTTTATAACTCTTCCAATTAGAGCTTTAGAAATTGTCAATAATGTTTTAAAAATATTAGCTACTATTAATGTTGGTTGGTTCATAGTATATTTTTCAGATGCATTATTAGTTAATTATATTACGCCAGTTATTTCTGCTAAATCTAAAATAGATGATCATTTATTAACTTTTTTTAGACGATTAATAAAAACAGTTATTGTTTTAGTTGTAATTTTAGTTGTAATTGATAATTTTGGTTTTGATATAACTTCTTTAATTGCTGGTCTTGGTATTGGAGGTCTTGCTTTTGCTTTAGCTGCAAAAGATATGCTTGCAAATATTTTTGGTGGACTTACTGTTTTAATTGATAAACCTTTCAAACTTAATGATCGAATTAAAATTGAAGGTTATGATGGTTGGGTTCGGGATATTGGACTTAGATCCACTAAAATTGAAACTTTAGATGGATTTCAATTAATTGTTCCTAATGCCAAGATTACTGAAAACGTTGTTGAAAATGTTTCTCGTGAGAATTCTAGAAAAGTAAAAATGATTATTGGAGTTACATATGACACTTCAATGAAGAAGATGGAAGAAGCAAAAGTTATTATGGAAGACATTATTTTGAAAAATAAAGATACTGAAGATAAAAGTAATGTTTATTTTACAGAGTTTGGCGATTCATCTTTAAATTTCACAGTTATTTATTGGATTAAAAATTTGGATAATATTTTTGGAGCAAAACACATAATAAATATGGAACTTAAAAAACGATTTGATAAATCTAAAATTGAATTTGCTTTTCCAACACAAACAGTTTATTTACAAAAATAATATTTATATTCCTGGGTTAAAAAGGGGTGAGCCAGATTTTCTCAGGAATCTTTTATTTTTCTCCAGATTACCATATTAATGCATTATTTCTCCACACTATAAAGCAAAAGCTTTTTATACCTTGAAATAACCATCTAACTAAGGGGTATTATCTTTGGCTTTAATCAAATTTGCAAAAAAAAAGGAAATTGAAAAAAATCTTGGAAAAGAAGTTAAAGATATGTCTAAACAAGAAATTAAAGAACTTCTAATGATTAACACTTACAAGTTAGCTTTAGTTAGAAGTCAATTAGAAGCTTTATCCTCAATTCTCATAAAGAAAAAATTAGCTACTTATGAAGAAATTTGGAAACAAACTGAAGATAATCTTAAAGATTCTTCATTATAAAAAAAGAGGTATTTAATATGAAATTAAAAATTTTAAATAAATTTTTAGTCCATGAATTCGTGGAGGTGAATTTATGAAACGTGTCGCAATTAATGGTTTTGGTCGTATTGGCCGTATGGTTCTTAGAGCAAGTTTACTTAATCCTTTTGTCTCAGGCGAAGGTGAAGAGTTAGAATTTGTCGCTATCAATGATTTAACAGATACAAAGACTTTAGCACATTTATTCAAATATGATTCTGTGCATAAAACTTTTGAAAAAGATGTAAGACATACTGAAAATTCTCTTATTATCGATGATAAAGAAATTAAAGTGTTCTCAGAAAGAGATCCTGAAAAATTGCCTTGGAAAGAATTAGGTATTGATATTGTTGTTGAAAGTACTGGTTTTTTTAGAACTAAAGAGTCTGCTGAAAAACATATTACTGCAGGTGCTAAAAAAGTATTCTTAAGTGCACCACCTAAAGGCGATGGTGTTAAAATGTTTGTTCGAGGAGTTAATGAACATGAGTATAATAAAGAAACAGATCATATTGTTTCAAATGCTTCTTGTACTACTAACTGTTTAGCTCCAATGGTTAAAGTTTTGAATGATAACTTTGGTGTTGAAAGTGGATTCATGACTACTGTTCATGCTTATACTGGTGGTCAAAATCTTATTGACGGTCCTAATAAAGACCTTAGAAGAGCTAGAAGTGCTGCTGTAAGCATTGTTCCTACAACTACTGGTGCTGCTAAAGCTGTTGGTGTTGTTATTCCTGCAATGGCTGGTAAACTTGACGGTATGGCTATGAGAGTTCCTGTGCCTGATGGAAGTATTACTGACTTTGTATGTGTTCTTAGAAAAGAAACAACTGCTGAAGAGATTAATAAGCTGTTTAAAAGTGTTGCAGAGACTCATATGAAAGGTGTACTTCAATATTCAGAAGAACCGCTTGTCAGTGTTGATATATTAACTAATTCACATTCTTGTATATATGACGCACCTTTAACTAAAGTTGATCGAAAACTTGTCAAAGTTGTTGGTTGGTATGATAATGAATGGGGCTATTCTTGTAGAATGGTTGATATGTTGAAAATGATGTAGTTTTCAATAATTTTTTATAAAAAAAAAGCAAAGTTTTTCGGGTATAAAAACTTTTTATTCAAGAAAAGTTTTTTATACTCATTTATTTTTTCTTTATTCAAATGAAAACACTTAACAATTTCGATGTTTCTAAAAAAAAAGTTTTATTGAGAGTTGACTACAATGTTCCATTTGATAATAAAGGTGAAATCGCTGATGATTATCGTATAAAAAATTCTCTTCCAACTATAAAACATATTTTGAAATCTTGTGAACAATTAATTATTATGTCACATCTTGGTAGACCTAAAGGACAAGTTGTTGAAGAATTACGATTAGACAAGGTTGCAGTTAGATTAATGAAACTGTTAGGTAAAAATGTAGCTAAAGTTAATGATTGCGTTGATATTGTTCTTCCTGATGAAAAAATTGTTTTATTAGAAAATCTTCGTTTTAGAAGAGGTGAAAAAGAAAATGATAGGATGTTTGCTAAAAAATTAGCTTCACATGGTGATGTTTATGTAAATGATGCTTTTGGTACTTGTCATAGAGAACACGCTTCAATGGTTGGAATTCCTAAGTATTTACCTGGTTGTGTTGGTTTCTTGGTTGAAAAAGAAATTAAGTTTTTAAATTTTGATAATGCTCAAAGACCTTTTGTAGTTATTATGGGTGGCAGTAAACTTTCTACTAAATTTCCTGTTATGAACAAACTCTTACCTTTAGTTGACAAAATCCTTTTAGGTGGTGCTATGATTTTTAATTTTTATAAAGAACAAGGTTTAGAAATTGGAAACTCTTTGTTTGAAGAAGAACAAATGGTTACTGCTCGATTATTGTTAAATAACGAAAAAATTGTTGTGCCTACAGATGTTGTTGTTGCTGATGAGATTGATGAAAAAGCAAAATTTAAAACTGTGACTTGTGAAAAAATTCCTAAAGATTGGTTTGGATTAGATATCGGTTCAGAATCTGTTGATGAGTTCAAGAAGATTCTTAAAAAAGCTAAAACGGTTTTTTGGAATGGACCGCTTGGATATTTCGAAATTGATGAATTTGCTAAATCAACATTCGAGATTGCAGATTTTCTTTCTAAAATTGAAGCTAAAACAGTTATAGGTGGTGGAGATAGTGTTTCTGCTATTAGAAAACTTAAATTAGAAAATAAGTTTACTCATATTTCTACTGGTGGAGGAGCTGCCCTTGCTTATATTAAGAATAAGAACTTACCAGCTTTTGAAGCTTTAGAACTTTAATTCTACATTAAAATCTTTTAGAAGGTCTCTAATTTGTTGTTTTATTAATTTAGGATTTGTTCTTTCAATCTTATGTTCTATTTCTTCAAGTTCTTTGTTTTTAATAGAAATATTTTCTTGATTATTTTCAAGCCAAGATTCTTGTTCTGAAACACTCATTAAAGAAGTATTGCTTAGTAGCTTTCTTTTCAAATCTTTTTTTTCTGCTTCAATTTCATTTAATGCTGATTGTTTTTTTATAAGATAATCTTTAGTCATATCATTTATTGCTTGTAAAGTTTTTTCTTCTTTTTTATCTTTTAATTCTAATTTAGGAACTGCTTTTTTTAATTTAAATAACATTTCTAAAACTTTTAATTCAGTATCATCCATTAAAGCTTTAACTGAATTTTCTAAGTATTTATCAATTAATGATTCACTAAGTGATCCTCGTTTATACTTTTTCAAAGCTTTTTCTAGTGTTGAAAAATGTTCTATTATTTCTTGTGAAGCTTTCTTCATTTTATTTTGAGTTTTATCAATTTTATCTTTAGCATCATAATATTCTTTAAAACTAGAACTGTTCCTTAATTTGTCTATTTTTTCTTTTATTTTTGATTCTTTATTTTTTAATTCTGTTAGTTCTAATTTTTTTTCTTCTTGCACTTTTTTGAAATCTTCAAGTGCGTGTTCTGAATTATCAAATTGTACTTTTAGTTCAAGAACTTCATCTGTTTTGTCAAGGTTTTCATCTTCTATATCTTGTCTTAGTTTGATAGTCATATTCTCAATATCTTTGACTTTCATTGCAACGGCTGCTGCTTCTGTTTCTAAGAATTCTTTTAATACAAAAAATGATTTCTGAGTTTCTTCACTTAGTTTATCAATTTTTTCTGATAATCTTTCTGATAAAGGTTTAATTTCAGAATGTGACTCTGGAAATTTTATGTCTTCTAAGAATTGAGTTATTTTTTGGATGTAATTTTTTCTGTTTCCATCCATTATATGTCTAACTCTTTCAGGAATGTTGTCGTTTAGAAGAGATGCTTCTTCAAGTTTAACTAATACTGATTTTACTTCTTCAACTTTGACTTTTACGCCTTTTTCAAATTCGGATAATTTTTTAGTTATATTTTTACTTTCCATATATGAATCTAGCCATTTGTCTAAATTTTTGAAGTAGACTATCTTTGGTTCGATATCCTTTTTCTTGAAAAAATTGAAAAACCCCATTATCCTGTTCATAAGTATGATGTTTCTTTTTATAACGCTTTCTATTTGACAAAGCTTTTTATACTTCTTGGTCTTAATTAAGTTCATGGTTAAGAGAACTCATAGAAAAAAACCTAGCGACCAAATTAATATTGCTAAAGAAAGAATTGATAATCTTTTTTTACAAGCAGAAGAGATATATGGTGATGACCCTGCTCTTTCAGATAGGTATGTTGAACTTGCTAGAACTATTGCTATGAAGTTTAAAGTTAGGCTCACACCCCATAAAAAGAAGTTCTGTAAACATTGTTATAAGTATCTTAGACAAGGTGTTAATTGCCGTGTTAGAACTTTAAATGGTAAAGTTGTTTATTCTTGTTTCTCGTGTAAAAAGTTCATGCGTTTTCCTTATAAGTGAATTCTGAAATTCAATTTGTTTCTACTTAAAAGTAGTTATAAAACGAAACATTTAAATACTAGACATTACATTTTAACTACTAAAAAGAGGTGACTGACATGAATTTGGAAAAAGAGCTAAAAACAACACACGTCAACAAAACAATCGTACACAGCGAATATTTACTGGAGGCGTTTTAAATGGAACTCACAGAAATGGTCAAAAATCAAAAAGTTTCAGAAGAACTCCAAGATGAAGCCAAAACAACGGCGAAATATCAAGAAATATTAAGAACATACGAGTGAACTAAAAATGGAAGATAGTTTATTTATGGAAGAAGAACAAGAATTGCAGCAAATCAAAACTGCAAATCAAAAGAAAGGAATGGATGATCTTAACAGAAAAAGTCTTTCACCAGATGATTTGGATGAAATTTTCTGTGAGTTTTGAGAAAAAAACAATTTTTCTACAAAAATCTTTTAAACTCCCTTTCTTTCTATTTAAGATATGAAAGAATTAACATCCGGAGCAGAAGCAACAATTTTCTTAGATAAAAATCAGATTATTAAGAAAAGAGTTAAAAAAAATTATCGAATTGAAGAAATAGATTCTGTTTTAAGAAAATCAAGAACTAGAAGAGAAGCTAAAATTTTAGAAAAAATTCCAGTTAAAGCTCCAAAAATTCTTGGAACAAATAAAGAAGACACTATACAAATGGAGTTTATTAACGGTAAAAAAGTTCGTGATGTTTTAGATGAAAATGTTTCATTAGCAGAAGAAATTGGCACAAAAGTTGCCAAAATTCACGATGAAGGAATCATACACGGAGATCTTACAACTTCCAATATGATTTTAAAAGAAGAAATTTATTTTATTGATTTTGGTTTATCTTTTTTTTCAGAAAAAGTTGAAGACAAAGCAGTTGATATCCATTTATTAAAACAAGCTTTAGAAAGCAAACATCATAAAGTTGCCAAGAAAGCTTTTGAAGAATTCTTGAAAGGTTATAAAAAAGCAAATAAATTTAAAGAAATAATGACCCGATTTAAAATAGTTGAAGAACGAGGTCGTTACAAGAAAAAATGAAATTATTGAATATAATCATTTTTTTACTTCTGATAATACCACTAGTTTCTGCTAAATCTGGAGAAATTAGTTTATTATCAATCGTAGGTGAAGATGAAATTAAAGGCGGAATAGCAAATTTATACTTAGAAATCAGACCTGGAAATGGAGGAATATATATTGATTCATTTCCTTTAACAAAATTAGATACTCAAATAACAACTAGATTTTCAAATCAAATAGCTTGTAATTTTTTAGAAGTTGATTGTTCCAAATACGATTTTTTTTATACTATTAGAGCAGCTGCTTCAATTGTTGGCGGTCCAAGTGCAGGCGCCCCTACAACTATTTTAACTATTGCAGTATTAGATGGGTTAAAATTAGATGAGGCAGTTGTTATTACAGGAACCATTAATTCAGGTGGATTAATTGGACCTGTTGGTGGCGTTAATGAAAAAATTATTGCAGCTGCAAATAAAGGTTTTGAAAAAGTTATGATTTCTAAATGGCAATCATCTTTTAATTCCAGTTTAATTAAAGAAGAATTAGAAGATAAAATTACAGTCGTCAAAATAACTAATATAGAGGAAGCACTATTTCATTTTACAGGTAAAGAATTTAATAAAATAACTAATAATGAAATTGCAGTTCCTAGAAATTACGTTGATAAAATGGATCATGTTTCTAACATTTTATGTGACCGAACTAAATTATTAATGTTAGATGTTGATAATAAAAATAATTCTTTATATAATCAGTCTTCAAAATATTTATCTGATGCTATGAATTCACAAAAGAAAAGAGATTTTTATTCTACTGCAAGTCTTTGTTTTTCAGCAAATCTTCGATTAAAAGAATTAATTCTAAATGATAAAAACGATGAAGAATTATTTGAAGTAAAAATTGAAACTATTAGACAAATAAGTGAATTAGATGATGAAGTAGAAAATAAAACAATGAGAACTCTTGCAGATTTAGAAACTTATATGATTGTAAAAGAAAGACTCATAGAGGCTAATGAATACTTAAAAATAATGAATAAAACTAACATTTCTGTTTCCTCTTTAGCTTATTCTGTAGAACGAGCTTATAGTGCAAAATCTTGGTCTGAATTTTTTGGATTAGAAGGTAAAGAGCTGATTGTTAATAAAGAACATTTAGAGCAAGGTTGCTTAAAAAAATTGGCTGAAGCTGAGGAAAGAATTAATTATATTGAATTATATGCTCCTGGAATCATGTTCGCTACAAAAAAACAACTTAGTTATGCTAAAATAGATCACAAAAATGAAAATTACGCATTATGTCTTTTCAAAGCAAGTAAAGCAAAAGCCGAAGCAAATATTTTAATGACTGCTATTGGAATTAATGCTGAAGAAGAAATCGATTCTATTTTAGAAGAAAAATTTTTAGCTATAGAAAAAATAATTTTAAAAGAAGAACTTAAAAATATATTTCCTATACTTGGTTATAGTTATTATGAGTATGCTAAAACGTTAAAAGAAGAGGATCCTGCTTCAAGTTTAACTTTTTCAGAATATGCTTTAGAACTTAGCAATTTAGATATGTATTTTCCGCAAAAATATAAGAATACTTTTCCATCAATTAATTATCGTGAAATATTAATGCTTGGATTCGGAGCTATATTTGGATTCCTTGTCGGAATACTAGTTATATTAAGAAAGAAATGATAATAAACCCTGGAAGACTCCAAGAAATGTCGGAATCTTCCCGGGAAAAAGAGGTGAGTGTAAATTTAGGATATAAAGAATATGTTGCCTCTTTTTATCCCACTCCTTTTGATAATTATAGGGGAGGGAAAGTAAATATTTAAACCTTTCGTTTTTTATCCATTATAAAATGGTAACAAATCAAAAATGTTCGAATTGTAGTAAACAAGCAAAGATTAGATTAAGCTATACAAAACGAATATATTGTAACAACTGCTTTCTTAAAATAATTGAAAAAAGAGTTCGAAAAGAGCTTCGAATAAAAAAATATTTTAAACCTAATGAAAACATATTTTTGTTTAATGACAATTCTAAAGAATATTTTGTTGCTAAATATTTATTAAACAACATTTTTGAGAAACATCTGAATTTAAAAGAAACAAAAAATAAGAATATTAAAGGAAAATTATTAATTCCAACAAATCTTGATAGAGAAATAAAAAATAAATTAAATTCTTACTTAGAAAATACTGCTGTTGAAAAAACCAATATAAAAATTCTTTATAATATATTAGAAGAAGAAATTATTAACTTCTGTAAAATAAAAGGTTTCAAAATAAACAATAAAGATGAAACAAATAATTTAATTGAGGAGATTGAAAAAACCCATCCAGGATCAAAATTCTCATTATCTAAAAGTTTCGAAAATCTTTCGGAAAAATAGACGTCAAATATATAAATATTGATTCTGAATTTTAATCTATGAAAAAAATATTTTTAATATTAGTACTTTTATTAACATCTTGTTCAAATATTCCTGAAGAAAAAGGTCTTATTGAAATATATTTTTGTCTAGAAAATAATTGTGAAAATAAACTAATAGAACAAGCGTTATTGAGTGAAAAAATAAACTGTGCATTCTATGATTTAAATTTAAATAATTTAACACAAACATTAATAGAAAAGAAAGCCGAGATTTTAGTTTTTGAAGACAATTTTAAAGGTGTTGGAATAAGTGTCAAAAGCGAAGGATTAATGCACGACAAATTCTGTATATTTGACAAAAATGTAATTATGACAGGTTCATTTAACCCAACTTATAATGGTAATTTTAAAAATAATAACAATATTATTTTCATAGAATCAAAAACATTAGCTAACAATTATCTTAAGGAATTTGAAGAATTAAAAACAAGAAAAGAACAAAAAACAAAAGAAACAATTTTGAAGTATAACGGATTTATTATAAAGAATTATTTTTGTCCAGAAGATAATTGTAAACAAAAAGTTATAAAAGAACTAAAGCTTGCAAAAAAGAGCATTTATTTTATGACATTTTCATTTACAGATAAAGACATTGGAAATATTCTAATAACTAAAAATAAAGAGATTCTTGTTAAAGGTGTAATGGAAAAGAAAAGAATAAATATGAAATACAATTTATTTAACTATTTGAATCAATCAAGAATTAATGTGTTAACAGACAATAATCCTTACACAATGCATCATAAAGTATTCATAATAGATGAAGAAATTGTAATCACTGGAAGTTATAACCCTACAAAAAATGGTGATGAAAAAAATGATGAAAACATATTAATAATTCATGATAAGAATGTTGCTAAAGAATACTTGGAAGAATTTGAAAGAATAGCTTGAATTTTTGTAGATTTAAAATTAGAGATGGAAAAATATATATACACTCTTATAAAAATAAATTTATGAAACATAAAAAAATATTTTTTTATGATTATAAATTTAATGAGGAAAATTTATGAAACATGGACTTAATGTTACTTTAATTATAATTTCTATCTTTATACTTACACAAATTGTTGGATTATCTCTTATTAATGCAGATATTAAATCTGTTGAACAAATAAATGACACTATTGTAATTGAACATCAACAAACAAGCATTGGTGATCGACCAGAAACAGAAGGCTTTGGTTCATTTATTTATTTAGTAAGCGCAGTAATTATTGGAACAATACTTGTTTTGATATTAATGAGATTTAAAAAAGTTCGATTATGGAAGCTTTGGTTTTTCTTTGCAGTTTTTTTATCAGTTGGTGTTTCATTAGGAGTAATTATGAATAATAATTTGGCTTTATTACTTGGTTTTATACTTGCGTTATTAAAAATTTACAAGCCTAACATACTAGTTCATAATTTTACAGAAGTCTTAATGTATTCTGGAATCGCGGTTTTATTAGTTCCGATTTTTGATGTTAAATGGATGTTAATTTTATTGTTAGTAATTTCAGTTTATGATATGTATGCGGTTTGGAAAAGTAAACACATGGTAAAAATGGCTAAATTTCAAACTCAAAGTGAAGTTTTTGCAGGCATTATGATCCCATATGAAAAACACGGTTCAAAAGTTGAAATAAAAGCCCCAATAAAACCTGCTTCAATGGTTTCATCTAAAAAAGAATCCAAACATGAATTAAAAAACGCCATACTTGGTGGTGGTGATGTAGCTTTCCCATTATTATTTGCAGGTGTTGTAATGGAATCTTTAATTAGATCAGGACTTGGACAAGGAATTGCTTTAGCTCAATCATTAATAATCAGTTTTTTCGTAACTATATCTATTCTTGGATTATTCATTTTTGCAAAAAAAGACAAATTTTATCCTGCAATGCCTTTTGTAACAATTGGCTGCTTAATAGGATACGGCATAATTTTAATTCTATAATTATTTTGCTCTAGGAATTAACATTCTTGCAAAGAAGAACACTGCTGAAAATATAATAAAGAAAATTACTACTGCAGCTAATGTTGCCATATCTAATATTATACCAGAATAAATTAAAGTTACACCAATGTAAGCTAATAAATTCACAACCAAAAATGAAGAAACTCTAAAAGCAAAGAATTCAGGCCATAAATGTAAAAAATCTAGTATGAAAATTAACAATCCTTCTGCTAAAACTATAAACACTACAAATGTTGCTAAATCAGAATAAGTTATTAATTTCATAAACAAGAATGAAAGATTATTATTTTGATAAAGATTTCTCAATAAATCCATCGAGATTAAAATTAAAACTAAACTATTACCAGTTGCAGATCCCCAACCTAAACGTTCAGATTTATATCTTCCAAAATAAAACTCCATCACTATTAAAGTAAAAACTATAGGTATTAACATCCAAATCATGTCAGGATTTTGAGTTGGTGCTAGTATAAATTCTTGTAGTCTTAAAATTATTAACGAAAAGCTATTCTTCAAAAAAGAAAGCATCACCTCTAACATAAATTATCTTTTGAGAAAAGGCTATTTAAATTTTTTTAAAAAGCATTAAGTTTTCTTTGTTTGACAGACGAAGCATAAGAAACAGGATTAACAACCATTCCATCTTTTGCAATAATAATCTGAGATTTTGTCTGTTTTTGAATTTCTCTAGCTTGAAAAAGCGGATCTGAATCAAGCATTTTTATTCCAAAATGTGTTAATACAGCAAGTTTAGATTTTGTTTTATTAAGAAATTTAATAATATCTTCAGGATTCATATGACCTTCTTCAGTTATACCTGGAGGATTCTTACAATTAATTATTACAACATCAGAATCCTTATGGTCATCAGCTAATTCATCGAAATATTCTGTGTCTCCAACATAAGAAATTGAAACTTTATCATTGGAAAACTTAAAACCAAGAGATTTATCAGTATGCTTTGTTTTAGTTGCAACAATATTAACTTCATTAATTCCTATTTTCATACCAGGTGTTAAAGCAATGAACTTCTCAACCATTGCTTTATGTCCTTTATTAATTCCAGGATACTCTTTATCAGAACCATTAAGAGTTTCTTCGTCACAAACTAAAACTCCATGCTTATCAATGCCTGCATAAGTCATGGCATTGATTATAGCATTAAGCCCTCCCACGTGGTTTAAATGATTATGACTAACAAAGACTGCAGTGTTCTCTCGAGGATTAATATCGAATTGTTTTGCTCGAACAATCGCTCCAGGACCTGGGTCAAGATGAAATTGATTATTTCCAAATCTTAAGATGATTCCTCCAGAAGCCCTAATTTGCTTACCTACAACTAATGAATCGCCTCCTGTTCCTAGAAATAATATTGAGTTTTGCATTCTAATCCCCAAAGTTTAAAATGATATTTGAATTAATAAACTTTTCTAAAAGAATGTAATACATATGTATACTGCAATATAAACAGATAGCTTTAAAAAGAAAAATCTCTTCACTGTTTTTGCTAGACTGGGTGGTTCGCCCTCACCTATCACCGCAAACGGGATGCACGGCGGAGTCGAAGCCTAAAGGGCGGTATGCCTGATGTTCAACGGTCTTGTTTTGGACGTCGACGTCTTGTCCTCATTGATCGAAATTTTTATGAACTGAGTCAGATCAGGAATGAAGCAGCTCTAAATACTTATTTTGGTGCTTTGGGGGTTGCAGGACTGAGGAAGAAGCAAGGTAGCTGTTGTCTTTATGTATATCCACCTTTAGGCGCGCACTTTTTAATATGAATCAATTAACTGCAGAAATTCTATCAAGAGTATTAAGCTTAGTTCTTATTGGCAGTATAATTTATGTTATGTATTTAATTGCTAAGAGAAAACATAAGACCAAATCATTCTAAATTACATCTATTCAAAATATGTTTTTGCACGTACTCTTTAGAATCAGTTATTTTTTTATGATCTAACATCCAATGAACCGGGTAAACTAATGATTGGTATATTAAAATTCTAAGGTCAGACTTATCTTTTCTAAGATCTGCTCCTCTTTGGTTTAATTCATTAAACTCTTGAGTCATTTCTGGATAAACTAAATTCTCTAAATCATCTCTAGTAATCTTTTGTTCTTGACATTTGTAAAGAAAATTTGTTCCATCAACCATTGCTTCATAAGCTTTAACTAAATCTTGAATAAACATAAATAATAGAAACTTAATAATATTTATAAAACTATTCTACTCAACTAGTATTGCCGGTTTTCCTGGGTTTGCAACTCTTGCTTTTGCTTCTTTACTAATATCAGCCGCTTCAACTTCTATCTTGCACGAGAATTCTTCTTCTAATTTTTTGCTTACTTCGTTTAAGCTTTCTAATTCTGTTTTTTGATCAAGAACTTCTTTTGGTAATTTGGTAATATCTTTTGCAAGTACTGGAATCATTTTTACAACATCTTGTCCGTGAGCTTTCATTTCTTTTTCTTTTAAGATTACACCCATCAAAACTTTTACATCCCTAGTTTTTGCAATTTCACTTTTGAACAATTTAAAGAAATCATACTTCCATTTTGCTGAAACTATTAATTTAATTTTAGATGGTTTTTTCATTCCAATTAATTCTAATACTTTATTAATGTCGGCAGTTGTTTGACTTGCTATTTCTTCGTAAGCTTCTGCTTTTGTATCAATCTTTTTCTCATCGTAGCTAGGCCATTCTTCTAGTGATACAAAGTTTTTGTTTCCTGCTTTTTCCCATAGTTCTTCTGCAATATGTGGAACAAATGGTGAAACTAAAAGAATTAATTTTTCAACAACTTCTTTGTAAATAGATTCATTGACTAGGTCTTCTTTGTAAGAATTAATAGTATTTACTAATTCCATTATTTTTCCAATTGCAAGACTTAATTTGAATTCTTCCATGAATTCTGTGACTTCTTTAATAGTGCTGTGTAATTTTGAAATTAAATGTTTATCTTTATTATTTTTATCAGTTCGAGTTTTATAATCTGCTTCTAATAAATTATAAACTCTATTTAAGAATCGATAATTTCCTGCTACACCTTGTTCTGACCATTCTAATTCTTTTTCCGGAAGTGATGTAAATAACATAAATAATCTTGCTGTATCGGGTCCATATTCATCAATTATTGGTCCTGGGTCAACAACATTGCCAACACTCTTACTCATCTTAGTTCCGTCTTTTAAGACCATTCCTTGACATAGTAATCTTTGGAACGGCTCATTAACATTATGAAGTCCTAAATCTCGAAGTGCTTTTGTAAAAAATCTTGCATAAAGTAAATGTAAAATTGCATGTTCTATTCCACCAATATATTGATCTACTGGTAACCAATAATTTACTTTTTTAGCATCAAATGGTTTAGTTGAATTTTGTGGATCTGTATATCTTAAGAAATACCATGAACTGTCTACAAAAGTGTCCATCGTATCTGTTTCTCGTTTTGCAGAACCTTTACATTTAGGACATTTACAATTAACAAATGAATTGCTTGTTTCAAGCGGGTTTCCTTTTCCTGTGAACTTCACGTCTGAAGGTAAGTCTACTGGTAAATCAGATTCAGGAACTGGAACTATACCACATTTATCACAATAAATTATTGGTATTGGTGTACCCCAATATCTTTGTCTAGAAATAAGCCAATCTCTTAATTTGTATTCAATTGTTGGTCCGCCTTTTTTCTGTTTTTTTAACTCGTTAGAAATTTCACTAATTGCATCTCTATTTCTTAAACCATCAAAGTCTTCAGAATTAGTTAATGTTCCATCGCCAAGATATGCTCTTGACATTTTTTCTGAATCAATATCAAATGCATCTGGTTTGATTACAACTTTTATTGGAATATTAAATTTCTTTGCAAACATGAAATCTCTTTGATCATGTGCTGGTACTGCCATTACAGCTCCACCACCGTATTCATATAAAACAAAATTTCCAACGTAAATAGGGATTTTTTCTTCTGTTACTGGATTAATTGCATATTTTCCTGTAAACATTCCTTTCTTTTCTGATTCTTCAGATGTTCTTTGAAAAGGATCTTCTTTCATTACTTCTGTAAATAATTTTTTGAAATCTTTTTCGTATTTTGTTCCTTTTACCCATTCAGAAATTTTTGGATGTTCTGGTGCAAAAACCATGAATGTAACTCCGTAAAGAGTATCTGGTCTCGTCGTGAAAATCTTAATTGGGTCGTCATTTTCAATTTCGAAAATAATATTTGTTCCGTGACTTTTTCCAATCCAATTTGTTTGCATTGTTTTTACTCTTTCAGGCCAGTCTAAATCTTTTAAACCATCTAAAAGCTCATCTGCAAAGTCTCTAATTTTGAAATACCATTGATTAAGTTCTTTTTGTTCAACAACAGATTTACAACGGTCACAGGTTCCTCCTTGTGCTTGTTCATTTGCAAGAACAGTATTACAACTAGGACACCAGTTAACAAAAGATTCTTTTTTGTAAGCTAATCCTTCTTCGAATAATTTAGTAAAAATCCATTGGTTCCATTTAAAATAATTTGGGTCGTGACTTTTTACTTGTCTTGACCAATCATAACTTAATCCTAGCATTTCTTGTTGTTCTCTCATGGTTATAATATTTTTATCAGTCCACTCTCGAGGATTAGTCTTATTTTTAATAGCTGCATTTTCTGCAGGTAAACCAAATGAGTCATAACCCATTGGGTATAGAACATTAAATCCGCTCATTCTTTTATATCGAGCAAAAGCATCTCCAATAGCATAGTTTCTTACATGACCCATATGTAATTTTCCAGAAGGATAAGGATACATTTCTAGACAATAGAAGTTCTTTTTTTTAGCGTCTTCTTTAACTTCAAAGATTTTTGCTTCTTTCCATTTTTTTTGCCATTTATCGGCAATTTCTTTAAAAGTGCTCATAGTATAGTATTTGAATGAACTGCTAATTAATATATTTTTTCATAAAAAGCCAAATTCAAAGAATATTTCAAAAAAACTTAGAATTTTTTGAATTTAGCTGCTGTGTCAATCAGGTCAACATGACCTAAGAATAGAGTTCTACAACAATACCTTTCTAATCCTAAGTCGTCCATTGCTTTTTTAGCAGTTTCTTTCTTTTTTAGTTTTTGTTGGTATTCTTCCCATAAATGTGCTACTGGTTTTCCACAACTAAAACATCTGATTGGTATTATCATATTATCACCTTTAATAAACAGGAATCATCTATAAGATTTCTGTCTTTTTGACCTTGCTTTTCCTTGACTGTTTGGTTTTGAAGATTCTCTTCTTCTAACATCTGCAACTAATAGTTGTCGATCATATTCCATGAATACTTCTTTTAATTTTGTTTGATATCTTGAAAGTGCTCTTGCAACTGCTAATCTACAAGCTTCTGCTTGACTCATAAATCCGCCTCCTTTGACGCTAATTTTGATATCTACTTTATCTGCGAATTGATTTGCTAGTAAAAGTGGTTCACTTAGTTTCATTCTAGCCATTTCTGGTTCTACTTGATCAAGAGATTTTTTGTTAACAGTAACTTTTCCTGTTCCTTCTTTTAATGTAACTCTTGCAACGGCCATTTTTCTCTTTCCGCTTGTATGAATAGGCTTTTTCATCTTACAAATTTCCTCCTAAGTTTAAACAGATTTCTTTTACTGTGACAAAGTTTAAGTTTGCTAATTTTGAAATGTTTGCTTCTTCGATTGTTTCTGCTTTTTTATCTTTAAATTCTTCAGGTACTCCTGAATAACACATTAATCTTTTTAACGCTGCAACTCCTTTTGGTTGTTTATAAGGAATCATTCCTCTAAGTGCTCTTTTTACAAATTTATCAGGCATTCTTGCAATATATGGACCTGTACTTGGCGATCCCATTGCACTTTTTCTTTGGTATTTTTCTAAGATTGTTTTTCGAAGACCAGTAATAACTGCTTTCTCGCAATTAATTATATCTACTGTTTCTCCTAATAGTGCTTTTTTAGCTGCAATAGTTGCGATTCGTCCTAATATTAAATTTGTTGCGTCAATTATCATTTTATCCTAGTATTCTAATTTTTTTACCCTGAGGGTTTTTTTTCATTAATTCTGTGATTGAAATTGCTGACCCTTTTTCTGAGATTTTTTTATATGCTTCATCTGAGAAATTGTAAGCTGCTACATCTACTTTTTTACTTAAAACACCTGTTCCTAGTACTTTTCCTGGAACAACTATGATTTCATTTGGTTTTGAGTATTGTTCAATTTTGAAAACATTAACAACTCTTCTTTGCCTAGATGGTTTTTCTAGATCTACTGCTAGTCTTTTCCAGATTTTTACATCATTATCTATCGCAGTCTTTTTGAGCTCTCGTATTAGGCTCTTCAATTGTTCGTTTTTATTGTTTTCTTTTTTCATTTTTCTGATTTTGATGCGAAGGACGGGATTTGAACCCGCGCAACCACTAAGGTCTACGGCCCTCAACCGTAGTCGATTGACCAGACTCCGACACCCTCGCGAACGTTAGTGAGTGAGGACTCAAAAACTTTGTTTTTGTTTGCCCTCGCATGAACGTTATGAGTATGTCTACTTGAGTTGCTTTGTAAACTCGTCTATTTGCTTGTTGTAAATTTCAAATGCTTTTACAACCATTTCTTTAGGATCTAGTTGACCCCACGATTCTACTGTAAATATGAATTCGTCTGAATTTTGAAGTTCTATTTGATCATTACTTAGTTCTACGCATTCATTACATAATATACATGCTGATTCATTTTTTGCGTTCACTGATAACTTATCTTTTTTTAAGTCAAAAACTCTTGCAGGACATTTTGCTTCAATTTCTTCAGCGTTGTCTGGATTTTTATTAATTTTAACTATTGGATTGTATTTGTAAAAGACTAGTCCTGGACTCCATTTTGCATGTTCTTTTCCTACTCCAAGAATTGCTGTTGCTTCAAATTGCATTTCTTGTTTATCAATTATTTTTGAAATTGGTGTTTTTGGATAAACTGGTTTGCAGTTTGGATCTTTTGACTTCATGTCTCCTGCGTATACATACCCTACGCCTTTTGTTTTCAAAGTTAATTTTAATTGACAATGTCCGCATCCTTTACCTTTACATTTGCATTCTTCTACGAAATTGTATGATTTTAAATCTGTTTTTATTGGTACTAATCCTAATCTATGAGCAACAATTTCATCGTATAAAATTGAATTGTTTGCTTTGAACTCTACGTCTTCAATTGCTAGTGTTGGCACTTCAGCCATCATTATTCTTCTTAGAGTATTAGCGTACGAAATATCTACTCCTTTTAATAAAAAAGTAATTTTATCTTTTCCTTTAGTAAGTAGTTTTAGTTCCATTTATACTCTCCTCCCTCTTCGTCCCCCTTTTTTCCTGCAACCACCGTGCGGAATAGGAGTTATGTCTTCGATGAAGCCTATTTTTAGACCTCTTCTTGATAATGATCTGATTGCTGCTTGTGCTCCTGGTCCTGGATTCATTGGTCCGTTATGTCCGCCTGGAGCTTTAATTTTAACATGAATTCCTCTAATTCCTTTATCAAGCGCAACTTCTGCTGCTTTTTTTGCTGCTGCCATTGCTGCTGTTGGCGAGGATTCTAATCTGTCTGCTTTTACAACTTGTCCACCTGAAGCTAATGTGATTGTTTCTGTCCCTGTTATGTCTGTGATGTGAATTATTGTGTTGTTGTATGATGCATAAATATGTGCAACTCCCCATCTTAATTGTTCACGCTGATCATTCATTTTTCTTTTCCCCAGGTTGTTTTTCAGATGTTTCTTCTTTAGCTTCTACTTTAGCTTTCTTCTTTAAGTCACCAAGTACTACTTCTTCTTCTGTTGGGACTTCATCAAATGCAGCCACTCCTTCAGTTTCTTCTTCTTTTTTCTTTTCTGCTAGCTTTGCTTCTTTCTTTTTATCTACTTTTGGAGCTACTGTTTCCGAATATCTCTCTGGATGGTCCGGACTTGATAATCCTGATTTCATTGCAAATGAGATTAATCCTTCTTCTTTAACTTTAACTAAGTATGAAGGTGCAGTCATTTTTGTTCCATCAACAGTTACATGATGATGTACAATGAATTGTCTTGCTTGATTTACAGACTTTGCAAGATTTTTTTTGAACATGATTGTTTGTAATCTTCGTTCTAGAATATCTTTTACTGTTAAACCCAATACTTTATCTAAAGCATCATTTGATTCAATTAATCCGTATGATAATAATTTTAATCTTAATTGTTCTCTTTCAAGATCTGCTTGTGTATCAGTCATTGAAATTAATTTTTTAACTTGTGCTTTATAGTTTTTTAAAACTGTTTCCATCATCCATATTTCTTTTTTATTTTTTAAACCGTATTCTTTTGTTAATACTTTTTCTTCGTCGATTCTAAGTTTTTCCCACGGATGTCTAGGTCCTTGATATTTTTTCCTAATTTTTTTTGGATCTCCCATTTTATAACCTTATTTTTTTCTCTTTACTCCGAGTCCTTTTCCTTTTTTATTTCTGAAGTTTGATCTTGTTCTTTGTCCTCTTACAGGAACGCCCCATTGAAGTCTTAAACCTCTGTAAGATTTAATTTTTTTAAGTCTAGTAACATCAAGTTGTTGTGTTAATTGTAAATCGCCTGTTAACAAATGTTTATCTTCACCAGTTTCATAATCTTTTTTTCTATTAATCATCCAGTTTGGAGCTCCATGTTGTAATGGCTCTTTTAGAATTTCTTCTAATCTTTTTACTTCTGCATCAGTTAAATCTCCAGCTCTAGTATTTGTTGCTACACTTGCTAATTTACAAGCCATGTTTGCAAACATTTCTCCTACGCCTTTAATTTTTGTTAGTGCGAATAGAACTTGTTTTTTACCATCTAAGTCAGTGTTAACAATCCTTATTACGTGTTTAAATTCTTGAGTCATTTTTAATCAATTTTAATTATTCGAGAAATAGCTTTTACTTAACCCTATGCGCTATTCACTCGGGAATAAAGTACTGGAAAAATCATGCCTTTATAAAGCTTACTGAAATTGTTTGCAATTTCTGAAGTTCAAAGAAGAGTTTCTTTGTAACTTTGGGCTTATTATAATAATATTTAAATAAAATTTGAAACTTTTTTAACTATGGTCGAAAAAGAGCTTTTAGTTAAATGTGACTCAAAAGGAAATATTATTGGTCCTATAGAGAAAAATTTTGCACATACTGGTAATACCAGACTTAATACAGTTCATTATTCTACTTGGTCTATGATTTGGAATTCTAACTTAAAAAAATATGGTTTACAATTAAAGAATGCAAACAAATACGATTCAGAACAAATTCAAAAATGGGATATGAGTGTTGCAGGGCATAACTGCTATCAAAATAATAAACCAATGAACTTTAATGAAACTTTAATAAAAGAAACGGAAGAAGAAATAGGATTAGAACTTGAAATGTTTTCTAAAAAAGAATTTTTACTAAAAATTAAAAATTTAGAAAAAGGTTCTGTTGGATTCATTTTTGAAAAGTTTCATTATAAAACTACTAAAAACAATGAATGGGTTGGATTAGGATTTATTATGACAACAGAAACAAATGTAACTTTTGTTGATGGTGAAGTTGCAGAATTTCAATGGTTAACACCACAGGAACTAGAAAAGTTTCTTAAAACTAAAAATAATTATTGTTCTCCATTACCTTTAGTTTTTGAAAAGGCTGAGAAGTTTAGAAAACATTATATATAATTAGTGTCATTGATTAGTTTATGGGCCATATACATGAGACTAATATTGAATATCATGAAGAATATCTTAGTATTCTAGGTGAAAAAATTAATCTTCCTAAAAAAATCATTACTAGAATTGAACTTTACAAATCTTCTGCAATTCATGGAGATATTATGAGTAAATATTGTTATGTAATTACTGAGATTGATCACAAATCTGCTTTTTTTGGTAGCACAAAAGATATTTGTTCTATTGAAATTTTTCCTGAAAATGAAGGTTTTCCTTATCATAAAGAAATTGATAATGATTCTGATTTGGGTGTTGAAGAACGAGAAAATATTAATGATGTTTGGGAAGCGATTGCTTTGCATCTTGATACTTGTCAGACTTTAGCCAAGCACTAAAACAAATAATTTTTATATAGTTAATAACTAATAGTGTTCTTATGGGTGGAAAAAGAGGTCAATTCACTATCTTTGTAGTTCTTGGAATAGTATTAATTGCAGCTTTTGCTTTCATGCTTTTTGCAAGAAACATCGTTGTTCAAACTCAATTACAAAATAAAGCAGACAATATTATTAATCAAGTTTTACAAACTTCTAGCATCGAACATTATGTTACTTCTTGTGTTAATCGAGTTACTGATGAAGCAGTTGTGCGTCTTGGTTTACAAGGTGGAGTTCTTTATGATTATCAGGGCGGAATAATTTCTGAAGGTTTAGAAGGCGAACAATTTTTACCATTTGAACATAATGGTTCTGTTTACAAAGTTAATTATGGCTTAAGAATTAATCGTAATAATACTTGTTTTGATGCTAATCCTCCTGGTTATCCTTTATGGGATACAGATATTAGTGCTGTTAAAACTGCTTATTGGCTTAGAAATGGTTTTGGTGCTAATTGTAGCATGAATACTGGCGCGTTTGGTTATCCAGAACTTCCTAAACTTTGTGATCCTAATGGACCTAATAGACATTTGGTTAGTGCTCGTTTTAATTATAGTTGTGGCGGTAATAGTAGTTATGGCACTAATAGTATTCAATTTCAATTAACAGAATATATTTCTAATAAAACTGCTGAATGTGTTGATTTTTCTATTTTTGAAGATGTTTTTGGTTATAATATTTCTGTTGTTAATAAGCCTGAAACAATTGTAACTTTTGGCAGTTCTGGTTTTACTGTTGAAACTTTTTATCCTTTCATTGTTAAAGTTGGTTTAGCTAATGTTGAAAGTTTTGCTCGTTTTGAAGTTAAGAAAAATTATCGATTAAAAGAACTTCATGAATTTATTGTTAGAGTTTTAAGGTCTGAAGCTAGTGATTATGAATTTGCTCTTGATTTGGATTATTTGAATGTTTTTGGCGGTGATGATGCTCGAATTCAAGTTATTGTTAAGCCTAATTCTTGTTTTGCTTGTATTAATGGTTTTTTTGATGAGATTGTTCAAGTAATTGATAATGCTTCTAGTATTAATGGTAAACCTTTTGTTTTTCAATTCGCTGTTGAGAATAGAATTCCTGTTCTTGATTTTATTGATGAAGGTTGGGGTTCTCATAATATTCAAGTAATGCAAGGTTTTGAGATTGATTTTACTCCTGAAGGGTATGATTCTGATGATAATTTAATTAATTATTCTTATCGTGGTTGGAAAGAAAATTTTGATAGTTCTTTTAATATTTCTTGTTGTATTGCAGCTAGTAATTCTGCTTCTTGTATTACTTGTGTTGATGATGATTATTCTGTTGAACCTAAGAACTGGTCTTTGTCTGATGAATTTTTAGCATCAAAGCAAAATGCTTCTTATTTAACTGTTTTTGAAGATACTGGTTTACACCATGTAACTATAATGGTTGAAGATGAAGAAGGTTTAAAAGATTGGCAGAACGTTTCTATTCTGGTTTTTGATTTACCAGTTGCAGTTATTAATTTATCTAATGATTATTCAGATATTGGTAATGGTAATGCTTCTAAGGAAGATCCTTATTTTTTAGATGCTAGTCTTTCTCATTCTTATCTTTCGCCTCTTGAAAGCTTTCGATGGAGTGATGATAAAGAACCTTTTGAAATTACGACGCCTGATTTAATTCAAGAAATTCCTGATGGTGGTTATTCTATAGGCAATATTGTTCCTTTGAATTTTTTTCGTTTAGGATATCATAATATTACTTTAGAAGTTTATTCTAATGGTATGTGGATTTACCCTCCTGATAAAAAAGAAATTGAAGTTTTTGATTGCTTACCTCATCGAAGTGCAGTTGATTCTTATCCTTATGGAATTGAGTTTCAATCTAATCATACTTGTTGTAGTGATGCTGTTGGTTCATGGGGCACTATTACTGGAGGTAATATTTGTTATGAAGAAAGTCAATTTAGTTGTAGACCAATTCAAAAAGAATATGGTTCTGCAAGTCTTGCTATTCAAGATGATGCTGCTGGTTTAACATCTCCTAGACTTGTTACAATAACCAGTCCTATTGGAAATTTTTTAACTGATCCAAAGCTTGCTAATGATATTTTCAAAAGAGTTTATACTCAAGAATGTAGTGGTAATCGTGGTAATGTTTGTAGTGGAACTGTAACAGATGTGTGGACTCCTGAAACTCCTGGTTGTAATGATTTTAATTCATCAAATGGTGAAACAGAGAGTTGTCAAGGTCCTTGTAATCCTTTTGATTCTAATTGTAATAATATTGATTGTCCTGATTTTAATACTGGAAGTGGTTGTTATAATTACAATCCTGGTTATAGTTTTGAAAAAGACTTTTTAGGTACAGGAACAGGTACTTGTAATCCTAATGCTGAAAGATCCTCTATTAGTAATAATGGTTATGATAATGGTGCTGGTTGGTTTGATTGTACTGCTACTTGCAACGGAGGAACTTGTAATAATACTAGATCTCAAGATTGTGTTTGTGGTAGTTATAGTGGTTTTTCTCAATGCATAGGTATTCCTGCAGATGATTTAACTCCTTATGAAGATGTTTTTTCTTGTAGTGGTGATGAAAGTTATTTTGCAGACCATTGTGATAATACTTGCTCAGCTTCTGACAGAGATAATATTTGTAGAAGTACTAGTTTTGATTCTAGTTGTACAGCCGCAGTTGATTGTAACAACAGACCTGCAGGTGATTATTGGTCTGTTTCGACTGGTAATGGTAATAAACCCGAATTTGGTTGTAGTAATAGTTGTGCTTTTCAAGACTGTAGTCCTTATATTTTTGACACTAGTTTAGGTGTTTGTAAAAATTCTGGAACTACTGCAAATGATGCAGATTGCGACGATGGGTTTTTCCGTAATAATGATGGAAGATGTATTAGTTGTACTAATAATATAGAAACAGGCGGAGATAGTTTTGATGGTTTGTGTGAAAGACATGCAACAACTTGTAATGCAGATACTAAATGTGATGAACATCCTGAAGGTTATGCTTGTTTGCCTGGAAAAACTTGTCAATCATGTCTATGTGTTTAATAACTACTAATGTTTCTTAATTGTTTAGCGTCTTATTTTCAAAAACTATATATAGGAGAACATTTATATTTTATTAAAAAGATGGTGGCTTTGATGAAGAGGGTTGGTTACTTAGTAGTGTTCATACTTGTTTTTACTCTATTTGCTAGTATTATTTCTGCTCAAGGAGGCGATGGTTGTTGTTGTCAAAATACTGATCCTTATTTTCAAGATGGTTTAATTGCAACTCAATGTACTGGAACTTTTTATGCTTATAATGAAACATTTGATGATCCTGCATTATGTCCTTCTCAATGTGTTGTTGAATGTTCTTATCCTTCTTGTGAAGCTAATAATTCTGTTGTTGGAGCGTCTGTTTGTTTTTGTGGAACTACAGTAATTGATAGTAATAATTTTTGTTGTGCAGGTTCTAATACTGGTTATGAAACTTCTGCTGGTTGTTCAGCAGATAATATTTGTAATGCAGTTGTTGATATTTACAATGTTTTTGGTTATGTTTATGATCAAAATGGTAATCCTATTGAAGGTGCAGTCATTCACATATTAAATATTCCTGGCGAAACTAATGTTGATGGTTATTATGAATTATTTAGTGTTACAGAAGGAACTATTGAAATTATTGCTCAAAAAATGGGTTGTGCTGAAAATTCTTCTTCATATGTTTTATCTAGTAATTTAAATAATGCTAATGTTTATTTGGATTGTAGTTATGGAGGCCAAGAATGTTCTGCTATTGGCGGTATTTGTTGTGGTGAAACTCAAGAATGTGCAGATGCGGGAATTAGTCCTGTTGGTACTTCTACTTGTAATAATTGTTATGTTGGATGTTCATCTTGTCAAAATATTACTCTGCCTGCAACTTGTTCTTATGGTCAATGCGATATTGTAAATAATAATTGGTGCGATGCAACTAACAATTGGGTTCATTATGATTTATCTGTTGCTAATGAAAGAGATGTTTATTGTGAAGATAATGGATGTTTAGCGCAAGGTGATCCTGAATGTACAACTGTTTCTTGTCTTCCTGGAATTTGTGATGGTGTTTGTAATTCTGGTTGCACTTCGCCAGAAGAAGACCCTGATTGTGGTGCTGGTCTTTGTGATGTTAATAATGATAGGTGGTGTAGTCAAACGCTTGGTGATTGGGTTTATGAAGCAACTGATTCAAGTTCTTATTGTGCACAATGTGGTTCTGATGATACTGCTACTTGCGGATTCTTTTGTGGAAATGGTGTTGTTGAAGGAACTGAACAATGCGATTATGATGATTCAACTGGTACTTATGATGCTCTTCCTGGAGTTTCTTGTGAAAATAATTTTAATGATTGTTCTTGGGGATCATGTACTTGTATTCAACCTCCTACTTGTAATTTAAATGGACAATTAGAACCTGGCGAAGATTGTGATGGTTCTTCTTATTCAAATACTTGTATTAATTTTGATCATTGCACTGCTAGTTGTGAATGTGTTGCTGGCAATGCTTGTTTAGAAGTTGTACAAAATCCTGCTATTAGTGGAATTGGTTTAGTTGGGGAAGATGCTGCAATTTCTTTATCTTGGACTCTTGAGAGTGTTTGTGATTCTTATGTTGATAGCTTTGTTGTTTTAAGATGTGATGGAGAATTTGATGCTGGAGAATGTGCTGGTAGTTGGAGTCCTACTGATATTAGTAGCGGAATCTATTTCTATTCTGATTCTGATAATATTCAACCTAATTCTTGGTATTCATATATAGTTCGTGCTTTATATCCTGGAAATATTTTTGAAGATTCAAATCCTGTAAAGATTCAAACTGGTGATGCTGCTTGTATGGAATCTCATGAAGATACTTTTTGTTACAATAACCCCAATTCTGGAATTTATTATTGTGATTCAAATAACTTATTACAAATTTTTGTTGATTCAGGTCAAGACCAATATTGTTTAAGCTTTTGTTATGAAGATGATAATGGTCCTGAGTGTAAAGGCATAACTGATTGTCAAGAATGTAATTCTGTTTATGGAGAATTTTCTGCTTATGGAAAAAATAATCTTTATGTTGAATATGAACCTCATGGTGATTTTCTTTGTGATAATTTAGCAACTATTCAGAATGTTTGTTATTTAGATTATACTTTAACTGCTGTTGATAAATATTATGATTGTTCTGAAGTAACATCTTGTTATGATTATTCGTCAAAAACTTCTTGTGATTATGATCCTTGCGGACAGTTTGCATCTGGTGAATGTAGTTGGAATAATTATCAAGAGGAATTTGGTTTAGGTATTTGTACTTCTAATGTTTTGGAAGAACAAGATTGTAGTAGATGTTCTGATGGTTCTAATAACTTATTTCCTTATTGTAATAAAGAACTTTGTTCTCTTTACGGGGCTGCTTGTTACTTTGATGGTTTAAGTAATAATAAAGGTTCTTGGGTTAGTGGTTGTAAAAATGAATTAGATTTAGAATGTCGTGATTATGATAATGTTGCAGATTGTATTGGTTTAGAAGAATATAATGTTGATATTACTTATAACGGAAATCAACGAACTGGAATTACTCATTTTATTTCTAATTATAGTGATGATTATTTTGACTTTGGTAAATGTAAATGGGATACTGCTTCAGATGAATTATGTTATAGAGATTCAAATGATGATTCTGATGTTTTTGATATTAGTTATCTTGATTGTACTGTTGGAGATTTAAAATGTAGAAAAGATTTCCAAGCTCCTGTTACATCTGTATTTGTTCAAGATGCTTATGGTGCTTTATTCTCCGCAGAGTATAATGTTGTTGATAATGTTTATAATATTGATAATGGAGATTTTGAAACATATTATTGTGTTACAGAACAACCCAATACTTGTTATCCTAATGCTAATACTGATTTAGCTAGCGGAAATGTTTTCACTTATACACCTTCTACATCTGGAAATTATATTTTGTATTATTATTCTATTGATCCTGCTAAAAATATTGAAGTTCTTCAAAATAAAACTTTTACTGTTGATAAGACTGGTCCAACTATTACTATTGATTGGAATTATGTTCCTTATTTTAATGGTGAATGGAAAAGCGAATTATTCATCAATGTTTCATTAGATGAAAATGCAACTTGTCAATTTAATTTAACAGATAGTAATAATAATCTTAAAGGAAGCCAACATGAAGTTGGAGGCACAAACTTTTCATTTTATTACCAAGGTTTAGAAGATGGAAGATATTTATTCAACTATAATTGTGTTGATAAATTTGGTAATGCTCAAACAATTTCTGGTCCGAAAGTTATGTTAATTGAGGGAGATATTAGCATTAGTAATCCTTTACCTGAAGGAACTTTGAATTATAGAAATGTTAAATTAAATATTACTACTCAAAACTTTGCTGAGTGTCGTTATAGTACTGTTAGTCCATTATATTCTGACATGAATGAAACATTAGCTGATGATGTAAATAGAATTTATGAAGGAACATTTACAACTAATGCAACTGGTAAACTTCACAAACATTCTTTAACTTTACCGGGTTCTGGTGCTTATAGATTCTATACTGCTTGTAATGTTAGCAAAACAGAAGAAGATGGTTCTACTAGTTATGAAATTACAGAAAATAATAATGCTGATTGGATTTTATTTGCTATCGACCAAATTTCTCCTACTACAATTGTTAGAGATACAACAGCTGGTTTGATGGGCTCTTTTAAATTCAGTCAGTGGCATCCTGAACTTCATTTAACTTTTGAATGTGTTGATATTCCTATGATTGATTATGGTAAAAATTGGGCCTATGGTTGTAATGAACCTAATAATTATGAATCAGTTTATCTTTGTGAAAATCCTACTGAGTTTACTTCTTGTAATCCTAATGCTACTTGGAGCGGAAGTACTTTTGAAAAAAAAACTTCTGGAGAATACACTATTAGATTCTATTCTGAAGATAAAGGCGGAAATGATCAGGTTATTAGAGAAGAAACACTTCATATTGATAATGATTTACCTGTATTAACATTTACTGTTAAAGATTTCTTTGGAAATGAAGTAAGTACACTTGGTTATGGTTGGTATAATATTCATGTCGAATCTTCTAAACTAATTCAATCTGTTGATAGATTCAATTATACTTTAGAAGGTGTTGATTATAGTATTGGTTATACTCCATCTGATTATAGTATTAATTCTAATTTGAATATTACTAATACTCTTAGATTTAGAGGTAAAGACAGTATTCCTTTAACTTTTCATGCTAAAGTTACTGATTATCATGGAGTTAATTCTGGCGATCAATCAACTTCAGGAATTATTTTAGATACTAAAGCACCGTCTTATCCAACATTAGATCCATTATTTGCAACTACTAGTGAAGTTCAATTCGAAGATTGGGCTGGAAATGATTACCCTCTTTATTATTATAATAATGCAATTTATGGTAATGGACTTTCAAGAAATAATACTTATTATACAAATGATCCTAATTTATTTGTTACTGGTCAAACAAGTAGTCAATTTATTGGTATGATTGAATTTTACTTAGTTCAAAAAATTCCTATGGATTATAATGAACCTGCTGAAATTTATGACCAATTAAGCGAAACAAATATTGGTTCTGATACTCATCTTGGTGGTAATCAAAACATATTAGTTGTTTATCAAGGACCTTTTAGCGGAAGTTCAATAACTGTTCAAGAAGATTTAAGTCTTGACAACTACTGGGTTGCTGGCAACTACTTAGAAGTTCTTAGTCATAATAGAAAGAGTTATGGTAATTATAAAAAATTCTATTTAATTGAATCTGTTAATTCAGGAGCTCTTACTTCAGTAATTAATTTGGCTGAAACTTTAGAAACAACTGTTAATACTGGTGATTCAATTAAAGTTTATGATAAAGATCATTTAAATATTTGGTTTGGTAAAGAATTAAACTTAACTTATGACATTGATGAAGCTGATGAAAATGCTTATTTGTTCCATGTTGCTATGAGAGATGATTTAGATAATGTTGGTATGAGCACTGGTAAGAATTTATTCTTTGATAATGAAAAACCTAAAATTGAATCTGGATTAATTACTGGAACTATTGTTAATGAATATCAAACAATCAGTGTTAATATTAGTGAATTAAAGAGTGGTTCTGGAATTAATGTTGATGACTGGGTTTTAGAAATAACTGGTCCTAACGGTGTTGTTCCTACTAGTTCTGCTTTATTTGTTTATTCAAGTGAAGATTCATTAAGATATTATTACACTTTATCATTTACTCCTCCACAAGGCAGTCCCTGGGTTAATGGGAATTATTCAATTGTATTAAACTTACAAGATTATGCTGGTAACGTTTTAGATGATAATGGTTATAATACTAAAGCTTGTAAACCAGGTTTAGATGGTTGTTGTGCTTGGGAAGAAGAAGATGATACTTGTGACCCTGATTGTAGATTAACTAACGGTGTTTATGATTTAGGCGAAGATCCTGATTGTACTGATCTTGGTGGTTGTACTGCTAATTCAGATGATTGTTGTTTATACTTACCTGAAGATGGATTATGTGATCTCCAAGATTGTTATGCAGATACTTCTTGGGATGTTGATTGTAATTGTGTACATAATGAATGTAATCCTTTCTCACAACTTATTTGTCAATATGGTGAATGGTTACCTTATGAAGATATAAATATTGAAGGAGATTATTGTGCTCCGGAACTTTGTGGTTTAGAAGATCCTATTTGCTCAGATTGTGAAGCTGGAACTGCTCCTGAAGATTTCTGTGATTATGAAAATCAAAGATGGTGTAGAAATAATGGTGCAGATGTTTTCAATTGGACTACAGAAGATTATAATATTATGTGTGGTGCTTTAGATAGTACTTGCTTAGATAATTATGTTGCATGTAACCCTTACTCTTGTGATTCAGAAGAGCATTTCATTTGTAATGAAGATGGATTCTGGGTTGACAAAGTTTCTGCTACAAATTATGCTAATGAATGTGGGAGAGTTGATTCATCAGTTTATCCTAGCCCTGATGCACAAACTAATGATTGTGATATTTCAAATAATGATTATTATGATGGTTCTGGATGGAATTTTGGCAGTTCTTATTGTACAGTTTGTAAATTATCCGACTCTGAATGTTATGATTCAAACTTTGGATGTATTGAAGGATTCTGTGACACTGCTGAAGAATATTATTGTTCAGGAGATGTGTGGGATAACTCTGCTTATGAATCAACTTGTGGATCAAAAGATTATGATTATGGATGTTCAATTTGTATTCCAGATACTTGCGATGTATTAAATCAAGAATATTGTAATGATAATAATCAATGGATTGGAATTGAAGAAGGATATTGTGACTATGATAAATGTTATATTTATGATAATGAATGTATAACTTCTGTTTGTTTAAATACAAAAGATGATTGTTGTGTTGGAACTAGTGATGATAATGTCTGTGATCCTGATTGTACAGCTACTGCAGATACAAACTGTGAAATTTGTACTAATGAAGAAGGTGACTGTTGTGTAGCCGCAGATGATGAACAATGTGATCCTGATTGTCCTGCAGGTATGGATAATGAATGTGCTGATGACTGGGTTTTCACACTTGATAAAGAAGCTCCAAACACTCCAATAATTAATGTGATTGGTGCTAATGAAAATAATCCTCATCATAACAATAAATGGAATGTTCAAAACACTCCTAGCTTAACATTAGATTATACTCAAAACGTTAATGGTAGTGAAGAACAATTAGACATACAAATTAAATCCGCTATTTTAAATCCTGCAACTACAAACATTAATTGTGTTGTTACAACCAAAAATTTCTTTAGTTGTACATTTACTGAAGCTTTATCTGAAGGTATTTATGATGTTGAATTAGTTGCTCAAAAACTATTACAAAATGGTAGTCTTGGTAGTGAAAAAGAAGATTTATTCGTGTTAATAATTGATAATACTAATCCTGAATTTAATCTTACTATCTCTCCCGAATATTCGCCTTCAGATCAACCAATACAAGTAGAAGTTTATGTTACTAATGAAGGCTCACACGAATTAATGATGAGTATGGAAGTTGAAGGAACAACTCTTGATAACCTTGATAGTTACAATAATATTTTCCAAATACCTGCAAGCTTTGCTTGGAATAGTGAAGGAGAAAAAACTATTACTTTCACAGTAGTTGATTATGCTGGTAATTCACGTGCAGAAACTGCAACTATATATATTGATGATTCCGAACCAGAGCTTAATGATATTAATGTTTATGCAGAGAATATCTTATTAAATAGGTTACCTGCTTTTACTGTTGGAACTGAAAATATTAGCATTGTAGGAACTACTTCGACTGATACTGTTGAAATTTGTTATATTAGTTATTGTGATTTAACTGCAGAACCTAGAATTGATTGTATTTATCCATGTGATCCAGCCACTATTCAATGTATTGAACCAAATGGAGATTTCGAAATCTTCCCACCACCAAAAATGCTTTGTGGAGGAGTTGATTCAGAAACATTCAAAGACGTCATATTAATTGCCACAGACAACGCCGGCAATACTTTCAACAGCACGGTTGAAATCTGGTTAGATTTAAAATCACCAGATGAACCAGAAATAAGTATTGAGTGAAAAGAGGATGAGATTAAGAGTACTTTTACTGATAGTAATAGCTTTATTAGTGTCAACTATATCTGTTTCAGCTGTTTGTAATAGTTTTCCTACAATAACTACCGAAGATCATCAACCGGCAATCACAGTTACTTATTCTGAAGAAGTTCTTATTCAAAATATTGAATTGAGAAAAGAACTTACAAATTATGATTTAACAAATCAAACTGAAGATAATAAAACTTTTGAGTTTCGTCCAGCAGAACATTTAATTAATGGAGATTATGAGCTTTCAATAACTGCTACTGATTTTCTTGGTAATCCTGTAACTGTTTGTCAACCTTTCTCTATTAATGCTCCATTCATGAATATTTGGGTTGAATCACCTCATTTAGGCGTATCTTCAAATTCTAGTTTTGATTTACTTGTAAAAACTGAGTCTGGCGCTCAGCAATGTAAATATAGTAAATCAGGTGATGGTATTAGCGAGCCTTTAAGTTTGTCAAATACTCCTTTTAATTTTAATTTAAATGATGGTTTAGATCACTATATATATAGTGTTAATCAGAACAGTTTAATTTTTGATCATACATCTCCTGATTCAAGCGGGCGAGAAGAAATAATTTATGTTCTTTGTGAAGATTATTATGGGATTCTTCATCCTAAAGAACTTTACTTAGCTTATGATATAACACAACCATCTTTAGGAGTTTCTATAACTCCAAATCCTATTACTGATTTTGAAATTGATAAAACTCGTTTGAATATTACAACTAATGATCGAACTATTTGTACATATAATGGAATTGGTTTTCCTGATTATGATATTAATAATTTTAACTCTTATAAAAAAAAACATTCTATAGAATTAGATTATTCTCATATTAAATTATTAGATGATGAAGACATTTTTTCAAGACATGATTTTTATTATAATATAACTTGTACTAATCTTGCAGGTTTAGAATATTCAGTAAATAATACTTTAGTAACAGTTCATTATGATAGAATGTTTTCAATTACTATGCTTTCACCTGAAAGCTATACTATTGACAACAATATAGATTTTGAGATTTTAACTGGAGTTCAAACTCCTAATGGTTGTGAAGTTGATGGAAATGATTTTGATTTTTCAACAACTAATAATCTTCTTTACACAGCTAATCTTGGTTATTTAGATGAAGGAGCTTATTCTTATGACATTACTTGTGGTATGGCTCTTGGTAGTAATACTGAAACTTTTGAATTCTATGTTGATAGAACCCCTCCTTTTGATATTACATTAAATGTTACTAGTCCTACTTGTTCTTTAAGTAGAATTAGAGGCGAAGTTTTTGCTAATGATGATGAATCAGGTATTGATAGTTATAATTATACTTTAACTCAAGGTGGAGATGTTATTAGACAAGGTGAGCTTGATGAAGACTTTTCTATCTTTGCCGACCTTGAAGATGGTTTAACTTATACTTTAAATGTAGTTGCTTATGATGAAGCAGGTAATTATGTTCAAGCTTCAATTCCTGTTGTTGTCGCTTCAGAATTAGATTCAAATTGTGATGAAATCATTCCTCAAACTTGGGCTGAATTAAGTCAAACTGCTGATGGCTCTGAAGTTCAAGTTTATTGTTTAGATGCTCAAAGTGGATGTAAAGATTTATTTGATTATGGGATCTCAACAGATGGTTCTGATTGTGAACTTTCTGAGTTTAATGAACCAATTGATATGCCTGTTTTACTAGAAGATACTGCAACTTTTTGTTGGACTGCATATGATTTAAATAATAATTATGCGAGTGATGAATTAGTTGCTATTGTTAGTGATTTAGATATGGATATTACTTTGATTAATCCTCCTTATAATGTTTCAAGAAATCCTATTTTTGACGTAATAATTGATACTAACACACCTGCAAATCTTTGTAAATATCAAGCTAATGATTTCTCAAATACTTTTGATAGTTTAAATTTAGATGCTTATTTCTTTTCTCCTCAAGGAATCACTCCTTCAACTCAACAAATTAAACAAAGTTTTACAGAAGCTAATCCAACTTTTGACATGTTTATTAAATGTGAAGATGAGTTTGGTAATGTTAATGAAAACAACCCTGCCAATTTCTTATTAAGATATGATCCAACTGCACCTATTATTCAACAAGCTTATGCTAGTCCTAATCCTGTTCTTCAAGACAATTTTGTTGAATTCATTGTAAGAACTGATGATGAAACTATTTGTAAATATAGCAACTGGACAAGTGATTATGGTTATATGTTACACAGATTTGATAATTGGGATGATTGGGATGTTACAAAAACACCTAATGTTAACCCTGTATTCAATACAATTAATAGAGAAAGATATTATTTACAATCAAGTTCTAATAGATCTGAACACCTGTTCTTTGTTGCTTGTCAAAATAGAGCGGGTGATATTTCAAATACTGTAAATTTCTCTTTTGTGGTTGATTATTCTCAAACAGGTTATATTATTAATACTGCTCCTATTGATTCAATTGAAGATACTAGTCCTTTATTAGAAGTTGAAACTAATAAAGATGCTAATTGTTATTTTACAAAGAACGGAGTTGATTATGACTTTGAAAATACTGGTAACACTCTTCATACTCATCAATTATTTGGTTTGTCTGAAAAAGAACATAGATATTTGATTACTTGTGATTTCTTTTCTCCAATTACTACAGGTACAGATTTAATTGAATTTAGAGTTGATTTTGGAATACCTATAATTACTGATATTGAAGATGGAAACTTTGCTTGTAGTGATGAAATTAAGCCTATTTTTGAATCAATGGATGCTTCTACTGTGCATTATAATTATTCTATTTGGTTAAGAAATGGTAGCGATGATATTCAAGTTAGAGATTGGGTTTATACAACTTCATCTAATCCAACAATTAACATTTTTGGTTTTGAACCAGAAGGAAATTATTATTTAAAAGTTGAACCTATTGACTCAGCCGGACATCATGGACCTATTAGTGTTAGTGATGGGTTTGTAGTTAAGGATGAGTTTGATTCTGTTTGTTATAATGATACAACTGCACCTATAGTTAATATTGTTAAAGTTGCTACTGAAAACGGTGTTGAAATTAGTATTGGTTGTAGTGATGATGTTGCTTGTGCAGATATTTATTATGGATTAACTCCTCCTGAAGATGAATGTTCTGATCCTAATATTGGTTATGAATCGATTATTTTAGTTGAAGAAAGTAGTAATTTCTGTTGGGAAGTATATGATAATGCAGATAATGTTGCTGATGGTTCAGAGCTGATTTTAATTCAAGATAGTGACGGTGATGGAATTATAGATGAAATTGATGTTTGTGACGAAACTAATGATGGTGAAGTAGTTGATACTAATGGCTGTTCTGCAGACCCAGAAGATGGTGATGGTGATGGAATGCCTGATGGTTGGGAAGAAGAAAATGGATTAGACCCAGACGACCCAACAGATGCAACAGAAGACCCAGATCAAGATAATTTTGATAACTTAGAAGAATATCAAGGTGATTCTGATCCAAGAGATTCGAATAGTTATCCTGGTTCAGATAGTGCTGACTCTGACGGTGATGGAATGCCTGATGAATGGGAAGAAAGCTTTGAATTAGACCCGAATGATCCAACAGATGCAACAGAAGACCCAGATGATGATTCATTTAATAATTTAGAAGAATACCAATCAAATACTAATCCGCGAGATTCAGAAAGTTTTCCTGGAAGTGAAGAATCTAACGATAGTGATAATGATGGAATGCCTGACTATTGGGAAGAAAGATATGATTTAGATCCAAATGACCCAAGTGATGCAAATGAAGATGCAGATAATGATGATTACACTAATTTAGAAGAGTATCGCGGTGGTACAAGTCCTAGAGATCCTAGAGATTATCCTGTTGATAGAACTAAAGATAGTGATAATGATAATATTCCTGATTATTGGGAAAAACAATTTAATTTAGACCCAAATGATCCTAAAGATGCTAAAGAAGACCCAGATGATGATTCATTTAATAATTTAGAAGAATATGAGTCTAATACTGATCCTAGAAATCCTTATAGTCATCCTGAAAAGAAAAATCTAATCAATGAAGTAATTTCCTCGAAGAATCTTCTGCCCTTGATCTTGATAGTTCTGGGTGTGATTCTAGTTCTTGCCGGCGTTGTGTATCTCATCCTTACATACAAAAAGCCAGAACATGGATTAAGCAACAACCTTAGAGTTGTAGATGAAAAAGAAAAAGCACCTGTTGAAGGTGAAAGGGCAGAAGAAAAGAGGAAAACTATTAGTTTAAAAGAAAAGCTCTTTAAGAAACGAGCTGAAGAAAAGAAAGAAGATCGAAAAGAGATTCTTAGTGACTTTGATGAAACTGTTGAGAATGAATCTAGAATTATTCAATCAAAAGCTATTCCTAAACCTGCTGTTAAGAAGGTTGAGTTGAAAAAAATATTTGATGAAACAGATGAAGAGACAGAAGTTAAACCAAAATTAGAAACTGATCGTGAAGGATATGTTGATTTATCTGACCTTACAAAAGAAGAGTTTGATGAAAAAGATGTTGGTTCTGATGTATTTGAACAACTTGGTTCTTTAACTAAAAAAAAGGAAGAAAATAAACAAGATGAAGTTCAAGAAACACAAAGTAATAAACTTGCTAGTGAGGTAGATGCAGAACCTAATAAAGAAACAACAAGCACTTCTGAAGAAATTGCTAAAGAAGTAAAAAACAATGAAAATAATGATATTAAAGATATGTCTAATGAAGATGTTTTTAAGAAATTAGCTGAACTGGCTAATGAAGATCATTCTATTGTTAAAGAACATCTTGATAAAAAAGAAATTTCTAGTGAAGATATGATGAAAGTCTTTGCAAATGTTACTTCTAAAAAACAAATTAATGCAGATGTTTTCAAAGCAATACTTTCAAAATTATTAACTAAGGGTAATATTTCAAAACAAGCAATTTCTGAGATTTTATTTGAATTCTTAGATGAACATTTGCTTTCTGAAAAAGAAGTAATGGATATTCTTAATAAATTAAATTTGGTTCCAAAATGAATAATAAAGCTCAGATTCAACAAGTGTTTACTTATATTTTAACAATTATTTTAGTTGGTTTTGTTTTATTGATGGGTTATAGGGCTATTATTGGTTTAATTGATAAAGGTTGTGAAGTTGAAAAAGCTTCTTTTAAAACAAATATTGAATCTATGATTTCAAAGTTTAATAATTATGGTTCTTTGAATAGAGAAGGCTTGAATGGTCCTTGTGATTTTTCACAAGTTTGTTTTATTGATACTCAAATTATTAGATCTAATACCGCCATTAATATTAATAATCCGTTAATTTTTCAAAGCACTGGTGCAGGTGTTGAAAAAAATATTTTTTTAGTTAAACATGGTTTAACTGAGCCTGTTGGATTTGTAGAACAATTAAAAGTTGATAACTCTCAAGAGTATATTTGTATTAACAATACTAATGGTAAGTTCGAAATTACTTTTCGTGGAGATGGAAAAAATACTTATATTGAACCATCCGAATAATTTAAATGAAAAAAGCTCAAATTGCAATTCAATTTAATTGGATATTTATTTTCATAGTTGGAGCTATCATTTTGGCTTTCTTTTTAGTGGTGATAAAATCTCAAGCTAAGCAATCAAATCTTGAATTATCTGCTGAACTTATTAATAATTTAGATACAATTATTAAGACCTCTCAGCGAAGTTCTGGTTCATTTAAAATCATTGATTTACCTGCTGTAACTTTAAATTTTGTTTGCAAAGATGGGTTTTCAAATTATGAACTTGGAAATACTGGTTTGAAGAAAGATATTCCTTATGATGTAATTTTTGCACCTTCTGAGATGAATGGTGCTCAATTAATTAGTTGGAGTGTTGATTGGAAAGTTCCTTATAGTATTACTAGTTTTCAATTCTTAACAAATAGCAGAATACAATATATTGTTGTTAATGATACAAGCAGTCCTTTTTCTAGAGACTTGTTTAATTTATTACCTGAAAATATTACTAAAAAAACTGTTTTATTCAATGATCAAATTGATGATTATAATTATGATTCATATAAAATAATATTTTTTACTAAAGTACCACAAAATATTAACACTCCTAAAAGTAAAACTGAATTAATTAAAATTATTCCATCATCTAATGGATTAGATGGTTATGGAACCATTAAATTTTATGAAGAAAGTCCTTCTTCTGGAAATTTGATGGGAAATTCTTCTTATATAAGAAAAGAATCTTTACTTGGTGCAATCTTTGCTCAAGACTATACTTTTTATGAATGTACTATGAAAAAAGCTTATAATAGACTTGATTTAATTAATAATATAACTCATTATAGAACTTGGAATCTTAGTCAAGAAACATCTATTGATAATGGTTGTCGTAATATTTATATTCACGCACTTAGTTTATTAACTTATTCAACTGTGCCTGAACTGTATCAAAATTCTGTGAATATGAGAAAAGATAATGAGGATTTAATTAGAGGTAGAAATTGTCCTTTAATATATTAATATGAAACGAAAAGCACAAGTTCAAATGGGCGAATCAATTGCAATAATTATAATTATTACTTTTTTAATTGTTTTGAGTTTCATTTTTTACAGTAAAGTTAAAGAACAAGATATTTCTAGTTCTGAATCTTTGTTTAAAGAACTTGATTTAGTTGAGATGGCTCAGATTGCTTCTTCAATTCCTGAAGTTCAATGTTCATTTATTGAAGTTAGTGATTCTAGTTGTTTAGATGTTTTAAAGGTTGAAGCGTTGAGTAAAATTGTTGAAAATAGTTTTTTAGGTAATGATAAAACTGTTTTTTATTATTATAGAGAACTTTTTGGACGTGGAAAAATTAGCATTAAAGAAATTAGATTGGATGGTTCAATTAATGAATGGATTCTTTATGAAACAGATAATGCTAGTCTTTCATTAAACACTATTAATGTTCCAATATCATTGTATAATCCTTTGGATGATGAAAGAAGTTTTGGAGTTTTAGAGGTGAATAAGTTTAGTTAAAATGTTTAAAAAAGGACAAATGGAAATCATGGGTTTGGCTGTTATAGTTGTTTTATTAGCTTTAGCAATGTTCTTCGTAGTTGCTTTTAAAAGTAATGGGCCTGAATCTACTTCTGTTCAAAAAACTTATTCTGATAAGGAATTAGCTACTAATTTCATAGTTACTTTAATTGATACTCATATTGGTTGTGAAAAACTCACCATTGATGATTTAATTCATGATTGTGCGGTCGATAATAAGATTTATTGTCAAGGGGAAAAATCTTGTGAGTTTTTGGACGACTCAATTAATTTATTATTAGATGAAACCTTAAAAAAATGGGGTGTTAAATATAATTTAACTATTGAAGAAACGACTGAACCTTTAACTTTTGTTAATGATTGTTCTGCATATGATGAAACTCGAGTTGTTGGTTTTCAACCAATCCCGCTATTTCCTGATAGAGCATATAATGCTATTATTAAATTAAAGATTTGTAAAAGTTAACGAAACTTTTTTATATTCTCAAAATAAAAAATTCTCTATGTTAAAAAAGAAAGCTATGAATAAAGCTTTAATTAAAACTTTGATCGTTATAATTGTCTTTCTGTTTTTACTAATGATTACTTGGAGAATACTATCTAGTACTTTGTTAAAATGAAGAAAGGAATGAATCGAACTTTGAATAGTTTAATTATTGTAATGGTTACGGCCATTTTATTATTTACTTTTGCAACTCCTTTATTTGGAAAACTTAGTAAAGATGGTGACCGTGAAGGTTGTAAATTAAGTATGCTTGTAAGAACTGGAACTACAATTGATGCAGGACCTGTTAAAGTTGATTCGCCTATTTCTCCTTCTTGTCCTCGTTATTCTTTAACTTTTTTTGATGATAAATATGAACTTAGTAAAGGTACAGATACTATTGAAAAGAAAAGTGTTGATGAATTAAATGATTTTATTGTTAATAGAGAAATTGCTGAACAATTAAGAGATTGTTGGTATCAATTTGGTGCTGGTAAGATTGATACTTTTTGGAATCCTGGATGGCTCGTAGGTGATTTTAATGATGATAATAGACATTGTTATATTTGTAGTGAAATAAGTTTTGACGATTCTGTAAATCAAGAAGTATTTACTGGGTTTTACGAGTACCTTCAAGATAATACTATTTCTGGTAAACATGAAGCTGAAGGCTTAAAACTGTATGATTATATTGCTAATAATGGCGGTTATTGTCAGGAAGATTGGTTTACTGGCGATAACTGTTGGGAAGCATATGCTGCTGAAAAAAATATTGACGTTAAACCCGAATTTAAAAAAGATAAGAAGTACGCAGCTGTTTTCATAAGGCATGGTGAAGATCGAAAAGCAACTACTCTTAATGCTTATATAATGCTTACAAGCGAGATGAATAAACAATGCGATACTTATGTTTCTTAAAAAATAATAAAGGTCAAATGAAGACTATTACTAGGGCTATAATATTAATAGCTAGTTTAATATTAATAATTACTTTAGTAACTAAGATTTATAATAGTACAAACGAACAAGTTGATGATTCTCTTTGTAGTAATAGTATTGAATCTCATAGTTTCATAACTAAATTGTCAAAAGGAGAGTTTACTTCTGTAATTGAATGTCCTACTAAATATAAATCTATCAAGTCAAAAGATCCTGAAGCTATAAAACTTCAATTAGCTAACGAAGTTGTTGATTGTTGGAATACTTGGAAACGAGGAGAAAAAGAATTTTTTGAAGATGAAGGTATTTTTTGTCATGTTTGTTCTGTTACTAATTTTAAAGATAAAGATGTTGATCTTGAAGAATTAAAAAATTTTGATGATTATTTTGCTAATACAAACATGCCTGGTAAAGATAAAACTTTTTTACAAGAAATTTTTCCTTATGAATCTGAAGATGCTTGGGCTAACAAATTAAATCTTCCTTCATCTGCTACTGCTTATTCTATTCAAGAAGAAAGTCTTGATTTAAATCCTTATAAAGATTATGCAGCTATTTTTTATTATATGAGAGGAGAGGATAATCTTAAAAAATACTGGAATATGGCTAAAATTGGTGGTATTGGTGCAGGTACGGGAGTTGCTTTAATGAGTTATGGAGTTGTTACAACTGTTCATGGTGTTAAGATTGTTGCTGTTGCTGCAGTTGGAACTGTTGCAAGCGCAGGATTAGGTTCAATTGCTACTGTTCCTGCTGCTATTTATGGTAAAATAGTTGCTGCAGGTGGTGCAATTATGACTGTTATTGGTGGAGCAATTGTTGTTGGCTCTGTTGCTACTGCTTGGCTTACTGCTGATAACGCTGTTGATTGGATGTCTTCTGTTGAATTTAGAGAATATAATGAAACTGTGCTTAAAGAATTAGGTTGTATGATAACTCCAGTTGCACAATCATAACTAATAAATACTAGAAGGTATAAAGATTTAATATGATGAATAAAAAAGGGCAAAGAGAATTCAAGAATATAATTTATTATATTGGAATTTTGATACTAGTTATTATTATAACTGTCATGTATTTTAATTCAACTAATAATGTTATTACTGATTCAGGAATTATTTAAAATGAAAAAAAGAGGTCAATTAGGTAGTACTATTAAGAATATTATTATTCCTTTAATAATTCTTATTTTTATAATAATAACTTTCTTTCCTAAGATTATGCTTGGAGCAACTAATTTCTTAGCAATTCTAGGTATTGAAGTTGGTGATGTAATAGATTCTTTTTCTGTTGAACCAACAACTTTTAGTGAAGAAACAATAATGACTTATCGTCTAAAAAGAACTGCTAATATTAACATAAGTATTCTTGATACTGCTCATAAAGAAATTCATAGTTTCAAAGCAAAAAACCAAACAAAAGGCGCACATAGAATTACTTGGAATGGAAAAGATAAAGATGGTAATCAAGCTCCTGATGGAGAATATACACTTATTCTAAAATCTGAAAATGAAAATAGAGAAGTTCGAATTGAAAAGAAAACTGCAGAAATTATTCAATTGAGTAATTTATATCATTCTGAAAAAAATAATGCTTTTATTAGAATTGGTTGTTTTAAAGATTATGACAAAATTTATATTAATATTTATGATGAAGAATTACATTTAATACAAGAATTAGATTCTGATAAAGAAAGATTCTACAATAAAAGAAAAGTGAATGGAGAAGATTATGTAGTAGATTATTCTTTTGAATTTGGAAAAAAATTATTTCCCGGTAGAGATCCTATTATTTTGAGTCCTGGAGAATACTATGTTGAAATCATTATTGGTAGTTTTATTTCTGAAAAAATAAAAATCATCCGTATTGAGTAAAACTTATCGTAAAATTTATATATACAATGGTCTAAAATTAATTGTAAATGTATCGAGGTGATACTATGTTTAAGAAAGGTCAAGGAATAAGCATGAATGTTATTATTATTGCAGCAATTGCATTATTAGTTTTGGTTATACTTTCTGTGCTAGTCCTAAATACTGGTGGAAAAATCGGTCAAGGAACAAGTTGTGATGGAATACAAGGAAGCGATTGCAGAGATGTTTGTGAAGAAGGTTACATAACTGAAATCACTAAATCTTGCACTGATAAAACAGAAAAATGTTGCATCCCATCCCCATTAGGATAAAAATGAAACATAAAAAAGCTGTTGAGATGTCTCTTACAACAATTGTAATTGCAGCGATTAGTTTATTAATATTAGTTATTCTTGTAATTTTAGTTAGTAATTCTGGAACTGAGATCTCAAAAGGAACAAAATGCATTACTCAAGGTGGTGTCTGTCAAGAAAATACTTGTGAAACTGGAAAAGGAGTAACTGGAACTAATCTCTGTACTTCTGGCCATTGTTGTCGTCCAATCTAGATCATGAATAAGAAAGCACAAGGAATTAAGATGGTTATGACTATTGCAATAGTCTTATTTATCATCTTTTTATCTAGTAGATTATTAGTTAGAAGTGTTGACGGTGCTGGTCAAGCTAATTCTTGTGATATAATAAATGGTGTTTGTAAAGATGTTTGTAGTCCTTCTGAGAAAAAATGGACAACACCTGATTGTGAACAAGTTTGTTGTGCTTCTGAAACCGGTTCATTAAAAGAACCTGAAGCTGGTAGTCGTTTAAAAGTTATTATGACAAGTGAAACACCAGTTAGATTATATCATGATAATAAATTAGAACTTACAACTGGCGAAGATTATAATTTTAAAGTTTCTTCTTTAAGTCCTTGGATTGATGATTGTGCAATTTATGTATATAGACCAAGTACTAAATTGTGGTTAAGAACAATTGAAGCACAAACTCCTGCTGAAGATAATACTAAATATGGTGAAAGTTCTTATTCTTATTATGAAAGAAAGCTTGACTGTCAAGAAGGTTTTGATTTTAGTTTAGAAACAAAAGATTGGTGGCGAAGTATCGCTCAAAATGAAGGTCGACTTGAATTAAGAATACGCGGTTATGATTCAGAAGGAAAAAAACGAGATGAAATGGTTGTTAAACTTGAACTTAAACGAGATGAACCAGAAGCTGGTAAAAGATTGAAATTAGTTCTTAAAGGCGAACCAGATAGAATAGTACCTCATGATGCAAGATTTTTATCTGTTAGTACTAATAGAAATTATTCTTTAAATGTAATCTCAGAAAGCAATTACATAGATATTTGTTCAATTGCAATTTATAGATCTGGAACTGGAAGTAATGCTTTATGGTTACGAAAAAACCAAAATCAAACTCCATCTGAAGATAAATTTAATGAATTAGGTGAAAGTGAGTTATCATATTATAAAGTTGAATCATGTAAAGGAAATGGTTTTAATTTTAATTTTGATGTTGAAAAATGGTGGATTGATGTTGCTAGTGGTTCTCAAGGACCTTTAAAATTAATTGTTAAGGGATTTGATAAAGAGGATAAAGAAGAAAAAATTAGTCAAAAAAAAGAGGATGAAAGTATTGAAATAGAATTTAATATTTTTCCAATACTAGAACCTAGAGGCATAAATGTAAGTGAATATTTTGAACAAATTGATGAATTCACATATTATAATTCTTGCTCAGATATTATTTTTGATGATCGATGTGATGGTCAATCTATAGATTATCCTGGTATTGACAATTCTTGTACATGGGATTCAAGAAAATCTGATTGTTATGATTGTAGTGAAGAACGACTTTGCGATTATATGGGTGATGAAGCTTCTTGTTTAAGAGTTAAACCTAATTGCCTTGGACAAACATTTGATTCATTAGGTTGTCATTGGAAAGATAGATTATGGTTTATTGGTGGAGATAAATGCGAATACTGTGAAGAAAACGTAGAATGTTCTGATTATAATACTAGAGATTCATGTAAGTATGATACTTGTTCTTCTCCTCATCCTTGTTATTGGTTAGAAAGTGAAGATAATTGTGTTGAATGTCAAGCACCTCTTAGATGTGAAATGTATGAAGATGAAGAAACTTGTGAAGATATAGATCCTTGTTATATTAATACTCCTTGTTTATGGGATGGTGGAGTTTGTAAAGACTCAGCTACTTGTAATGGTCGTACAATTCCGGCAGTAGAATGGGAATGTTCTGTTTCTGAAAGCGGAGAATGTATTGATCAAGGTTTAAGTTGTAATACTAATACTTGCGCATGTGAAGAAGTATGCGGTGACGGACAAACAGGACCAACTGAACAATGCGAAAATGATAATCAATGTAATTCCGGAGAACTTTGTGTAGGTTGTGAATGTATTAATCAATGTGGAAATAATAATTATCAAGCAGCATTAGGTGAAGAATGTGATGGTAACTATGGAACTTGTCAACCTTATGAAACTTGTAATAATAATTGTGAATGTGAAGTAACAAGAGAATGTATACATGATGATGATTGTTTTGACAATTCAGAATTCGGTTTAGGAACTTGTGTCAATTATCATTGCGAATATGAATAGGTGAATTAAAAATGATAAATAAAAAAGGTCAAGGTGGAATGGGTCAAACTTTAACTACCTTAGCAGTTGTAGTTATCATTGTATTATTAATTTATTTTAGTAGCAGTAATTTATTTGGGTCAACAAATGATAACATTGACTCTTTGATGAGTTGTGGTGGAATGGGTGTTGGTGAAGGTAACTGCCGAGCTATGTGTTTAGGAGGAGAATCTTCTTTTAAAGGTCTTGGTTGCGGAATTGCTGATCCTAATGCTAATGAAGAAATACAATCTCAACAATTAAATGCTACTTATTGTTGTATAAAAGTTATTAAAGCAGTAGAATAATTATCTTAAAATGGATTCTTTTATTTTTAATAAGAAAGGAGTATTTATGGCCAAGTTTCTTGTCCAAATAGTTTTCACTGTAATGGCAGTCGTTGTTGTCTTTGCTTTTGCTGCAAAACTTTATACCTCTGTTGCAGGCGGATCTGAAGACAAAGCTGTTCTTGAAAATTTTAGAATGATGGAATCTGCTTTATCTGGAATTGTTGAAAATGATTTTGGACAAGCAAATATGTTACTTACTTTAGAAAAAGATTATACTTTAATCGGGTTTTCAGCTAATGATCCTTTAGTTAAAGCTTGTATACAAGCAGATAGAGACCCAACATATACAAAACCTGAAGAATGTGGTGGTATTAATAATGGTTGTTTATGTCTTTATGAAGGTAAAGTTGAAGATAAAAATATTCTTTCTTGTAAAATTTTTAAAGATACTAAATTTTATAGCCGTTATGATCAAAAAACTTTCAAACCTGAAAGTTTTGGATGTGAACAAAGTGGTTTTCCAAAATCAGACCATATTACTGATGTTAAATATGAATATTTAGTTTTTTATGGAGCTAGAACGTTCACAATTTCTAACTGGGGTACACAAAATCTTTATATTGAATCTAAAAAAGAAAATGAAATTAATCATGTTTACATTGCTGTTTATGATGATAATGTCATACAACGAGAAAAATTTGTAAATATTTGTCCTGATAAATCTCAATGTGAATGTGCAAGAAAGCATTTTGATAAAGTTTTACGTAATGTGAATTGTGGTGAAGAAGAATATACTGAAGCAGTATGTGTTTATGATTCTAAAGAAGAAGTTTGTGTATTAACAGAAAATTTTAATTGTACAAATGGAAAAATAGAAGAATTTTGTGCTTGTGGAGATACTGCTTATGATTCTGGTTACTGCTTAGGAGAAAAATATTATCCTTTTATTTCCGAAGAATGTAATTTAATTAAAAGTTGTGAAAATTATCACACGGAAACAACTTGTGTTTATGATTTTTGTCAGTTAGAAAATAAATGCTTCCCGGAGTTAAAAGATTCTGAGTTTGAAAAATGTAAATTGTGTGAGTCTGGATGTTCATGTGATATTTATACATCAGAATGGATGAAACAACTAAATCCGTGTGATTGTAATACTTATAATGAAGATGGTTATGCTATAAATGTTAATTGTGTTTGAGCTTATTTAATCCAAAAATATTTAAAGTCAAAAAATAATATTTTCTATATGTTTAGTGGGAATAAAAGAGGTATGACTACACTGCAGAGGGTTCTGGGAATTGTAGTTCTAATTGTATTGGTTGCTACAGCTCTTTTTATGTTTGTTAGAAATACTGTTGATGATACTACTTTCTGGAAAAATTATTATGCTAAAGATACTGCTTTAATTGTTGAATTATTACATGCTTCTTCTGGCGATACAGACATTAATTATAATGCTTGGGATTCTAGTAAACTCTTACAATTTTTTCTAAGGTCTGATCGAATGGATATTTATGATTATAACCCTGAAGTAAGCGTTGATAGACAATTAGCCACTCCTTTTAGATTTGCTCATAATAATAATATTTCTGTTGAAACAAATAATATCTCTTCGACTTATTTTAGAATTGTTAAACGTGATGATAAAATTTTATTGATGAAAGATGCTTTGAAGGCTAGTTTTTGTCCTACACTACCTATAACTTCTAGCAATATTTCTAGCAAGAAATTCTTTATTGATTCTTCTAATCAAAATTCTCTATCTTTAATTGCTGGTGCTTTAAGAATTTATTTTCAAAGAGCTGGAGCAACAATTGTTTTTTCTAAAGATGACGCTGATGTTTCTTTAAGTTTACAAAGTCATAATGAACCTAAAAACATTCTTAGATTCTATTATGCTAATAGTATTGAACGAAGACAAACAAATAAATTGACTTGTATGATTAAAAATAAAATGGTTCAATCTCTTCCTGATCATTTTGCAGCTACTGAATCAGAACCTATAATTAATGGGGATGTTGATCGTGAACTTGTTAACTCTAATAGAATTGGTTTATATATTGAGTTTGGTTCAGAACTTGAACTTGGTGAATTTAGCGGTAAAGAACATATAATATCTGAACAAATTGGTAAAACAGTGGAGGAATTTTTCAAATGAAAAAAGGTATCTTGTCTATTCTAATGATTACAAGATTCATTTTTTTAGCTCTTGCATTATTCTCAGTTGTTTTTTTAACAAAATACTTTGTTGTACAAAATTTAGAATCAAATAGGTTAGAAATGGAAGTGTTCTATAATCGTATGATTTACTCTCCTAATGCTTTAGCTTATGTTGATAATGTTACAGGAAGAGCGTATCCTGGAGTGATTGATTTTGATAAATTTAATTCTGAAAATTTAGATAAAACTTTGAATTATACTTACAAGAGAACTTTAGCAGCAAAACTAACACTTGGAGAATTCACACCTGTTTATTATAATAAAGAATGGTATGATCGTTTTTCACCTTTGAAACGAATGCGTGGTTTAAGTGGTGTTTTAACTCTTGAAAAATCTTTACCTGTTGTTTATGAAGATAATGATAAATTATATCCTGCTATTTTGAAAGTTGAAATTTTAAAACAAAAAACTTAAGATGAGATTATTTAATAATAAAAAAGGAAGCGGACAAGAAATTATTTCTGACATATTAGTTTATACTACTTTTGTTTTAGTCATAGTTGTTTTTTTAATATTATTTTCATTTAAATCAAAAAGTATTGAAAATAAACTCGAAGTTAATTATGAAAATCAAAATGCCCAATTAATCTTACAAAACATTTTGAAAACACCAGTTGAATATAAAAAATCCGGAGATATTTTTGGTAAAGAAGTTTTAATAATGGACTTGATGGGTGCAATGATTTATTCAAATGATGTTGAGGCAAAAAATGTTTTAGATGTTGAACTTAAAAAGATTTTGAATAATTCTATTCATTGTTCTGGACAAGATGGTAAAGTTAGAAAATATGGATTAATAATAACAAAAGAGAGATTTCCTAGCCCAAATCCTATAAATCATCCAAGAGGATATACTGCAAGTGGTTTTAGTTTGGAAAAATCTATGCGTGAAAAATATTTGACTGTTCAAGTTATACCATGGAATGAAAAAAATATTTATGTCTTTTTTTACAAACAAGACTATGATGATAATAATTGCTAACTAAAATGAAATATAAAAAAGGTCAAACTGAAATTTTTGCAATCTTCATATTAATATTTGTAGTTATTGCTCTAACATCAATTTACATTGCTCTTAGTTATAAATATGAAGGTAAAGGAGTAGAAGGCATTAAGAAGAGTCTTGGAGACTATCAAAACGCCATAATCAGCGCTTTTGAACAGCGAGAGAGTACTTTGCTTTATGTTGATCAATCTGCTCGTTTATCGGCTTTCTACGCGTTATATAATTTAGGAGAAGAAGGAGGAGATAATAATTCTGATTGTGGAGCTTATCTATATTATTTATGGAATGAAGATGGTAAAGAATGTTACCCTGATTACGAAGCTAGATTTAAAGCTCATTTTAATGATTCATTCATGTTATACTTGAATAATTCTGAGTCTGGAATTGATTCAAAATACAATTATGATTTAAAACAAGAAAAAAAATTTAGAATTTATGGAATTGCAGAAGATAATGAAGATATTTGGGTTTCTAAAAATAAAGTTATTACAAGCGATTATTCTTCACAAGCAACTTTAGTTCAAAGTAAAATTGAACTTATTGAAACTTATGATGATAAAATCGAGAAATATAGTTTAGAAAATGCTATTCCTGCTCCTTTAATTAAAGCTCTTATTTATCATGAATCAGCAGGTAAAGCGAATGCAAAGTCTGTTGCTGATGCTCTTGGTTTAATGCAGATTGTTCCTACGGCAGGTAATAATTTTAACCATGAATTTTGTGTTGATAAATGCGGATTTTCTGATGATATAGATGAAAATGAATATTTTGATCCTGAAATGAATATTTGTTGTGGAACTGCTTTTTTAAGATCAAAAATGGAGCAAAAAAGCAAAATTGAATGGAATTGTGTTGGTGATCAACTTGACAAAGGAACTCATGTTCAAACAACTTATGATAATCCTTTTGAAGTTGGTTTAAGATTATATAATGGTGGTGCTTGTGCTAATTGGGTTGATCCTGATTATGTTGAAACTATTGGTCATTATTATGAGCTTTATACAGGTACTCCTCTTGTTCCTGATATTTATGGAAAACATTCTTTTAAATCAGATTTTACTACCAGAATTGATTATAATTTAAGTGTTTATGATACATTAGTTGATTTTTCTAAAGAAATTATTCATGATTGTAAAGATAATGTACAAAATTGTTTAAATGAAAAAATTGAAAATTTTAATTTTCATAATGATATTACCATTAGTGATGGTTGTGAAGATTACCAAGTTTACTATGATTTAATTGAAGGAATTAAAGATTGTAAAAATAGTGCTGAAAAAGATTGTCTTTGTGATATTAATTTAGATCTTAGTTCTGAAACAGAAGATGTTCATATCATTTTCAAAGGGAAAAATATTTCCTTAGAAGAACCTATTTATGCTCATGAAGATTATAAATTTGGATATGACCTTTCTGTTATAAGCGATAAACCAAGCAATACTCGTAAAAATAAAGATTATATGAATTATTATGTGGATGTTGAAGATGATGGAGTTAAAGATTATGTTGGTATTGAAACCGGAATGTTTGACTCTTTTGGTTCTTTTCTTACATTTGGTTATGATAAAAAAGTTGATGATTTAATTATCTATAAAGATACTAATGGTTTATTGACTTTTGTTAAAGAAAAAGATAATAAAAAAACTTGTAATCTTGCTAAAGAAAAATATACTTTGTGTGCAAAAACTCCTTATGACTTAACATTGATTGGAGATGGTTTCTCTGTCGAGCCTTCAAAAATAAAGTTCTCACTAAACTTGCCCGACAGAGCACCTCCTTCAATTACTGGTTTAAATGCAAATGACAATTTAATGGAAAATAGTTCCATAGTTTTGAATTGGAATAATTTTTTAAGATCAGTTCATGACCTTGATTATTATTTAATTTACTGTTCAAAGAATAGTTTTGGTGGAAGTGTTGGAGGAAAATCTTATTCTCACATGGTTATTCCCGAAAATGAACAAGATGTTCAAATGGCCATTAAAGAATGTAATGGTGAACCTATAGAAAATAATATACAATATTATTTTGCAGTTACAGCTGTTGATAGAGGCGGAAATGAAAATAAACAAGTAACTGAAATGATTACTACTTCTGTTGTTAATGAACCACCTACAACAAATCCTTATACCAGGTTAAATCATTATTTAATAATATTACATGGTCAACAGTTTGCTTATGGATTATTCAAATCTGATAGTTCAAATATCTTATTTCCTGATAATTATATTAATTTTTTAGATGATAAAACAAGAGGCCAAAATAAAGTTTACATTAATATTTATGATAGTTTTGAAAGTCCAAAATATAGTAGTTGGAAATTAAATGAAGAAAGAGGACAATATTTGATTCAAACTATTAAAGAAATTGATGAAGATGTTGAAATTATACTTTGTAATAAAGGTCAAACAAATTATTTCTCTGATGATGTTGCAATTTTGAATAGAAGATTTGAATTTACACAACAAAAAGATAATGATTGTTTGGAAGAATTAAGATTTGATGATTATGTAAATAGTTATGAAGAAGACGAAGAATTCGTTGAAACATTAATTCCTCATATTCAAAATTTATTAGATAATTTTTACAGTACAGAAACAAAAACTTTAGATGATGTAAATAAAAATGTTGGATATGTTTTTATAACAGATTCTGATTCTAGAACATTAAAAGTTAAAGATGGAATTTTAGGAACTGAAAATTATGAAGAAAAAGGACATTTTTTATTACTTCCTTTAACTGACAATTCAGAATATCAATTTTTTATAACTAATTATCATGTAATAGATTACTTAATATCTGAAGATCCTATACATTTTCCATTAAGTGATTTTTATATTAACAAAACTTTATATGAAAATCAAGAAGATGTAAATAAATTCGTGATTTTTAAACAAATACTATCTTATTCAGAAGAAGCTGATATTGCATTTGGACTTGTAAAGGGCGTTAGAAAAGAATCATTTACAGTTCCACAAATTTACTTTACAAAAAAAAATCCAACAACAATTAATATATTAACAGGACCTAATATTCCTGAAAATTCTGATTATGTTAAACTAGCTGGAACTTATTCACATACAAATACTCCTTGGATATACTCCGATTCACATGTTTTTGGAGGTTATAGTGGTAGTACAGCTGTTAATGAAAATGGACAAGTCGTTGGATTGGTTTCTGGAAGTATATTTTATCTTAATAATGATGAACAATATACTAAAATTATTGACTCCGAGTCTATTCGTCAATTACTTGAGATGTATGTTGACTTTAATTCTTTAGAATAAACCTTCTAATATATAACTTTCATAACAACAAATTTTTTAAAGGAAAACGGACTGCGTAAAGTTTGGGGGGATTGTATGATTAATATACCATTATCAACTATTAAAGAGAAAATTAAAGAAAAAGGCTCTCTTTCTGACGAGGAAGTTAACGCTAAAATAAAAGCTAAACTAGATCAATTATCTGGTTTAATTTCTGAGGAAGGGGCTGCACACATTATCGCTAATGAACTTGGAGTTAAGCTTCAAGAAGTAGCAGCAACTGGAGAAAAACTTCAAGTTAAGAATATCTTAGCTGGTATGCGAAACGTTGAAGTCGTTGGAAAAATTAGTAGAAAGTATGAACTTCGAGAGTTTGCTACTGAAAAAAGATCTGGCAAAGTTGCTAGCTTTATGATCTCTGACGAAACTGGTTTTATCAGAGTTGTTCTTTGGAATGATCAAACTGATGTTTTTGAAAAACTAAAAGAAGGCGACACTATTAAGATTAAGAATTCTTTTGCAAGAGAAAATAATGGTCGAAAAGAACTTCATTTAAGCACTGGTAGCGAATTAGAAATTAATCCTGCAGGTGTTACAGTTGAAGAAATGAATGATACTCAAACAAGAAAATCTCTTAAGGATCTAGCTGAAGGCGATGATAATATTGAAGTTTTAGCAACTATTGTTCAAGTTTTTGACCCTAGATTCTTTGAAGTTTGTCCTGATTGTGGAAAAAGAGCAAGACCTACAGATGGACAATATAATTGTCCTGAACATGGCGTTGTAAGACCTGATTATGGATATGTTATGAACTTATTCTTAGATGATGGAACTGATAATGTTCGAACTGTTCTTTGGAAAAATCAAACACAAAGACTTCTTGGCAAAACTCATGAAGAAGTTCTTGTTTATAGAGAAAAACCTGAACTTTTTGAATCTTTCAAAACAGATTTGTTAGGAACTATTGTTAAAGTTGTAGGTCGAACTAATAAGAATGAAGCATTTGACCGAATCGAATTAGTTGCTAATATGATTTTTAAGGATGTTAAACCTGATGAAGAAATTAGTCGATTAAAAGATGAAGTTAAGAAGGCTGTTGAAGTTCCAACAACTGTTCCAAGTGAATCAGCAACTACTGAAGCTGTTAATGAAACACAGAACAGTCCTGCTGTTGAAGAAGCAGTAGAAGAAAACATTTCTGAAACAATTGAAGAAGATGAAGATTCTAAAATAGAAGATGTTGAAAACGCTGTTCTTGATGAAGAAAAAGTTTCTTCAAAAGATGATGTAATGTCAATTGACGATTTAGAAAACATTTAATTTTTTTTAGTTTGAAATCTTAGATTTCTAACTCATCAAAATTGTAAATTTTGAGTACCAAAAAATACATTTTTGAGCATGCCAGAACTTTTAGTTCTGAGCATTTCTTTTTTTA
>CALDOJ010000007.1 GCA_937912225.1 Candidatus Woesearchaeota archaeon | reverse complement strand
TAGCACATCTAAGTAATATTTGGAAAGCTTTATAAATAAAAGTGTGATTCTTAGGCATAGAGATAAACGCGAGGTTTAAAGTCGATTGTATAAATCGGTCATTTCTCGACAATAAAACTAAAAATGGATAAAATTAAACCATTACTACCAAGTCTAAAAGAAAAAAAAAGATATTTGGTATATGAAATCATTTCTGAAAAGAAAATGAAAGACCCTTCAAGAGAAATATTAATAAAAGTAAAAGGTTTTCTTGGAGTATTAGATTCAGCTAAAGCTGGACTTATGAACATTTATTACGACAAACAAAAACAGCGGGGTGTAATTAAAGTGGGTCGCAAACATGTAGATAAGCTAAAAACAAGCTTGTTATTTGTCAAAAATTTAGACGATGAAGAATCGATAGTAAAAACAATAGGCGTCAGTGGAATACTGAAGAAAGCTAAGAATAAATATATAGCAGGGTGATATAATATGGAACAAACAAAAAAACAAGTTTTTTTGATGTCCCATAAAAATTCTGCTAAAAATGTAGAAATAAACAATTAAGAAACAAGGAGGAATTTTTATGGAACCAATTCAACACCAAATGATGGGATATGACAGGGCAATTACAATGTTTAGTCCTGACGGAAGACTACTACAAGTAGAATATGCAAAGAAAACAGTTCGATTAGGCAATACTGCAATCGGAATGGTATGTAAAGACGGTGTACTATTAGTTACAGACAAAAGAGTTGTTGACAAATTAGTAATTCCAGAAGCAATTGAAAAAATATTTCAAATTGATGATCATATGATCTCAACTGCAGCAGGAATTATATCTGATGCAAGAGTTTTAATTGAAAGAGCTCAAGTAAAAGCACAGCAACATCACGTAACATTCAACACACCAATTGATACATTATCAGTTGTTAAAGATATTTGTAGCTTAAAACAATTATGTACACAATCAGGTGGTTTAAGACCGTTTGGAGTTTCACTTTTAGTTGCAGGAATTGATAACGATGGAACGCCAGTTTTGTTTGAAACTGATCCTACAGGAATCTTTTACCAATATAGAGCAACTGTAATTGGCGAAGGAGAAACAGAAGTTGAAGAATACTTAGGAAAAGTATACAAAGATTCATTAACAATTGAAGAAGGATTAAAAGTTTGTATATCTGCAATGAAAAAAGTATTGAATAGTGATTATAATCCAATAAGGATTGATGCAGCATATATTACAATAGACAAGAAGAAAATGGAGAAATATCCTGCAGAAGTTATTGCTAAACTTTCAAAATAAAGAGATAAAATGGGTGAAATTATGAAACAACAAAATCCAATCAATTTTGAGTTATCAAAATTTAACGAGGTGAAATTTTGAAGGGACAACAACTATTCGACCATCAAAAACTTGACATTAATTTGGCTGAGTTAAAATCGCACGGATTAAAATTCGAGATAGTAATAGACCCTGACTTAGCAATTGACTATAAACAAGGAAAAGAAGTAGATATAGTTGATGTTCTTAAATCAGAAGAAATATTTATTGATGCACAAAAAGGAAATTTAGCAGGAGAAGCTGAACTTTTAAAAGTATTTCAAACAACCGAACCTCTAAAAATAGCTAAAGTAATTATAGAAAAAGGAGACATACAGTTAACAGCTGATTTTAGAGAGAAAGTAAGAACTGAAAAGCGAAATAAAATAATAACAATGATTCATAGGAATGCAATGGATCCAAAAACAGGATTACCGCATCCTCCGCAAAGAATTGAAAATGCATTTTCAGAAGCAAAAATACACATCGATGAATTCAAAAAAGCAGAAGATCAAGTAGAAGAGATAGTAAAAAAACTAACTCTAATACTCCCAATAAGGTTTGCAATGAAAACAATCCAAGTACATATACCTGGAGAATTTGCAACTAAATTATATGGACGAATCCAGAACTTTGGAAAAATTAAATCTGAAAATTGGGAAAATGATGGTTCTTGGTTAGCAGAAGTAGAAATACCTGCCGGCCTTCAAAACGAGTTTTTTGATGAATTAAATAAAGAAACTCATGGGAACATGGAGTCAAAAATTCTAGATTAAGAATTTTTGAATTGTGAACAAAGTTCACAAAATCGAAGATGTTAAATTAATAATCTTTGAAAAAATAAAAACAACAATAGTAAAAGGTTATCAGAAACAACGATTTCTGGAACCTACAAAAATAAAAAATTTTTGAAAGGTGAAAAAAATGAGTAAATTATTAGTAAAGAACAAAGAAATTATTGTTCCAGGACAGGTAGTTGCAGAAGGAATGGACTACTTACCAAGTTTTGGTACCTATAGACTAAAAGATAAAATTTTAGCTAACAGATTAGGTGTGGTAATGATTGATGGAAAAGTAATAAAAGCTATTCCATTAGCTGGACGATACAAACCAAGAAGAAATGATACAATAATAGGAAGAGTGATTGATATCTTAATGAGTGGATGGAGAGTAGAGACAAATAGTCCGTACTCAGCAGTTCTGCCATTACAAGATGCAAGTTTTGACTATATAAAGAAAGGAACTGATTTAACAAAGTACTTTGGTTTAGATGATTATGTAGTTGCAAAAATAACAAATGTAACATCACAAAACCTAGTTGATATTTCAACAAAAGGCCCTGGATTAAGAAAATTATCAGGTGGTCGAATCCTTTATGTAAACACACATAAAGTTCCAAGAATCATAGGGAAACAAGGTTCAATGGTTTCAATGATTAAGGATACAACTGGATGTAAAATTACTGTAGGACAAAATGGAATTGTTTGGATTCAAGGAGAACCAGCAATGGAAATTATTGCAGTTGAAGTAATAAAAAAGATTGAAGATGAATCACATATTCCAGGTTTGACTGATAACATAAAGGCTTTTTTAGAGAAGAAAACTGGTAAAAAAGTAGTGATTTCAAAACCTGTTGAAAATTCAGAAGGAAACAGTTATTCGGAATCTGCAGAAAGACCGGCTCCAAAGCCGTTTGTTAGACCTGCACATAAACCGTTTGTAAAACCGGCTCCAAAGCCATTTACAAAACCTGCTTCTAAGCCGGTACAGAAAACACAAGTAAAAGGTGACAAAAAATGAGTAAATACAAAAAACGATTCGACGGAAGAAAGTTCGACGAAACAAGACCTATTGAAGCAGAGGCGGGAGTTATTAAGAAAGCAGATGGTTCAGCACGTTTTAAAATTGGAAACACGGTTGCTTATGCAGCAGTATATGGTCCAAGAGAATTATTTCCAAGAAATCAACATGATCCAAAGAAAGGAAAATTAAGATGTAATTATAGTATGATGGCTTTTTCAGGAACTGGCGAAAGAATTAGACCAGGACCAAATAGAAGAGCAAAAGAGATATCAATGGTTACAGAAAAAGCATTATTACCAGTAGTTGATTTATCTGATTATCCAAATGCAGTTGTAGATGTATTCATCGAACTGCCAGAAACAGATGCAGGAAGTAGATGTGCAGGAATTTGTGCAGCATCAATTGCATTAGCAGATGCGGGTATTATCATGAAAGACATGGTTGCATCAGTTTCAATGGGAAACATTGACGGACAGTTAGTTCTTGATTTAGATTATGCTGAAGAAGCATTTGAAGATGGAGATGTAGCTGATATTCCTATTGCAATGATTCCTTCAACAGGAGAATTAACATTGCTTCAAATGGACGGATTTATTAGTCCTAAAGATTTGAAAAAAGCAATTGAATTGGTTAAAAAACCAATGGAAAAAATTGCTGAAATACAAAGAAAAGCAGTGCAAAATAGATATAAGGTGAAGTAAAATGAACGAAGAATTCAAAGAACACATTACTAAATCATTAACACAAAATATGCGATTAGACGGTAGAAAAAATGATGAGTTCAGAAAGATAACTATTGAAACTGGCGTTTCTAAAACGGCAGAAGGTTCTGCAAGAGTTATTTGTGGAGACACAGAAGTTATGGCAGGAGTAAAATTAGCTTTAGGAACTCCTTACCCTGATACGCCAAATGATGGTGTGTTATCAACAAATACTGAACTTTTACCAATGTCAAATCCTAACTATGAAAGTGGACCTCCAAAAATAGAGTCCATTGAAATTGCTAGGGTTATTGATAGAGGAATAAGAGAAGGTAAAGCTATGGACACTAAGAAACTATGCGTAGAAGCAGGTGAAAAAGTGTGGATGGTTAGCTTAGATGTAATACCAATTAACATGGATGGAAATCTATTAGATCTTGGTGCATTAGCTTGTATGGCTGCATTAAAAAATGCTAAATTTCCTGAAGTAAAAGACGGAAAAGCAGATTATAAACATTTAAGCAAGAAAGGTCTTCCTTTATTAGAAACTCCTATCGAAGTTACGGTTGTTAAAATTGGAGAAAATTTCATTGTTGATCCAACAGAAGATGAAGAATCAGTTTTAGATTCAAGATTAACAGTTGCAGTATTGGAAAGTGGAAATTTATGCGCTCTTCAAAAAGGTGGCGATAAACCTTTAACAGCTGAAGAAGTTGACAAAATGGTTGAATTAGCTATAAAAAAGAGTAAAGAGTTAAGAAAACTCTTATGAGGTAAATGAAATGAAACTCGAAATGGGCGAAAATGAATACACAAAATATGAAGAAGCAAGACTTATTGGAAGTAGAGCGCTTCAAATCTCAATGGGTGCACCATTCTTGGTGAAAATTCCTCCAAAGCTTTTGGAAGAATTAAAGTATAATCCTGTAGAGATTGCGAAGTTAGAATTCAAAGAAGGTGTATTGCCTATAACTGTAAAGAGAATTCTACCTCACGAAAAAGATCCTAAACAAGAAGATAAGGCTCGATAATTTTTTTTATGTTTTGGCTTAGGCCAACACACATCAAAATTGTAAATTTTGAGTGCCAAAACTTACAGTTTTGAGCATGCCAGCAAATTATTGCTGAGCATTTTTTTATTTTTTTTCTTTTTATTTTTTTAACAAAAAGTTTATATAGTTGTTAGGTCGACCTAACTTGAATGAAACTTTCTAAACAAAAAGAAGATTATTTGAAAGAAATATATAAACTTCAAACAAAGAAAAACCGATCTTTAAAACAGGCCGAAATAGCTTCTAAATTAAAACTTTCAAAACCAACAACCTCAGAAATGGTTAAGAAACTTGAAACTGATGGTTTTCTTTTGATTCAAGAAAAAAGAGCTGTTTCTCTAACAAAAAAAGGAATCAAAGAAGCAAGAAAAGTTCATAGAAAACATCAATTAATAGAAGTATTTTTTAACAAATTATTAAACATTAAACAAAAAAACAAATTTCATACAGAAGCTCATAAAATGGAACATGAGTTGTCTGATGAAGCATCTGATAAACTAGACGACCTTCTGAATAATCCTGATTTTTGTCCTGATGGAAACCCTATTCCTGATAAAAACTCAACAATTATTGAATTAAACAAATTGCCAATAAATAAAGCTGCGACAATATTGTTTGCAAAAACTCAAGATCCTCAAGATTTAACAAGATTAAGTTCTTTAGGAATTGTTCCTGGAACTAATGTATCTATAATTAAAAAGATTTCAAAAGGTCCAATAATGCTTTCTGTTAAAGAATCTGAACTCGCTCTTGGGTCGGAGATTTGTTCAAAAATATATGTTGAATTAAAATGAAGCTACAAAATAAGGATTTTGTGATCCATAAAATTGTCGGAGAAATTTTATGAAGAAGAATTGTCATAATCTTAGCGCTAAAAAAACAGCTTTAGAATCAGCTCATATAGCAATAGTTGGAAATCCAAACACTGGAAAAAGTTGCTTATTCAATCATTTAACAGGTTTATCAGTAACTGTTTCGAATTATCCCGGAACAACTGTTGAACTCTTTCAAGGGAAAACTATTTTCAAAGGTAATGAATTAAGAATAGTTGATTTGCCAGGCATTTATGCTTTAGATGCTGCTTCTGAAGATGAAGATGTAACAAAGAATTTTCTTTTTAAAAAAACTCCTGAAGTACTAATTAATATTGTTGATGCGAATCTCTTAGAACGAAATTTATATTTGACTTTACAGTTAAAAAAACTTGGAATTCCAATGATTGTTGCTTTAAATTTTCACGAAGAAGCTAATGATAATGGGATAACTATTGATTCTAAAAAATTATCTTCTCTTTTAGGACTTCCTGTTATTCCGATGGATGCTTTAAGAGGTGCGGGTGTATTTAAATTAATGAATCAATCTTTAGATATTATTTCTGGTGATTCAAAACCTAAAATTAATTTTTCTAAAAAGCCAAGCACTGTTGAGGTTGCAAGAAAACGACATGATAAAGCCAGAAAAATAATTGAAAAAGTAGTATTAAAAGGAAAAACCAAAGTATCTGCTTATGAATGGCTTGATAGATGGACGACAGAGCCTTTATCAGGGTCATTAATCATGGTTGGGGTCTTTGCATTCATATTTGCATGTTTATTCTATGTAGGTGCTTATTTGGGTGGAGTTTTAAATACAGTATTTACATTTTTAATAGGTAATCCTATCAAACAATTAACTTCTTTAATTCCAAATGATCTTATAAAATTAGTTCTTGATTTGGGTTTGGTTGATGGAATTAATGCAGGGTTACAAGTAGCAATTCCTTATATTGCAGTATTCTATATTTTGTTGTCTTTACTTGAGGATTCTGGTTATTTGCCAAGAATAGCATATCTTATTGATAGATTCATGCATAAACTAAAATTACATGGGAAGGCAGTTGTTCCAATGTTGTTGGGTTTTGGTTGTAGTGTTCCTGCAATTTTAGCAACGAGAGTCATGCCTAATAAACGAGAACGATTAATTACTGCGATTTTAATAAATTTAATTCCTTGTTCTGCAAGAACTGCAATTATTCTTGGAGCAACAGGTTTATTTTTAGGTTGGCAGTATGCTTTGTTAATTTACGGATTTGTTCTTGGATTAATATTGGTGATTGGTTTTATCTTAGGTCGAACACTTCCTGGTACTTCGACGGGTTTGATTATGGAAATGCCAAAATATCGAATACCAAATATTAAGAATGTTTTAAAGAAAACTGGTGCTCGGTTAAAAGATTTTATTGTTGTTGCGTTTCCAATAATAATTGTTGGTTCAATGATTCTTGGTTTATTACAAGGATTAAATTTGCTTGAATTAATAATGAGGCCTTTTGAACCTTTGATTGAAGGTTGGTTATTATTACCTGCAGTAACTGGAATTACTTTAATTTATGGAATCTTAAGAAAAGAATTAGCTCTTGAAATGTTGATTTTAGTTGCAGGCACCGCGACTTTAACAGACTTTATGAGTCCACTTCAAATATTCATATTTTGTTTGGTTGCAACGCTTTATTTTCCTTGCATTGCAACATTCGCAGTATTAAAGAATGAATTTGGTTGGTTAAAAAGCACTATAATTGCAATTTCAACTATTATTTTAGCAGTTCTAATTGGTGGACTTGTTGGAAGATTGTTTATGTTTATAGGTTTTTTAGTTTGATGTAATTTGAATTATTTCTATCCTTCGCCTGTTGTAAAAACTACCCAGAACAGAAATCCGACTACAAGCAATACGATGTCAATTATTGGGGCTATCATTTTCTTTCAATCTGTTTAAACCAAGTTTTGTTTTTAAAGACTCCGTCTAAAAAAAGACATTTTTGACATAAATGTTCGAAACAAAACATTTTTATATTATAACTGCTTACTAACAATATGAACTTAACAAAAGCAACAGAAGAATATGTTTTAGAACATTCAAGCATAAAAGATTCTCTAAAAAAAGGACTAATAAACTATTCAAAATTATCAAGACAAATAATGACTGATTTAGAATTAAAAAACAAAGACTTTGATGCGATACTTGCAGCATTAAGAAGATTAGAATTCAAACTAAAGAAAAAGAAGAGTTTTGAACAACAAATAAAAGTTTTACTAAAAGATACTAAACTAGAAATAAAGAATAAAATAATGGTTTGCATATTAGAAAAAAATATATTGCAAAATAATCTAATAGACCTTCAAAAAGAAATCAAAAAACTAAGAGGAGAATTACAACTAATAGAAGGAGTACAAGCAATAACAATTATTACAACTCAAGAACATGAACCATTAATAAAAAAGTTTTTCCGAAATAAAATCTTGAAAATAAATAAGAATTTAGTTGAAATAATATTGCGAAGTCCAGACTCGCTAGAAGAAGTGCCTGGAGTAATGGGATATTTATACTCATTATTCTTAGAACAAAGTGTTAACATAATGGAAACAATGAGTTGTTGGACAGACACAATCTTTGTAATAGAAGAAAAAGATCTGGAGAAAACAGTCAAGATGTTAAGCTTTTAAGTATTTTATTTAAAGATTGATCTAATTGGAGTTGTTAAAATATATTCATTGATTCTTTTTCTGGCTTCTGGTAATTTCGCTTGATGATCTGATAAATAATCAAGAGTTTGTTCAACAGCTTCATTTTTACAGTTACCACAAAGAATTTCTCCTGAAGAACAACTTTCTCCAACATTATTATCTGATTCGAAATGATAAGTTCTTAAAGTATATATTGGACAAATCTCAGGAATTCCTCCATGTTGACGTTGATAATCTGCAACAGGATTTCCACCAGTGTATGATTTTTTTAATTTCTTTTTAGCAACTTCAGGAGAATCTGTTAAGAAAATTGCAGATTCTTCTCTGCTAGCAGACATTTTACCTTTTCCATCAAGTCCCCACATAAATTTCAGATCTAATTCTGCAGGAGGAATAAAACCTTTTTTTCTTGCAACTTCTCTAGATAGTTGAATATAAGGGTGTTGGTCAATACCTACTGGAATAAGAGTTGGTTTTGGTCCGCCAAATTCTTCATATTGTGGTAATAATATTTGAGCTAATTGTACTCCTGACCTATAAAACATTGTTCCAGGGTTTTCGCCTTGTTCACTTTTATCAAAACCAAAAACACCAAATGCTTTATTTAAAGTTAAATGAGGTGATAAATCCATTGCAACATTATAAATGTCCATGTAATCAGAATCAATAAAGATTTTTGTTTTTTCTGCTTTAAAACCCATGGCTATAATGCTAGGTATAACTTGTTCTATGGCGATTCTTCGAGATTCAGCAAGACTAGAAGTTTTTCCAACAACATAACTTTCATCATTTGTAATTGGTATAAAAACATCTGCACCATTTTTCTGCATCCATAATAACTCATCAAATACTGCTTTATGTCCCATATGTAATGGTCCTGAAGGGTTTAGTCCTGAAACAACTGCCCAAGGTTCATTATTGGCCATAGCTTCTGCAACTGGTTCCATACCTTTATGTCCAAAAGTAATTCCTAACTTCATATATTTGCTCGGGTCTGGATGAAAATCAACAAATCGATTAATTGTTTTTAATCCAAACTCTTCTAATTTTTCAGGATAGTAATTTGATTCTTTCTCTTTCTGTGCTAATTTAATTGCGTGTTGTTCTTTTGCAATTTTTTCTAAATCTGGTTTGTTATTTTCTGTCATTTTAAAATCTTGAAAGTACATATTCATGTACTAAGTCTCCAACTATTTTTTTAAGTTCTAAAGGTTTAATTTCGCCATTATAGAAACGTTCAGCTAAATCAACAGGAGTATCTTCTCCTCCAATTCTTTTTCTAGCAATCTCTGAAATTATTCCAACATCTAAAACTGGGTTTGGAAGGTTTGGATTCTCAGATATAAATGATTGATTAATTTGTTCTTTAACATAATCTGAATCCATTCTACCAACAAGAACTCTATGATCTTGAAGTCTTTTACTACCAGCTTTATAAGCAGTTATTCCATGATTTTCAATTCCTTCATTTGAAAAGAAATAAGCCCAATTCATACCAAGAGGAAGAGTTGGTGTTAAGAATAATGACATTAATCCTTTTTCTCCTCTGTCAGCTGCGATTTCTCTTGCGATATTATCATATAAATCTTCTCTAGGTGGACCAATCTTCACATCCAAACCAATAATGGTTGTTATTTCATCAAATGAATACATGAATCCTTTCTTTCTTTCAATTTCAATTTTTGATTCAGGAACGCTTTTTTCAACTTTAACCATTAGTTCAGGATTTCCAGTGCAAGTATCAATAACTTTTTGAAGTTCTTCTTGAAACTCAGGAGAATCAATATATTCACTCATTCTTAAAACCTTTAATTCGGTTCCATAAACTTCATTAACTTCTTCAACAAATTTTGCTCGTTCTTTTCCAAGAGTCATATATTTATATTCTAATTGAGAAGAAACGTTTCTGCAAGCAGCAGTATCTGCAACAAGTATTGTTGGTTCGACTTCGAAACCTTCTTGTTTTAAACTTTTAGCTAAATCAGCAACGAAAAAGTAATATTTCATACTATCTATTGTGTTCCCATAAGCATCATAAGTTTCTCCATAAAAAAGTTTTATTGGCGATGTTTTACTAGCACGAGTTCTTATTTCTTCAGCGCTAGGACTCTGCAATACTAATCCTCTTTGTGATAGTAATTGTTCTAATTTCATTTTATCTTCTAATTATGATTTTTTTAATTGTAGATTCTTCTAAAAAATCTTCATTTACAGGAAATCCTAATCCTGGTTCTGTAGGAACTTTCATATATCCTTTTTCTAACGGGATGAATGGTCTAATGAAATCATTATGAAAATATCTTTCACTAGGTGCAATATCTGCTGCTAATTGAAAATTAGGCAATGATGCTAAGGCTATTGCGTGACTTTGACCAATTGCAGTTTCTCCCATTCCTCCACACCAAACTGGAATGTCGTGTTCTTGACAATAATCATGTATTGCTATTGCATGATATAATCCGCCAACTCTTGCAAGTTTTATGTTGATTACTTTTGTGCTTCCTAATTCGATTGCGTGTCTTGCATCATCTAATGTTTCAATGCTTTCATCAAGGCAAATAGGTGTTTTCATTTGAGATTGAAGTTTTCTATGGTCGACTATATCTTCGCTTCCAAGAGGTTGTTCAATTAATAAAAGTCCATATTTATCTAATGCTTTTAAAGCATCTAAATTATCTAAAGTATAAGATGAGTTTGCATCAACTTGTAATGGTAAATCGAAACCAAATGCTTCTCTTATGGCACTAACTGGTTCAATATCATATCCTGGTTTAATTTTTATTTTAATTCTTGAATATGAATCTTTCATATATTTTCCAACAACATCAACTAATTTATCAATTGAAATATTTCCTGCTTCATCTCTTTGAATTCCAATACTAATGCCTGACGCAATTGACTTTTGTGTTCCACCAATATATTGACTTAATGATTGTCCGTTTTGTTGTGCAAGCATTACATAGAACGCAGTATCTAATCCGCTTTTAGCAATGTAATTGCCTTTTATGAATTTTAATTTATCATGTAATTCTTTAGGACTGCTAATTTCTTGTCCGATTACTGCGGGTGCTATAAAGTCTCTTAATACATGAAATGCTCCTTCAGTTGTTTCTGAAGTATAAACTGGTAATTCCATAGTAGGACCTTCTCCATAAGCAACTAAGTCATCAGATTTTATTTTAACAATGATTGGTTGTCTATCTACAACTTTACCAAAACTAGTTTCGAGTGGACTAACAAAATCGAGTTTTACATGTCTAATTTCTATTTCATCTATGTTCATTTTATTTTACCTATCTTTTTATGAATCGTCCGTTTCGTCCTGTTATTTCTCCATTAAATATTGTTTGACCATTACAAATAACATATTTCATACCTTCTGATAACTTGTATGGTTCGGACATTGTTTCAACATTTTTGACATTTTCTAAGTTCATAATTGCAATATCTGCAAATGAACTCGTACTAATTCTTCCTCTTCCTGTAAATCCGAATGTATCTGCTGGAAGAGAAGTTAGTTTTCTAAGTCCTTCTTCAACACTTAATATTCCTGAGTTCACATAAGTTGAAATAAACTTGCTAGTGTTTCCATAATTTCTTGGATGAATCATATTTCTATCTTTACTATCTAATAAATATCCATCTGAAGCAATCATTGTATATGGTTGTTTGACAACTGTTTCAATATCTTTGTTTGAAACAAAATTGTCAAATACTGCTCTTGCTTCAGAATCTGTTTTTAATAAATTGAAGTATGTCTCTTCTAAATTTTTACCGTTTCCAATCTCATAAACTGTTTTTCCAACTAAGGATTTGTCTTTATGAGAAGTTATGATTATGTCTTCCCAACTGTTTTCACATAATTCTTGTTTTCCTTTTTTGGCCATTGTTTTAACATATTTTGTTAAGTCTGTTATGTTGGAAAAATCTCCTTTTATTTCTTGAAATATTTCTTTAGGCATTATAGCATCCAACCTTGCTGAACCTGCATTATAAACGTATGAATCTGTGTTTACATCTATTTGGTTTTGAGCATTTGAAATCATTTCAAGAGTTGTATTAACTTTTCCAAAGTTATTTCTGCCGACTGCTTTATGGTGTGATATTTGTAGTTTAACTTGTGCATCGGTTGCATGTCTTAATGCTTCATCTACTGATTCAATAACTTGATCATCTTCATTTCGCATGTGTGTTGTGTAAATTTTACCTTTTTCTGCAACTTTTTTTAATATTGACACAATTTCTGCATCTTTGGCAAATGATCCTGGATTATACATTAATCCTGTTGAAAAACCAATTGCACCCATGTCAAGTGCTTGTTCAACTAATTCAACGAGTTTAGCAGTTTCTTCTTGTGTTGCAGGTCTTTCTTGTGTTCCTTCTAAGACAAATTTTCTTAATGAAGTGTGTCCAACTAAAGTTGCAAAATTAATTGCAGGATTTGCTTTATCAAATGCTTGCATTAAATCTATTATTTCTTCTTTACTAGAAACTTCATTTGAATAATCAGAATTAATTTCAAAAAAACCACAATTTCCAGTAACAACTGAAGTTACTCCTTGATAAATTAAGTTGGCAGCATTATTATTGTTTAAATTGTGTAGAGTTGCATGCGTATGAACATCGATAAAACCAGGTGTTACTAATAATCCGGAAGCATCTATTTCTGTAGTTCCTTTAGCTTTAACTATGCCTATTTGCGAAATTTTATCTCCTTGAACTGCAATATCTGCTTTTCCAAGTAGTTTTTTTCCGTCAAATATTTCTCCGTTCCGAATTACAGTATCTGGTTTCATTTAATTTTTTTGTATATTAAATCGATCGTATTTTGTATATTAAATCGTTCGTATAGTTTACCTTGTGGATCAATTGTTTTTGTTAAGCCTTTTAAGGCGTTCAAATAAGTTGATTTATCAAATTGACCTAATAAAACAATTCCATCTCCGTTTTGTACATCAAAATTATCTGCGATAAATTTATTCACTTTTGGATCTCTTGATTTTGGTAGTGTTGGTCCATACATTGAGAATCCTTGTTCTTGATATTTTAATGTAGCGTGGATTGAAACAGGTATATCATTCAAAATTGTTTGAATGTCTTTTAGATTAAATCCTTTTAATTTAACTTTATTTTCATATCTCTCATAACCTTTTTGTTTTGTAATTCCATCTCTTAAAGTGCTTGATGCGTCTTCAAGATTAAAATCTGCGGGAAGATTTTTTATTGTTGCAAGTGAATTTGCATATACTTTTTTTACAATTCCTCCATTTATTTCAAATCTGAAACTTGTATTGAAATCACTATGTTTTTCTCTAGCTCTTTGAGCGTATCCTTCAGACATTAATTGAATTGTTTCAGGCGTTTTTGCATCTACTTGTGGAAAGAATCCTAGTTTTTGACTCATATATGTGAATACTACTGGACTCTGAGTTCTTGATCCTATGAATACGTTAGAACCTAATTTTTCTACATCTCTTAAAACTCTAACTGGTGTTATGATGTTGTAAAGTTTTTTACTTTGATGATCTGGATGTATTGCTGTGCCTTTCAAATGTAAAACTGTTCTATTATAAATTTCTTCAGGTACTGATCCTCCAAATCCTACGATTTCACCTTTATCGTCTTCAATGTATATTCCGGTATTAACATCTAGTGCGTGTAATAAGATATCGCTTAATGTTATTCCGTCATTACCAAATCCTTTTCTGGCTACAGGAACGCATCCTTCTCCAAATCTGGTTTGTTCATCTTTAGATAACTCTTCTAAAGGTTCATCTATGATGTTTACTACATACCCTTCAAGTTCTATTTTTTCTCTCATTTTACCACCCAAAAATTTATTAGTTGCTACTTCTAAGTGAAGTTTTTTTATTATCTTTTTAAATTTATTCCCAACATTTGAGTTATGGGAATGATTAGTTTTATTTAAAAGTATGTCCTGGACAACAATATTTATAAATTGTCGAGCATATACTATAAATATGGCCGTTAAAGATTTAAATAAAATATTTCCAAAGGAAGATTCTTTATTAACAAAGCCCAGACCTTATGTAAACCATTCTGTTGAATTTAAACATCCTTATTCTGTAAAAAAAAGAATGGAAGTTCTAGAGAAGTCAGGAATGAATGTGTTTAATTTTCCAGCTGAAATGATAACGGGTGTTGATTTTTTATCAGATTCAGGAACAACAACTATGACTAATAAACAATGGGCTTCATTGCATCTTGGTGATGAATCTTATGGATCTAATAAGGGTTATTTTCAATTAAAAAAACAAGTACAAAAAATTTTTGGAAAAGAGTTTTTTAATGATCCAAATAAACAAAAACCTAATGCATTTATTTTTCATCAGGGAAGGTCTTGTGAAAACGCATTATTTTCTATAATTGGAAGACTTGGAACTGGTTTGATTATTCCAAGTAATGGTCATTTTGATACTACGGAAGCGAATATTATGGCAAATAAAATCCAAGCATTAAATTTATTTTCAAAACAACTAAAAGATCCTCTTTCAAACTATCATTTTAAAGGAGATATGGATGTTGATAAATTAAAAGATTTATTAAAAAAATCTCATAAAAAAATTCCTATGGGATTCTTAACTATAACAAACAATACTGGTGGTGGACAACCAGTATCAATGAATAATGTTCAACAAGTATCTGCTTTAATGCATAAATATGATTTGCCTTTATTCTTTGATGCATGTAGGTTTTCAGAAAACGCGTGGTTCATAAAGAAATATGATAAGAATTATCGAAATAAATCAATAAAAGAAATAGTCAAGAAAATGTTCACTTATGTTGATGGATTCACTATTAGTTTTAAGAAAGATGGTTTGGTAAATATGGGTGGAGGTCTATTTATTAAAGAAGATGGATACTTCCAAAAAAAATATCCTCAAATAGCTGATCAAATAATTAATTTACAAATTTTAACTGAAGGTCATCCTACTTATGGAGGTATGTCTGGAAGGGATATAATGGCTTTAGTTGAAGGATTAAAAACTGTTGTTGAGCTACAATATTTAGATTATAGAATAAACCAAGTTAAGACTTTTTGTAAATCATTAGTTGATAAAGGAATTCCTGTATTAACTCCTCCAGGAGGTCATGCAGTATATTTAGATATGAATAAATTCTTTGAAGATACTGATAAAAAACCTGGTGATTTTGGAGGTATTGCATTCACAGCATTATTATTGGGTTTGTATGGACATCGAGCATGCGAATTAGGAAATTTTGCATTTGGAACTTATAATTCAAAAACCAAGAAAGAAACTTTTCCGGAAGTAAATTTTGTCAGATTTGCAATACCACGATTAAGATATGAACAACAAGACCTTGAAGCAGCCGCAGAATCCATTAAAGTTTTATATGACTATAGAAAACAAATTCCAAGTGTTAAGGCAATATATGGTAAAGAGTTGTCTTTAAGACATTTTAAAGCGAAATTTAAATTCAAATGAAATTTGTAAGAAAAGAAATAGGAAAAATGCCTATTGAAGAATACGCTCCTGATGAACAAAAAGGAGTTAAGTCAAATATGGCGTTAAATATAAATCCTTTTGGAGTTTCAAAAAAGGTTCTAAATAGATTGAAATCTATTAAAGAATCAACAATTACGCATTATTATTCTGAAAATAGAGATCTTTTAAAAGCAATAGCAAAGTATACCGAAGTCAGTTCACAAAACATTCTTTTGGGAGATGGGTGTGATGGTTGTCTAGAAATGATTGCTCATACTTTCGTTGAATCAAATGATGAAGTATTAATACCAACTCCAACTTTTCACAGATATGAATTTCATGTAAATATGATGGGTGGGAAGGTAAGGTTTTCTCCGATGTTAAATTTTGAATTAAAAGCAGAAAAAATTCTAGCTTTGACAAATAAACACCAATTTAAAATACTTTTTTTATGCAATCCAAATAATCCTACAGGAGTACCAATTAATAAATCTGAATTACAAAAAATAATAAAATGTTTCAAAGGATTAATAGTAATAGATGAAGCTCTTGCAGACGGAACTAATGTGAGTAGTATTTCATTATTAAAAAAGCATAAAAATTTGATTATAACACGATCTTTTTCTAAAATCATGGGTTTAGCAGCTCTAAGAATAGGATACATAGTTGCTAATAAAGAATTAATTCAACAAATAAGAAAAATAACTTCTCCATTTAAAGCGAATGGATTAGCTCAAGAATTAGCTCTTGAAGCAGTAAAAGATGTTACACATGTAGAAATCTCAGTTAAGAATATTGCTAAACAAAGAGAATACTTATTTAATGAACTTGATAAAATAAATTTAGAATATACTGATTCAATAACAACAAATTTTTTATTGGATATTTCTAGTTTGAATAAGAATACTGAAAAAATAATCTCTAATTTGAAGAAGAATGGCGTATTAGTTACTGATACTAAGGCATTTAAACTTTCTAAAAAAAGTTATTTAAGAATTGCTGTAAGTAATAAACAAGAAAACAAATTTTTCATAAAAGAAATAAAAAAAATAAAATAAAAAAGAATAATTATTCTTTTTTCTCTTCAGAAACTTCTTTTTTAGGTTCTTCAGATTTTTCTTCAACAGCAGCTTCTTCCTTTGCTTCCTCTTTTGGAGCTTTAGACTCTTCTTTAGGTGCTTTTGCTTCAGGTTTAGCTTCTTCTTTTACTTCTGCTTTAGGAGTTTCAGTTGGTGCGTCTGCATCTGGTGCTGCATCTAAAGGAGATTTACCTTGTTTTAGAATTTTTAAGTTAATTTGAGCTGTTTTAGCATAAATAGTATTGCCTGCAACAGTTCTTCGAAGTCTCATACCAGCTCTTGTATGTCTAGTACCAACACCGTTAACAATCAATATTTTTTTCCTTTGACTTCCTCTAACGTCTTTTCTCATAGGAAATCCGCAGAAATCTGAACCACCTGTAATTTCGAACTCGTATCCTGTTAATCCGATAAGTTCGCCTTTAATCTTTTCACCAATCTTTTTACCAGAAAGAAACTTTGCGTCGTCTCCTGTCAAATCTTTTTTGTGTGTTTTACCTGACTTTGGGTCGCCAATATTTAATTTAAAATCCATCTTTGATACCTCCCGAGGATTCACTTTCTGTGTCCTCAGTTAAGAATAAAGAAAAATTATCTATTTAAAAAGGTTGTGAAAATATGATAGAAAAAGAAAGAAAATGCTCAGCAATAAAATTGCTGGCATGTTCGACTTAAAATCAAACAAAATAAAAAATAAATTTAGTTGTTTCTATCCTTGTGCTTCTTTAAACTGGATTCGATATCTGCTTTATCCCAACCAACTTTAAGCAATGCTTCCTTGATTGTGCCTTCAGAATGCCCTTTAGCAAAATGTTCTTGGATAAAAATATCTAACTGACTCTTTTTGTTCTCATGAGGTTTATCAACATCATAAGCTTCAGTTTTATCCTTTACAGTTGTGACTTTATTCTGTTCTTTTTTCCAAAGAAACAATACTAAAGCCGCAATTGCTAACACAATTACAGTCCACAATGCAAATTTACTACCTTTACTAGCAGGAGCTTTTTCTTCTTCAGTAGTTTCCTCAGTAGTAGTCTCTACAACCTCTTCAACTGTATCTGTTACTGCTGCGCCCGTAGCATCATCAAGACCTTCAGTAGTATCTTCTGTTGTGGTAGTAGGTTCTACAACTGCTTCAGCACTTTTTTGACCAATTGCAAAATAACTAAATCCACCAGTTACAGAATTATAATAAACATAATCTGCATCTTCAGACGAATAACTAGTTTCTTGTTCACTCCAAACATTATCTGCAAATCGGAATAAAGCAACATTTGTTTTAGTAACAGAGTTGTTAGTCAACCAAGTTTTTTCAACTTTGAAATCTACTTTTGTACCTGTAATATCGCTGTCTGCAACATTAGTTTCAGTAATACTAATATAGTTGTAAGCTTTATGAGTAATACTTCCTGTTGATGCAGGTGCGCTTGCAAGTTTCTTAACTTGAAGTTGTACATTGGCTAAACTATTCAAAGCAGTAAATTCTAAACCTGTAAAAGGTACTCCTGAATAAGTTGTTTGGTCAATAGTAACTGTTTTTGTTTCACCAGACGCAATTGCTGACATGGTCTTTGTGTAAGTAGTTACTGTTGTAGGAGGTAATCCTCCGCCACCGCCACTTCCACCTGAAGGAGTAACAGGTTCATCTTCTATATCTCCACCAGCTGATTCAACAACTCCAAAGACAGAGAAACCAATTGATGTTGGAATCTCACAAACAGTCTCAGTTGCAGTGAACTCGCAGTTAATGTCGGACAAGCTTAAGTTGATACATCTTGAATCATTCAAAGATGTTGCGTTGTCTGGACAGTGTCTAACTATTGCATTAGAGGAATTTGTAACTCCGCCAGGTATTGTAATTTTAATTTTGTCAACACCAAGTTTTTGAGCCATTTCTTCCCATTTGTCACTATTCATTCCAACCATCATACCGTCAGCAGTATCATTCGCAATGAATGCATCACTTATGTTAATGTTTTGTGCACTAACAAAGTCTGAACCTACCAAGTCAATTTCCCATGCATCTGTTGCATTAGGATTACTAAATGACAAGTTAACATCTCTTCCTGTACTCTCGTTAATTTTCAATCCAGAGTTACTATCAATAGTTCCTGTGCTACCACCAAAGTCAAAATTAACTGCCATTTTTCCAAGAGGAGTTGTTATATCATCTCCAGGAGCTGGTAAGTCAAAACCAACAAAGTATTCATCTTCTGTTAATGCTGTTGTAAAGTTTGAACAAGCACTTTGAGCACAGTTTCCAGATTTATCACAAACTTTTACTTTATAATAATAGGTAGTATTTATTACAAAATTGTAAACAACGCTATTTTCATCAAAGTAAATTTGATCTAATGGGAAATCATGCCAGAAGCTATAATCATCCTTTGTAAAGTTATTTTCTAACTTTGGATCGTTGAAAATCCATGCACTCTTGAAATTTGCAGTTTTGTTTTGACAGAAGTTATCTACTTTATGGAATGCAATAGTTGCATTTGTTGGTTCGTTTGTATCGATTCCAATAAATGCTCCATTTGTAAATTCTTCAGCATCTTTCCAAACAATCTTTGGTGCTTTATTATCGTCTCCAGCAGTTACTTCAGGACAATAATTTAAATCATATGCACATCCTGGATCATTACAATCAGTAAATCCATTTCCATCATTGTCTTTATTGTCATCACAATCAGTTCCTTTTTCAAGTTGTACAAATCCATATTTTAGGAAGTCAGTACAATCAGGGTCATTTGCAGGTTTTAGTCCGTCACCATCTGTATCAACAAATCCATCACAGTTCTCAAACTTGAAATCTGCCGTATTAAGAGTATACCATAAAGGACCGATTGAATCTGAAATATTAGTTTCATCTCCAGTACTGTCAGCAGTAGTTGCATAAATTCTCATATCTGCACTCTTATTGTATAATCCCAAAGTTTTTAGTTTAGTTAAGTCGTCTTTCTTAATTGTGACAACTCCTCCGCCAACCATGAAACACATTTGTTCGGCCCAAGGATTCATCTTTATCTTTGAAGGAGACCATTGACCATCAAGACATTTGTAAACAACCTTAGTCTCTACAAGTTCACCGTTTAATTCTTTAGCTTTGTATTTAATTTTCATATCAAATCCGACTAAAGAATCATCATCAGTAGCATTACAACCACCAGTATTAACTCCGTTGAAATCAACATACCAGTAAAACTTAGTAGTTTTATTACCGTTGAAAGCAGGTTCATTAGGGAATTTATATTTACATAAAGCAGTTTCTTCCATTGAAAATACTTCTGTTCCAAATCCTAATTTTTCAGGTCCGTCTTTTATTCCAAGGAAACAAATATCTGTTTGATTAGATATTCCTGCAGCACAATCATCAGAACCTAAATCTAAAGGTGGACTAGGGTCCATTCCTGAAGTCATATCTTGTGCGAACTTATCTCCACAGAATCCGCCAGTAAATGGATCATTTATCCAAGCACAAGCAGTATCAGCATCACAAGCAGTCGAGTTATTTGAATAATCCCAACATCCTTTAAACATGTTTTCAGGTTCACACCAACCCATTTGGTCAGCTGTTTTTAATTCACAAACGCCTGAAGTTAAAGTTCCTGAAAGATTAACTTGATCTACACAAGTATTATTATCTCTGCTGAAACAAATTGGGTCACACCAACCACTATTAGGGTCGAACCAATCACTCATCCATTGACAATGACTTTGTAAATTACAATTTGTTGCATCTCCGTCGTATTGGAAACATGAGAATACTTCACTATCGCACCATCCTGGAGTTCCAGAACACCAATCAGCTTCAGGGTTTGCTTGGCACCATGGATCGTCTGTCCAAGTACATCCTGGTTGTGCATCACAAGTATTATTGTTGTAGTTCCAACAACTTGATGAATCAATCATGGTTTTGTTAACTTCGCAGAAGAAATTATCTGCTTTGTTACCAAATGAAGTCATATTTTGATATTGACAACCGCTAGCTGCATTACAATCACCAGAGTTATCATCGTATAACCAACATTGAGAACCATTCATATCACACCATGAATTATTCCATTGATCAGTAATCCAAACACAACCTTGTGCATCACAAGTATTATTATTTTGAATACTTGGACAGTTTGAATCAAACATTGCTGATCCACCACAGAAATTATCAAACATACATGAAGGGTCTGCACAATCAATGAAAGTATCTGCATCGTTATCTATACCGTCAAAACAAACTTCTGATTCTTGACCGCTGTCACCATTACCTTCTGGTTTACAGAACCAATAAGTTGAATCCCAAGTACATCCTGCTTCACTATCTCCACAGTTATTTGAATCCCAACATTGGAAACAATCATTGTCACAAGTTTTTACGTTTTTACCGTCACACCATCCATTGTTATCATTCCAAGGATCTGTGAACCATTTACAATTTGCATTGCTGTCTTTACACATACTTGAGTCCCAGCAATCCCAACAGTTTTGTTCACAATTTCCTGATTTTGCAAAATCAAAATCACACCATCCATAATTGTTGAATGCATATGGGTCTGCAAAGAAAGTACATCCTGCTGCAGATTGTTGACATGCTCCTCTGGAAGCATTTAGAGAAGTCCATACTGATCCATTATTTTGGAATTCACAAGCCCAACAAGAGTTAGCACATGTTTCACTTCCAAAACCAAAGCCCATTTCACACCATTCATCCCAATATGTAGTGCCAGTATTATCTTTCCATTGTTCAGATTTCCAAACTCCACCTGCATCAACACAACTTCCTTTGTTTAAATCTTTAAATTCAAATCCTTTTGCATCTCCACCAAAGAAGTTATCGAATGCAAAGCTACATCTGCTAGTACTATTATCCCATGTACATGGCATGTACCAAGGGTCACCAGCGATTTGGTCACATGTACTTTTACTTCCTACTGCATTATAATCATCACAGAAAAAAGCTCCTACTGGAGGTTCTTGCAGATTATCCTGACAAGCAGTTGTATAAGGCGCATCTTCACAACTAGTTCCATTCCATGAACAACATGATGAAAGCTTAGGTATTGCGTTACAGAAAGCTGAATTATTTATGTCTGCACATTGTACTCCATTATTTGTATCTGCACCATTATCTGTACAAGCACTTCCGGTCCAAGTACAAGTGGTTATATTTCCACATTTGCTTGCTGATTTATCAAATGCCCAACAGCCCGGATTAAAGAAATCTGAAGGACCGAAGTTTGGTTCAGAACAATTTCCATTGCCTGCCACTCCATCCCAGAAGCACCATCCAGTACCAAAACATTCGAACATATTATTATATTCATTACATTTTTTGAAATCTTCATAACATAAATTATTTCCTGCATCCCATTGGCAATCAAGTCCTGCAGCTGCAGTTGTGTTAACACAAGCACTTTCGTTAGTGCCATCATAATTCCAACACCAAGCTTGTTCACACCAACCATTTGAACTAGTCATCCATTGACAATTTAGTCCTGAATTATTAACGCAGTCATCAGAACTTCCTTGGTTCCAACATCCATCTTCTTCACACCAAGGATCTTTCCATTTACAACCTGCTTGTGCTTCACAAGTAGTTAAGTTAGTCCAGTCATTATTCCAACAACCGTTTTCTTCACACCAACCGCCTCCACCGTAAGTATTATTATACCAATTACAGTCAAGAGATGATGCTTCACAAGAAGCTAAGCTTGTTAAATCCCAACATTCTTCTTTATAACAATAATTAAATTCTGAGTTCCATTCACATCCTTCTACTGTGGGTGCATTTCCACAAGCTGTTGAATCCCAATAGTTCCAACATCCTTTTTCTTCACACCAACCACTTGCTGGTGGTTGAACCCAATTACATAATAATCCTCCTGCAGTTGCATCTTCACAATTTGTTTGATCTCCATAATCCCAACAACCACCTGCAGTTCCTCCGCCAAATCCGCCGAAGTCTCCTCCACCACTACCAAACATAGCAGGATTACACCATCCTTTATCTCCTGCACCAGTAGGTCCGAAATACCAAGGGTCAGCTGACCATTGACAAGCCCAACCTAAAGTTTGCTCAGCAGCTGAACAACCAGTTTGGTTTCCGTCATAATTCCAACAATCATAATTTTGTCCCCAATCAAAGTTATTAGGATCACAGAATCCATGATCTGTTCCTCCATTTACATCATAACACCAATCACCTACAGGACAATTAGGTTGTGAGAACCATACACAAGTATCACTATTTGCATCACATGCACTTTGATTTCCATCGAAGTCAAAACATGGTGAGAATCCATCGAATCCTTTATCCATTTCTCCAAATGCAGGATCACACCATCCACCATTAGGGTCCCATTCGCAAATATTTCCTCCGAATGCTCCTTCACAAGTGCTTATATTTCCACCTTCTAATAAATCAAATTGAGTGCAATCAATAAAACATGCATCTGCAAAACTTTCCCAGTAACAATCAGAATCTAAATTACAAGTAGATTCATCTCCTATACCAAAGCAATCTGGCATGCTTCCATTCATTACAAAAGTTTTGTTAGCAGAAGCCCAGTACCAATCGAAGCTATCCAGAGTACACATTACATTCCATTCATAGTTTCCATTTGGAAGCATTGTGAATGTAGAATCTTCTCCTGAAATATCGTTTGCGGGCATTCCAATCATATCCCAACCAGTTGGTAAACTTGGTTGAGGCGGTCCAAATGAAATATTTGCAACAGGTACACAAGTAGCAGTTGCATTAACAGAGAAATTAATTTCAAATTCATTACTTGTAATTTCTAAACCTTCTGTAGGGTAGATTAAAGTAACGTTTAAAGCAGGGCTTGCTGGAGGAGGTCCTGCAGCATCAATAGTTACTGTTTCAGTATTACTTGCATTAGGATCAACTCCTTCATATTCAAAATATCCTTCAGCAGAGTTTGATGTTGTTCCTGCACTTATTGTTGTAAAGTTTACTAAAATTTCAACACTTGAACTTGGAGCTAATACTCCTCCATTACATTCTGTTAAATTATATTCAATTGATCCTTCAGTATTATTATAGTAATATGGGAGACAATTTGTTTCGCCAGTAAAGACTAAAAATGTATTATTATAATCATCAAATAACCATGCTTCTGTTATTGGTGTAGTTCCGTTATTGGTGATATTTATTAAGAATTTTGCAGTATCTCCTACTGTAGGGTTTCCAGGGTTTAGAAGAGTTTTTTTTACAGAAATTGATGTTATAGGAGATGCATTAATGGTTACACTTTCTGTTGCATTAGTGTAAACTGTGTAGTCTGTTGCATTTTCAACAGTTGCATTGTTAACTCCTGTTCCGGCAAGAATCGCTGTGAAGTTAATCAAAAAACTAGTTGTGGTTCCGTTGCTAAGATCGAATAACCATTCAACAGTGTTTTCTGTTTGATTATATGTATCGAATAAAGGGGTTGTTTCGTTAGTTAGGGTGTCAAAATCAAAATAAGTTCCATCATATTGATAAAATAATTCAAGACCTGTTAAATTGATTAGACCGCCATTGGTTACATTAATCATGAATGTAACTGTATCGCCATTAACAACAGAACTTGGAATTGCTGTGTGTGTAACGGTTAAGTTAGCTGTTTGCGCACTTGCAAAACTCATCATTGTACATAATACTATTAGTACTATTAGAAATACATTTAATTTTTTCACTTGTAACACCCCTGTCACCCTCGCTTTTCTATCAAAAGCTTAATTATCTTTTTTTAATTAAATTTAGTTTATTTATATAATTTTCTATTAACGCTTGTTAAGAAACTTAACTTTTAAATAGTAAAACTTCTTTCTAAAATAATGCCTTTTTGTAGTAAATGTGGATTTAAAGTCGAGGGAGAGGATAGTTTTTGTGCTAGGTGTGGTGCTGAAATTCGAGAAGTTCCAATAGTTGATGAACACAAAGTTGGTTGGAAAAATAAAGAAGACGAATCTTTCTGGAAAATTTTTAAGAAAAGCATAGGTCATGCGTTTTTTGATAATGAAGAAAAGCTTTCTAAAAATCGAAAGATTGCGAATGTTATTATTATAGTGTTGATATTAGTCATAGGGATTTCTATTTTTGGACCGTCTATTTCTAGTAATTTTAAATTAACTTATGGTAAGATTAACAATCTTAATTCTGATGGTTCTTGCAAATACCGGCTTGATGCTAGGAATGTTGAATTAACTGATGTTTATTTTTCGACTTCAGATTTGACTATGAATTTCTTAGTTGTTAATGATAAAAAAGAATCTGTAGTTGTTGAACGGATTGCTAAAACTTATGAATATCAAACTGATAATCGTGGCGAGACTGAGATTGAAGAGATAAATCAACGGGTACCTGCGAATTCTACTTTGAATATTACTTTTTCATTAAAAGAAGAACCTCATATTATTGGTTTAGAATTTAGTAATTGTGAAAAAGGTAAAATTTCTGATTGGCATGTTCTCGAGTGATTAGTTGCTATAGAATGATGACACTTTCTCTCTCAGAGGAGAGGAACCGAAACATTTATATACTAAATAGGTCTTTCGATATATCAGGTTTTGATATAAATCGTTAAGAACTCGATCTTGGGGGAGATCGCATAAATTAATTATAATTTATAAAAAGGAGGGAATAGAATATGAAATTAACTAAAACATGTCCTGAATGTAACGGACTTAAACTTTCTCATCAAGAGGAAAAAGGTGAAGTAATCTGCAATGATTGTGGATTAGTAATAGAAGATAAACTATTTGACTTTGGACAAGAATGGAGAGAATTTGATTCAGAATCCGCTGACAAAAAAAGACGAACAGGAGCACCTTTATCATATACGCACGCTGACAAAGGATTAGGAACTGAAATCGGATCCAAATCTGATATATACCAATTAAATAAATCTAACAAAGACAAATACTTTAGATTAAGAAAATGGCAAAGAAACGTTGCAAGTGCAATTGAAAGAAATTTGCAAATCGCTCTTGCTGAAATCCAAAGACTTGTTTCAGTATTACAATTAAGCAAAACTGTAGAAGAAGAAGCGGCAAGAATTTATACTCATGCAGCTCAAAAAGGTCTTGTAAAAGGACGAAATACAGAAACAATTGCTGCATCAATTATATACATTGCATGTAGAAACTATGAGATTCCTAAAACTTTAGATGATATTGAAGTAGTTACTGCTATTAATAAAAAAGATATTGGAAGAAACTACCGATACATTGTTAGAGAATTAAATTTAAGAGTAACTCAAAGCGATCCAACAAATTATGTAAGCAGATATGTTTCTAATTTGGCATTAAGTCAAAAGACACATACAGTTGCAATAAGACTATTAGAAAAAGCTCAAAGAAAAGAAATTACTTCTGGAAAAAATCCATTAGGTTTAGCAGCAGCAGCGATTTATGCGGCTTCAAAATTAAATGAAGAGCGAAGAACTCAAAACGAAGTTGCAACTGCAGTTGGAATCACAGAAGTTACTTTAAGAAACAGATATAAAGACTTTGTCGATAGTTTGAACTTAAAGATAGCAGCTTAAGTTTTTTTTATTTTAAAATTTTAATTTTGAACTTGCCAGAAATTTATTTCTGAGCATTTTTTCTTTTTCTTTTTATTTCTTTATAATTTTATATTGAGTTATTTAAATTCTGATTTATAATGAACTTATTTTACAATTTTGTTTAAATAATAAACTTTATAAATGGTTTGTAGAATGTTTATTTTTATGAACGACTCAAAAGAATTTTTAAATAAAACTGTTACTGTGAAAATGGATCGACCATTGGGATCAAAACATCCTAAGCATGATTTTATTTACACTGTTAACTACGGTTTTATTGAAGGAACTATGTCTCCTGATGGCGAGGAGTTGGATGCTTATGTTCTAGGTGTTTTTGAACCTAAAGATGAGTTCACTGGTACTTGCATTGCAGTTGTTAAAAGATCTGATGATGACGATGATAAGTTAATCGTTGTTCCTGAAGGATCTTCTTATACTGACGAGCAAATATTGGCTTTGGTAGAATTTCAAGAAAGATTCTTCAGTCCAACAGTTATTAGAGCGTAATTTTTATTTTGATTTCAAAATAGGGGTTGAACTTAGATTGTTTTATCTAATTGGTTTTTTTCTTTTTTAAGCTTAAATTAACTTAAAAAACAGAAACATTTATATATTAGTAATTACGTAATAGTAGTAACATGACTTTAGATTCAATTTCAAACATTATAACTGTTCCAAAATTGATTGTACTAGAAGGAAATACTTCTGTTGGAAAATCAACTTTAGCAAGAGGAATAGTTGATTCATTAAATGAAAATGAAGTTTCAGCAGTATATAGAAAAGCAATTCCTTCTGAAAAAAATAGGGATTCAATTTTAGAGCTATCTTTGAGTTTGCCTTCATTAGAAGAAGATATGTTATATGTTGAAGATTTATATGGGCTAATAGAAGAAGCAAATGATTTGATAAGCTCAGGAATTACAGTTGTAATGGACAGATATATTGCTTCAAAACTTTCGTATTCTGAAGTACATAGATCAAATACAGAATATCAACAGCTTTTGAAACAAATAGATTTTTCAAAAATTCCGACTCCAGATTTAATGTTTTATTTACATGCTTCAAATGAAATTAAACATCAAAGATTAGGAACTAAAACTGATGCATCTGCAGTAGATTTACAAACAATAGATGATCCTGCTTTAGAATTAGCTTTAAAACAAGAATCAGAAAAGCTTGGAGCAATAAGTATTAATACTGGTTTATTTAATCAAAGAGAATTATTAGATTACTGTGTGAAAAATTATATTTTAAAATAGGAGGGTTTTAATTGTTAATTAATAATAAACAAATCAATAAACTATTTGTTGGCGGACCAATAACCGAAGCCATAAATAAAGAAGTCTTTGATGAAAAATTGAAATTATTATTTAAAAATATTACTTCTAAAATTAAAGAAGAAGGTTTTGTTTGTTTTTCAGCTCATGAAGCAGAAAATTATGGAGTTAATATTCCAACATCAGAATTAATAGTAAAAAGAGATTTAAAACACCTATCTGAATCTGATTTTAATTTATTTTTATTTCCAAACATTTCAGAAAATGTTCCATTTAGAACTGATGGTTCTTTTATAGAACTAGGTTATTCGCTAAAATTTAATCATCCGACAGTTATTTGTACAGAAAGCAAGGATTTAAAAGGTCATAGCCCTATGTTAAAAGGTCTTAATGCTGTAGCAAATAATGTTCGTTTTATTACAATTAATGATTTAATAAATTCAGAAAATTTGAGCAATTTATTTGAAAAGTTGTTTCAAAAGGAGGATGAAAAATGAGCTTAACTACACCTAGTAAACCTGATATTGCAATAATTATGCGAAGTGATGAAGTAATAAAGAAATTCAATCTAAAAAGGATAACAATTGATACTTCATTTGGACCTGTACATAGATGTTATTATGGAACGATATCAGGTAAAAAAGTATTAATAATATATGGTAGATTTGAAGGTCAAAAAGTAACTTCTGATGCGATAAATGCACAACAGACTATAGAAGCAGTAGCGAATTCAGGTGCAAAAAAACTTATAGGAACATTTATTGTTGGCGGTATAAAAAAATCAAATCCTCTTGGAAGAACATATATTGTTCAAGATTTAGTTGGAATGGGCAATTATAAATTTTCATGCAATCAAAATTATCCTTTTCATAATGCAGAAATGTTTTTACCAATTTGCAGACATCTAACTGATAAAATAATACTTTCATCAAAAAAGATGCCATTTGATATTAATACAAATGCAACTTATGTTTGTTTTCATGGATGGCCAAGAATTGAAACAAAAGCAGAATTAGAATTCTATGAAAAGATGGGTTGGGATATTGTTGGTCAAACTCTTGATCCTGAAGCAACTTTTGCAAGACTATACGGACTTTGTTATGCTGCAATTGCTGTTCAAGTAGATGATCCTTCTTCTCGAGATGTATATTCAAAAGGAGATATAAAAAAAGATTCTAAAAAACAACATATGGATTTAATTAAAGAATTAAGAAAAAAGAGTACCAAATTAGTTTTAGAAACAATTGAAAATCTCAAAAAGGATTCTTGTGATATTTGTTGTAAATTAAAAAGAACTAATAATAGTTTTAAACAATTTCCTGAAGAATTTTACAAAGATTCAAAAGATGAACTTTATGACTGAGAAATTAATTCCAAGGGAATCTGTTGTTTATACTTCAAATTCAAATTCGTACGAGAATTATCTTAAATGGTGTGATGAAAAGGAAAAAGTATTGTTTGAATTAATTTCAGAAATTGAATCAAATTATTCTTCTTTATTGGATATTGGGGCTGGAAATGGAGAGTTAACAAAAAATTTATCTTCTAAATTTTCATCAATTACAGTTATAGAGCCTGCTAAAAAAAGATTGAAAGAGTTAACAAATAATTTAATAAATGCTAATTTGAATCTTTTTAATGAAAAATTTGAAACTGTTAAATTGAATGGAAAATTTGATTTTATTCTTTCTTCACATTCAATTTATTATTTGAAAGATTTAGAACAAACTTTAAAAAAAATCAAAGGTTTTTTGAATGAAAAAGGGAAATTTTTGATAGTTATTAAATCTGCTGAAGGCGAGTTACAAGAATTCATGGATTTTTTTAGAAAAGATGTTTTAAATGAAAAGTATGGTGCATCTCTAAAAGTTGATAAAATTGTAAATCTTTTAAAAAAACAAGGATTTTCTGTTCGAATAAAAGAAGCGGATGTAAAATTAACTATTCCTTCAATAAATGAAACTATAAATTTATTAGATTTTTTTTATAATGTAAGTCTGAAAGAAATATCTGCTGGAGCAATAATAAATATTAAATCTTATCTTCAAACAAACTTTTCTAAAGAAGTAAACTTTTCTTATCCACAAACAATAATTGTTGCAACCATAGATTAAGGTGTTATTTTTATAATTTCACAAACCACCAAGGAAGTTTTCCTTTCTTAGGTTTAAAATATTTGTTGAAATCTTTAATATTATCTTTTAAATCTTTATAGGTTATATTTATGTTTTTCTTATTATTGTATATTTCAAATAATTTTAAACCATCTTGAGCAGTTCCTCTAACAATAAATCCTTCTAAAGCTAAAAGATTTTTATCCATTCTTTGCACTATAATATTTGGAATTTTTTTCAATTCTTTTGTTATGTTAGTAATTGATGTTTCGTATTCTTCTACTTTTTGTTGTGCATATTTTTCAAAATATGTGTGAGGTTTTTTTATATGACTATTAATAGTAACTTTTATTATTGTTTTTTTCCCGCCTTTTGAATCTAGTTTTTTTCTTAATTGTTTTGTAAGATTAATTATTTCTAAACGGTCAGATTCTTCTTCTTTTGGAAAACCAATGATGTAAAAAACTCCTAATTCTTTAATGTTATATTTGCCTGCGATTTCTGCCGAAATAAATAAATCTTTGTTAGAAATATTCTTTTTTATGATTTTTCGCATACGTTCAGATGCTGCTTCTGGAGCAATTGTTAATTTTGGAATCTTGTTTTTTGTTAGAATTTCTTTGAAGAAAGGAGTGTTTAATGAGTCTGCTCTTACAGAGCCCATTTCAACTGTATAGCCATGTTTATTTAAGAGTTGGTATAATTCCTTAAAATTCGGATGGTATGTGTCTGATGGCGTTACAAAACGAGCTTTCTTAGTAAATTTAGACATTTTTTTCAAAAGTTCTTTAACATTTTGACTTGATTTATGTCGCATCTTATCAAACACTTGAGTTAAAACACAAAATCTGCAACCTTTATTACAGCCACGAGTAGTTTCAATAAACAAAAAATTTGGCCAGTATGAAAATGGTGATATGATGCTTGCTTCTTGTTTAATATTAATATCTAAATTAACAGCTTTTAGAATTGTTTTTTTCTTTAATGAAGGAATATAAACGCTTGGAATTTTATAAGCTTCTGATAAGAATCTTTTTTTAGAAAAACCTTTTGTTTTCAAACTCTTGTATAGTTCTAAAAGTTTTGGAATGACTGGCTCTGCTTCTCCAATTATAATGATGTCAAAAAATGGTGCTAATGGTTCAGGATTATAAGTAAGAGTTATGCCACCTCCTATGAGAAGCGGTTCTTTTTCATTTCTATCTTTAGAAAGAGCTGGTAAATTACTCAAATTTAACATTTCAAAGAATTTAGGATAATTGCCTTCATAATTAAAACTGAAAAAAAGTAGCTCTTTCTTATTTAGCTCAGTATTACCTTCTTCAGTTAGTAATGGAATATTATTTCTTTTGTGAATTGAAATTATTTCTTTATCAGGATAATAAAATCTTTCACAAAAAAAATCTTTATGTTTGTTAATTAAAAAATAAATTTGTTGAAAACCTGGCGTTTGAATTGCGTAGCGATATTCTGAATTAAATCCAAGTGCGACTTTAAATTGACATTTTTGTTTTTTTACAAAATCAATATTGTTGCCTTTTTCACTTTTGAACAATTTTAAATTATTGTTTTTTATGCTTTCTAAGTCTGCTTTATACTTTTTAACTTTAGATACTAATTTTTGAAAATCTTTCTTGATTTTTTGTTCGTTAAGAGTTAAAATTTTATTTTTTTTCATAACAAATTTTCCATCAATAATTAAATGCTCTAAAATAAGATTTTCATTTAATAAATCTTTTAATGTGGTTTTGTCATTTTTAATTTTGAAAAAATTTAAATCTGCAAACAGTTCTTCTTTAATTATTCCTGAAGAAAATCCAAGCGTTTTTGCAGGATTAATTGTTATCATTTTTATTAGTTCTTTGTCAGAAATTTTTATTTTTAGAAGTTCTTTAGTTCTTTTAGCGTTTTGTAAAAGTGAAGCTGATTCAGTAGTTGCTAATCCATCAGTTCCAATTGATACATTAATGCCTTTTTTTAAAAATAATTCTAAATTTGGAAAACCTGAACTAAGAATTTTATTTGATACTGGACAGATAGTGATATTTGCCTTTTTTTTAGCAATAAGAGAAACATCTTTTAATGATAAATGATTGCAATGAATAAGATTGGTTCTTTTGTTTAACAAACCGTGTTTTTCAAGTAATTCGATTTCACTTAAGCCATATTTATTCTTTATTTGAACTGTTTGCTCTTTAGTTTCAGCTAAATGAAGAGTTAAACTAATATTCTTATTTTTTTTGAAAATGATTGCTGCTTTTTTTAAAGCGGATTCATCAATCATGTTTAAAGAATGAATCCATAAACCCATTACAATTTGATTATTATTTGTTTGAAATTGAATTGGAAACTCTTTTGATTTCTCAGAAAATTGCTTTTCAAAATTAACAAAGAATTGTTTGAGTTTATCTGATTTCATAAGAGGAAATCCTAAATCTCCACGAAGTCCTGATTTTTTAGTTGCATTCCATCCTCTAGAACAAGAGATTATTGATGTTCCGTGTTTAATCGCTTCTAATAATGAAACTTCTGAAATTATATGGTGTGAAGACGGTTTGAAAAGTTTGTTGATATTTTCTGTATCTTCTAAATAATTTTTTAAAGAACTAGTATTGGCATAATCTTTGTAAATTGTTTCTCCAAGATGAAAATGTGCATTAACAAAACTTGGAGTGATTAAATAATTTTTTGCATCAAATATTTCTGCGTTAATCTTTGGTTTAGTATTGCTAATCAAAGTTATAACTCCATTTTCCATTAACATAAATTTACATCTAGAAAGATTAATCTCTTCATTTAGAAACAAACAATTTTTTATGATTAATTTTTTTTTCATAATGGCTTAAGGATTATTGTACACAAATAATTATCGTGAACTTTAATACCTTCTGGTTTATATGAAAACTTCACATCTTTAAAGGGATTCTCTTTAATTCCTGCTTTTTTATAACAAAATGCATCAGGATCATTCATTGAACCAAATTCTAAAAAAGCTCTACTAGCACAACCGCCTTTACAATTTTCAAGGTATTCACAATCTTTACAAAATTCTAAATCTCTATTATTTATTTGTTTAAATGGTTCTGATGAAATAACTTTTTTAAATTCTGTTTTTTGAATTTTAAAATTATCCAATTCTTTAGTAAAATATACGCAAGGAACGACTTTGCCTGTTGGTGTTATTCTAAAAGATTCGCTTCCGCAAGGACATCCTTTTCTTGCATTAATTCCTAAGACTGCAGAAATATATGAGTCAGGTACTGCTTTTATTTCAGAATTTTTAAGTAAGAAAATTAATGCTTTGTTAAATTGTTCAACACTCAATTTTAAATCACTATTTTCCTTTCCTCTGCCAGTTGGTCTAAACCAATTAATTCGTAAATCACAACCATATTTCTTAGCTAGAGCAAGAATTGAGCTTATGTTTTCTTCAGAACAATTTTTTGCATGTATACAAGTAACAATACTAAATTCCATTTCGCTTTTGTTTAATAATTCTAAAGCGTGAATTGCATCTTTCCAAGCATCAGGATGTCTTCTGAAATGATTGTGTTTTTCTTTAGTACCATAATCAATTGAAATATCAATATCGTTCATATATTTCTTAACTTTATCAATAGTTTTATCATTAACACTCCATCCATTACTAGTTAATCCTTGAATTAAACCTTTTGAATTAACGAATTCAACAATATCCCAAAATTCTGGTATTAGGCCACATTCACCAGTGCCATAATTTATAGTTTGAACATTATTTTCTTTAAGTTTTAGAACAACTTTTTTTGCTTCTTCTAAAGAAAGCTCATCATTTCCTTTTTTACCAGAGGCATTATAACAATGTAAACAGTTTTGATTACAAGCTTTTGTAAAGCCCCATCCAACATTATATTTTGTCACTTCATCACCTTTCACTATTAGTAGTATTGTAAAAAGTAAAATTATAATATATAAATTTACCTCTTCTTGTTTGGAAATATTCCATTAAATTAAGTACTGTGAAATATTATCGTGGCCTATTCTTGCAAGACCTTTAGAAACTCCGCCAAAAATATCGCTTCTAATAATTTTTGATGCAGGGAATAATTGGGATAATTGATTTGAGAAAAAAGGTATTTCACTACTGCCTCCTATTCGAAGTATAACATTAATATCTTCTGCTTGAACTTCTGAATCTTCAAATAATTGTTCAAGTCCTTTAGTTATTTTTTTCTCAACACGATAGGATAACATATCATCAAAATCAGCTCTAGATATTGATTCTGATATATCTACATTTTTTTTCTTAAATCGGATTTTTGTTAAATCATTTGATGAAAGGGCAATTTTTGCTGCTTCTGCTTCATCAAATATGTCAAAGAAATATCTTTCTTCTAAACAAGTTTTTAACGCTTCTAATTGAGGTAATGGTCCTTCTTTTGCTTCCCATTGTACTTCTTTTATTGAATCATATAACCTTTGATAATATTTGCTATCTCTTTGAGTATCAAAATCTAAGAATGAACTTGGTAGGCTATTTGGTACTGATTTAGTTCCGCTTCTCCAATCTCTCCATTTATCAGTATACTCTACTCCTTGTCCAAAATGACTTAAAACTTTATGAGCTAAAATATATTTTGTTATATCTGTTCCTCCGATTGGAATTCCATGAGTATTAATTGTTTGTATTTCTGAACCATTATATTTTAATAAATGAAAATCTAATGTTCCTCCTCCAAAATCAAAAGTTAGAATATTATCTCCTGAATTAAGGGATTCTGTTGCATTAAATGTTGCTCCAATTGGTTCATATGTGAAGTGGATATTTTCAAATCCTGCTTTTTCAGCTGCTTCATATACTCTTGTTTGTGCTAATTGATCGTCTTCTTTATTATCTGAGAATTTAACTGGTCTACCAATAACTATATCTTTTACATCTTCTCCAACGATTGAATCGGATTTTTCTTTTACGTGAGAAATAAATGTGCTTATTAAATCAACAAATGTTCTATATTCTCCATGAATATTTGTTCCGTCTTGATAAGCAATTGATGCTGCTGATTTGATTGCACGAATATATCTTGCTTTTGGATCGTTTACTTCACGGTGTTTTGATTCTGCTTCACTTCCAAAGAAAGTTTCTTTTTCATTAAAATAGAGTAAAGTTGGCATAATTGTTTTATCTTGCCCGTATTGGTTAATGTCTAATGATTTGGCTTTGCCGTCTTGAATTATTGAAATAGCGGAATTACTAGTTCCAAAGTCAAATCCGTAGATGGGTTTTTGGCTCATTTTAGTCTAAAAATCGTTTATTCATATATAAATCTTTCTATTTTGACTACTGTTTAGTAGTTAGAATGTATTTTTTCCATAAAAATTTAATACTTGACTTTTTAAACAAATATTGGAAGTTAAAACCTTTGAATAATTTGTATGAATACAAGAAATCACAAATCAAGTGAACTGCAAGGCCAATAAAAATCATCAAGAAAATATTGCTAAATAATGCGATGATAAAAGAGATTAATAGTGCGTCCCAAGTATGAAATATCATAATTGCTCCTTTATACTCTTTAATGTCAGAATATTTTTCTATGTCTGTACAATATTTGAAAGTTTTTGTTGGAGAGAATTGTTTGTGTTTGAACCAGTACCATAAAACATGATCTGAATCAACCAAGATTGCGCCCACGAATAAAAATGCAACCATCCAATTGTAAAAAGGATAAAGAGTTGCAGCAAGAATTGCAGTTATTATAAAATGCATCCAAATTCTCATACTTAGATTTTTAGAACTAATGATATATAAATTTTATTAAAAAAATTATTTTTTTAGATGGCCTGCAAGCGCTACTCTGTATGTAACATTTTTTATGTCGTGAGGGAGTGGCCAACGCCAATCAAGAGTGATGCCCACATTGGCCATTAAACCAGTTACATTTACACCTCTGGCTTCAGGATTGGTGTCAACAGTATAACCTGGCCATGCTTCTTTGAATCTGACGATTTCTTCTCGAAGTTCAGCTTTTGCTGTTTCTTGCCATTGTCGAGGATTATACCAGCCTCTTTTTGACTCCCAAGGTTCGTATTGTTCTGGAAAATGATCTCTTGGCCAATCATAACGTTTTTCTTTAAGTTTAGCAGTAATATCTGCAACATATTCTGCTCCTTTTCTTGGAGTATCTGGATAAATATCTGGTTTCCATTGAGGATTTTTACTAATTATTTTTTCAGACCATTCGCCAATTTTAAAAGCAGTATATATTATTGCAAAGTTTTGTTCCATATCAAAGAAATCATCAATCATGCTTATCTTTGGAGGACAATTATCTTTAACTCCTCTTTTAGAACATCCTTTTGGATTATCGTGAAAAGCACTCATACATAATGCTCTTATTAAAGGGTCATAAGGGATTTCTGCTCCGCTAATTGCATGTATCATGTTATTATATTTTGGGAATGAGAATTTATTTATTAATCTTGAGTAAATTTTAAATAATCAATCTTGTTTTATTTGTAAATGGATACTTTTGCACATGCTATTTGGAGTTTTATAATATTTTATGCTACAGGTAATATTTGGCTTGCAATATTCTTTGGAATAATGCCTGATTTATTTTCTTGGACTATTTATTTGTTTTACGCAATAGCAACTGGTAAAATGAAAAAAGAATTTCGAAGACCAGATTTGGATGCTTTGCCAAATTGGATTCATGTATTATATGGATTAACACATAGTGTCTTTGTGATTGCATTAGTTTTTGTTTTAGTGTTTTTGTTTACTCGACAAATTCCTATTTATTTATGGGCTTGGCCGTTACATGTATTGATTGATATTCCAACCCACAGTCGTAAAATGTTACCAACACCTTTTCTTTGGCCTGTTTTTGATTGGAAGTTTCCTGGTTTTTCATGGGGGCAGACTTGGTTTATGGCATTAAACTATATTGGTATTGTTGTAGCATTAATTTTTATATTCCTTTAGAAAAGTTTAAAAAACAAATCATAATCAATATTAATAATGAAAGCAAATGACTTAAAAAAATTATATGTTGAATTCTTTGAAAAAAAGAATCATAAACGAATAGTTAGTGCTCCACTTATTCCTGAAAATGATCCTACTGTTCTTTTTACAACTGCTGGTATGCATCCGCTTGTTCCTTTTTTAATGGGCGAACCTCATCCACTTGGTAATCGAATTGTTAATTGTCAAAAATGTATTCGAACTGGAGATATTGATGAAGTTGGTGATGCGACTCATTTTACATTTTTTGAAATGATGGGTAATTGGAGTTTTGGTGATTATTTTAAAGAAGAAGCTATTGAAATGAGCTTTGAATTCTTAACTAGAGTTTTAGATTTTCCAATTCAAAAGTTGGCTGTAAGTTGTTTTGCAGGTGATGAAAATGCGCCAAGAGATGAAGAGTCTGCTGCTGCTTGGAGAAGCTTTGGGTTTCCTGAAGAAAAAATTGCATTCTTACCTAAAAAAGATAATTGGTGGGGTCCTGCAGGCGAGACTGGTCCTTGTGGTCCTGATACTGAAATGTTTTATTGGAATGGTGGCGGAGATGCTCCTTCAAGGTTTGATCCTGAAGATAGTTTATGGGTTGAAATTTGGAATGATGTATTTATGCAATATAATAAGACTAAAGATGGAAAATATGAACTTTTGAAACAACCAAATGTTGATACGGGTCTTGGTTTAGAAAGAGTTGCTATGATTTTGCAAAACAAGAAAAATGTTTATGAAATTGATACTTTATTTCCTGTTTTTGAAACAATTAGGAAAATTTGTAATCTGAAAGATGTTAATGATGTTGAAGAACGTTCAATCAGAATAATAACTGATCATATGAGGGCATCTACTTTCATTCTTGGCGATGAAAGAAGCACTATTCCTTCAAACCTAGACCAAGGTTATATTTTAAGACGGTTTATTAGGCGAAGTATTAGGCATTTTTATTTATTAAAAGCTGAAGGTGATGTTGGTAAAATGATTATTAATGTTGCTAAAGAAATTATTAAAAATTTCAAATCAGAATATCCTGATCTTAAAGAAAAAGAAAGTTTTATCCTTGATGAGTTAAAGAAAGAGAGTGAGCGATTTATTCAAACTATCGACCGTGGTATTAAAGAGATAAAGAAGAAAATGGTTGGTTATATGTTAAAAGAAGTAAATCCTCCTGAGGACAAACTTGATGCGGATTCTATTCATAGAAATTTTGTAAAGTGGTTGCGAGGTAAAAAAACCATAGATATTCCAAGTAAGTGGTTATTTGATTTATTCCAAAGTTATGGTATGCCTCCAGAAATTTCATTAGAAGAGTTTAAAACTTATAAGGTTTCAGTTCCTAACGAAGAAAAATTACTGGCTGAATTTCAAGAACATTTCAAAAAACATCAAGAGCTTTCAAGAGTTGGAGCTGAAAAACGATTCAAAGGCGGACTTGCTGACTCATCAGATATGAGTAAAAAATTACATACTGCAACTCATTTATTAAATGAAGCCTTACGACAAGTGTTAGGTGATTCTATTAAGCAAAGAGGTTCTAATATTACTTCTGAAAGACTTCGTTTTGATTTTAATTTTGATAGAAAATTAACTGATGAAGAAAAGAAGCAAATTGAAGACTTAATTAATTCTAAGATTAAAGAAGGGTTGGTTGTTACAAAGGAAAAAATGCCTTTAGAAAAAGCTTTGAAAAGTGGCGCTCAAGCAGAGTTTGGTGCAAAGTATCCTGCAGAAGTTTGGGTTTATACAATTGGTGGTTTTTCTAAAGAAATTTGTATGGGTCCGCATGTCGATGACCTTAAAGATTTTGGAACTTTTAAAATTAAGAAAGAACAAAGTTCAGCTGCGGGCATTAGACGAATAAAAGCAGTTGTTGAATAAAATTATTTTTTTCTAGAAGTATATTGTTTCATATGTCTGGGATTCATTGGATATGTATTTATTAATTCTGCTTCTTTAAAATTCCCATTTCCTTCGTTTACTAGTATTTCTAATTTGTAATCGTTATATTTTGATTTTTCTTTGTCACCAGTTGTATCAATATTTGTTTGAGTATCATATAAAACCACTATATCTGGAAGTTCATTGTTAGTACGATGATTTAATCCTAAGTGTGCGGGAACTGTTGGGTATATTCCTAATATTTTCTCTTCACTAAATTCTTCTGCACCGTTATTAATTCTTACTGCTAATGCAATATCAAACCATTCAATCCCGTAACTAGTTCCTTCTTTTTCTTGATGCAGTCCTCTATTGATAAAGTATACTATGTCTTGATGATTATCTCCTGTTAAATCTACAAACTCAATTCTATTAGGTTTTCTATAAAATAGAGTAATTCTTGTTTCAGGCTCATAATTAATTTTATGTCTGTTGGCCTGAGTTCCTTTTCTATATGTTATTTCATAATCATCCCATTTTATGAGATTGTTTGTATCTTTTAGACTATCTTGTTTAGTGCTTTGAAAAAATAATTTATCATCAACTTTGTCTCCATTTATGTCTTTTGAATAAGAATAATATGTGTCCATTGGAATACAATTTGTAAGTATTATTGAAAGAATTCCTGTAGAAATGGCTTTTCTAATTGTTTTTATCTTAGAGTTCATTTTTTAACTTGATTTTATAATTATCCTTTATATTGCTATCCAATGTTATTGGTTGGTATTTGTCTGTTAGAAGCGAAGTTCCATATTTCTCTGCAAATATACTCCAAAGTTTTTTAGTTTGAATTACAGGTTTTTGTGTTTTTTTTATTAAAGAAGTTTTAACAACAGTTTCTTTCGAATATTTTGTTATTGAAACCTTACCTAGTAACCCTTCAGAACTAAGATTGAATCTATCGGCTTTTATCTCGTAACAAATGCTGGTATTTTCATTGACAGGAATTTCATAAACATGGCTTAAAATTCTCTTTTCATACGAATATTCCAAATCGTCTATTGTTAATTGTTTTTTTTTAGCCATTTTTTATTTCATTAATAGTTTGTACATTTCAACAAGTTGTTCATCTAAAGGCACACATACTTCATTAAGAAGTTTGGCAGATATGAATTGAGGTTCATATTTTCTTTTAGGATTAATTGCTGTAGGACGAACATAATCTATTCCTGCATTTTTTAAGCCAATTTTATAATTACGATTTGTACCATTATTCAATGTTATTTTCTCAGGTCCATTTGTTAAAAGTGAACTCCACCCGCTATATATAGTCCAATCTTCTTTAGTTTGGATTTTAGGTTTTTGTGTTTTTTTTACTAAAGTAGTTTCTACAATTATTTCTTTTGAATATCTTGTTAATTTAACCCTTCCCACTAAACCTTCAGAACTAAGATTCAATTTATCGGCTTTTATTTCATAACAAATACTTTTATTATCGCTAATAGGGACTTCACAAATGTTGTTTAAAGTAGCCTTTTCAAACGAATGATCTATATCGTCGATTGTTAAATTTGATTTTTTTTCTTGTGTCATTTTTGATTTCTTATTGTTTTGTAAATATGAATTAATTCTTTGTCAATATTTCCGCAGAGTTCTTCGAAAAATGCTGGTTTTATCATTACTGGTGCGGATTCATAATCTTCAGTTTTGTCATTATAATCACGATTCTGAAAACCTTCACAAATAGAAGAGTTCTTATAATTAATTTGATCATCACCAATTTTTACTGGTTCGGACCTATTTGTTAACAACATTTTATATTTTATTTCGTGCTCAGCATGAAAATAAGACCACATAATTTTTCTTTTAGTTTTAGGAGTTTTCTTTGCAGACCACTTTTTTCTCTCCAAAACATCTTCTTTTAAGCATTTATCAATTGAAATATAGCCTTTTATTCCTTCAAGAGTGTAAGTCAAATTCCACACACGAATACCATAACAAATAGTTTTATTATCTCCTATTTCAATCTCAATTTCATTTCGGAATTTACTACCATCTATCTTTTCTTCTAAATCTTCAAGTTTCAATTGTTTATCTTTCACCATTTTATTTTAATGCATATTTTATATTTCTAAACCATGTACTGCTTGTTGATAATTATTATCAGGTTTCTCAATTAATTTATTTTTTTTATTTCCAATCATTGTTCTACAAACATAATCTACTAATTCAGCATCGTTTTTATCTAAAAAAGAATCTATTGTTTCATTTGCTGAAAGAGAATCTGATTGAATAGTTTTAATTAAAATTTTTTTATCAGGGGTTTTAAGAATGGAATATCTGTCTTCAAACTTTTTAAAATCTTTCTCATCTGAACCTGATTTATATATTTCAACCATGTCATTTATTAATGCAAGTTTAGAGTTGTTCATTTCTGATAATTGTATTTGTGCTAATTTTTCTGAAATAGACATTTCATTTACAAAAGGAATAACTACCACATGATGATTTGAATATGAACCATCATTATAAGAATTACTAACTGCATTACGAGTTTCAGGAGGTTGATTCTCAGACCATTTTATATTATTTCCAGCTTTGTCTGCTATTAGGTTGAATAGTTCTGTTTTAACTAAATATTCATACTCTGGTCCTAACTTAATATATTCAACCCATCTTTCAAGTGCTTCACCATCATCTCTAACATAAAAATGATTATGTGCAGTGTGTCCGTCTATTGTTCCAGCTGCTTGATTTGAAGTCAATATTTGTTTTTTACTAAAGCCAAAACTCGTTAGTTTTTCTGAATCAACAATCTCTATTCTAGGATGATAAGCCTTAAAGCTATAATTTGTCGGGAGGGCATCAATATAACCTTCATTATCTGAATAAACTTCAAAAAAAAGTTCATTAATATCATATTCTAATTTTTTTCTTTTAATAGATTGCTCATATTTTAAGTCTCTTTTAGTTTGTTTTTTATCTATCATGGCTGCAATAGGACTATATTTACTATATGCTAAAGTATCAAATATAGAAGATGCAGTTTTTTTAACTATTTTTGAACGAGCTGCTTTAAAACCTAAACGTCCAACATAAACAAAAGGCGCTGTTATGGCCGATAAACCTATAGCTCCAACAGAGAATGCTCCGGCTCCTACAGCTGTAGCTCCTGCAGCTGCAACTGTTAATCCTGCCATGATTCCAAGGCCAGTAACTGTTGCAACTTTAACAGATACATCTTTTACAATCGAAAGTTTTTTTGCAGAATAATTATAACTTCTATTTAAACCAAATGATACTGCATTTGCAGGTTTGTAGACAGAGTAATGTGCTCCAAAATTAATGCTTGATGTAATTAAATTAAAATAATCAGAAAATTCTTTTTTTGGAGATTCGGAAATATGAGTCCATAAAGAGTTAACATTTTTTAACAGTTCATCTAATTTTTTTTCTCTTTTAATTCTTTTTAAATGGAATTTAAGATTTTCAACTGAAGATGATTTTTGTAATTGTTCTTTTAAAACACCTCCATAATATTCTGTCTCTAAAACGTTCCTTGTTTTAGGATCTAGAAAGTGTTGTATTGTTTCAGAAAAACTTCTTACGTTATAATTCTTAATTCCTGGTTTATCAAGTAAAACTAGTTTCTCATCTGAAGGGTAATATTTATTACTAACAGTGTCATAAAAAACTTGTTTACCAGATTCAAGAACGTTTATAATATCTCGAATACTAACATAGTTTTGATCGCAAGTAGGGATGAATTTTTCATCAACAAACTCATCAAGAACAAATTCTACATTTTGTTTATCAAATCTGTTAAGATTTCTAATTCTATTTCGCATTTCTTTTGAAGCAGAATCAAAGTTAGATTCTATTTTGAAAACTTCGTCGCTAGGTGTTAATTTAGAAATATTATTCCTTGCTTCTTTTGCTTTGTAGAAGTTATTGACATAAGCTTTTTCCATTAAATTTGACCCGTTAGTATATTTTGTCCTATCAAAATTAATAACCTTATTTTTTGAGAGATTTAAATCGAAATTTGGATCGTCAATTAAGGTAACATATTCGATAGAGCTGTGATTATTTTCATAGTTTTCTTCATAAATTAAACCATTTATTAATTTAATGGTTCGATTAACTCCTCCTGCTTTAGAATTGTTATTCATGAAAAATCTAACTTTAGAACCGTCTTTCTCTTCAAAAGAAGATTTAAAACCATTATCTTCTGGAAATTGATCTTCAAGAGGATAACCATTTATTTTCAAACTAATATTTTTATCAAAAAAATGACAAATATATTTTAAATTCTTAATTTCATGAGCTTTAGATTTTCTTCTAAATATTTGTATAGGAGAAAAACTTCTTTTATGTTTTTTCTTAACAGTGATTCTTGTACCTTGTTTAAGAGTTGTTTCATCAGATTTCGTAAATTCATAATCTGAAGTAATTTTATAACTAACTTTTTCACCGTCTTTAACACTTTCAATTAAAACATATTCTGCATCAGTATTCATACCAGAAATAATTCCATTAACAAGGCCAGAATACTTTTTTAATTCAGATTCCTTTGAAAAAAGAATTTGAGAAAATAATTCATCAATTTCATCAATTGAATAACCTTTACCATCATCAACTAATTCAAAACGTTTATTGTTGGCCTTCATATGAATTTTGGAAGGATTCTTGTAAATTTCAGCAGATAATAACTCTCGAACATAATCAAAAGAATTTGATAATAGGTATTTGTTTAATTTCTTAATCATTTGGTCGCTTGCAACAGTAAATGCAATATCCAAATCATCAACTATTTTACCCACTGTTTCATCAAGACTCATTTTTCATGTACCTCAACAAATGATTATTTACTTTACCAATTAATTTTGAGTTTAAATAAGCTAGATTAGTTGCCATTAATGAGAATAAATTAACATAGGCAAGATGTGAATGTTCAGGATTCTTTGCTTGATCCATTAAACCTGTAAGATAAGCATGATTTATATTAAGAACAAAAGGTGCTTTGTTTTGAAAAGATTCTGAAAAATGTATTTTTCTAGATGTTTCTCTTTTTGATAGATTTTTCATGTAAAAACTACTGCCTATAAGAGAGTTGTAAAAGGCATTTTTCCTTTCGTATTTAAATGGTGATTCATGGAATTTTGCATCCTCAGAGAAATCACCTAAATAAAGTTCACTTACATATTTGGACAAAGGTGTTTTTTTCATTAAAGTTCGTGCAGTTTCTAAAAAATATTTTTCTTCATCATTTAATTTATCTAGTGGGAGTTCTGAAGGTAATGAATAATGATAAATGACTCTTCTCATATTAGAATCTAATTGGAATAATAACGCGTCTGAAGTTTGATAAGTTATTTTACGAGAATCAAATATTGTATGTTTGGATGTTTTTAAAATTAAAACTCCTTGAGATAATAACTCATTTACGACTCTAGAATCCGGTTCAATTTCATATAAAATATTTCCTTGCGATTTTACACTTGCTAAAACTTCAGCTATTGAAACTATGTTATCATCTATAGTTTTGAAAACTTTTGAATTAAGAATTGATTCAGGAAGGTTATAAATTAATGATTTATTAGCTTTAAAATGTTTGAAGAAACCACTTTGATGCTTCTTTTCTAAACTAGTTAAAGTATTATCAAAATAATCGTTAGCAAACTTCCAAAGAAATTTTAATTCGTCTGCAGTCGTTCTTTCATCTTTTAAATTATCAACAGGATTTGCAGTTAAATAAGCAATTTTTTCAAAGACTTTTTCTGCAAGTTTAGATGTTTCTCTAGTAAGTAATTTTATTATTTGATTATATCTTGGGTCTTGAATTAAATCATTTCTTGAAAGATTAGGACTTAAATCTTTTGAACTAACAATGTAAGACAAACCATAATCTTGTAATCTTTTGCCATCTTTAATTAGCAACCTATTATTATATAGACGATAAGTTTCTTCACCTTGAGGAACTAATCCAATAACTCCTTCAATGCCTCTGTTTCCAAAACGAACAGTTGTATGAGCATTCTCAAGTTCAAATTCTTTATTCAGTTTTTCATCATTAAAAAATAAAGGTTTCTTAATATGAAGACAAGAATAATTAAGTTCATTTAAAGTATCTTTTGAAAGATTTTTAAAACTATGTTCTGTTTGTTTCTTAAAAATTCTGATTTGAGTGCCAGAATGTTTATTGGATTTTTTATGTTCAACAATTTTTCCACCAGCTCCTTTTCTTGGCGAATCTAAGAATACAGAATATGTTTTGTTATCTTTAGTTGTTTCAACAACAACCAATTCAGGATCAATTGCAAACAATGATACAAATCCAATTCCAAACTTTCCAATTTTTGATCGGTCTTGATACTTTGATGATTCAAAAAGATTAAGTAAATACTTTTTAATCTCATTATAGTTCATTCCTTCACCATCATCAGTTATGACTAATTGTGAAAGTTTCTGGTCTGGGTCGTATGCGTAATCAAAATTGATTTGTGAAGTATTAGCATCAATACTATTCTGAACTAATTCACGAACATATTGTGTAGGTCTTTCAAATTGGGTAATTAAATTTTCTAAAACAGATAAAGCACCTTCTTTTTGTGTTAGTTTAATAAAATCAGTTCTAGAAACTTTTTGTACTGGAAATACTTCTAAAGGTTTATAGTCATATTGAAATATTTCTTTAGAAAATGCGTGTGCGTCTTCATCAACTTTTTCCTGTTCTTTTTTTGCTGCTTTGCTCAAAAGTTTTTCTTTTGGCATGCCAGTAGCTTCGCTACTTTTCATTTCTTCTAATTTTTCAATAATTGTTTTTTTAGTTTCTGAAATATTCTGATTTAAAACGTTTTTATCAAAAGAAGAAATAATAACTTTATTTTCATCACTACCAGATTCGGACAATTCCCTATTTGATTCAATATTTATTTGACTCATTTTAAATTATAATTGTTTAAGTTTATATATTTCTAATCCTGCTCTTTTTCCATATTTTGTCTGATATTGTTTTATTTCTACATCTTCTTTTTCTTTTTCTTCTCTTCTTGCTTTTTCATCGTCACTTTCAATCATTGTTCGACAAACAAAATCTACAAGTTCAGAATCAGTCTTATCTAAAAAAGAATCAATAGTTTCATTAGAATGTTCTGTGTTTGATTGAATTTCTTTAATTAAAACTTGTCTATCAGGTATTCTAAGGGTGGAATAAACATTTTCAAACAGTTTCATAATTGCTGCTTCAGAACTAATAGTCATATTATACATGTCGACCATTTGATCTATCAAAGCAAGTTTTGTTTTTCTCATATCTTCTGTTTGTAAACGAGCTAAGTTTTCAGTAATAGGCGCACCATTTGTAAAAGGAATTGTTGTTCTATCATAATTAGCATAGGAAGCCTCACTTCTATCACTTTTCATTTCTTCTTTATAAGTCATATAATCTGGTAATTGATATTCAGTCCATTTAAGATGATTAAAATGTGACCTAAGATAAACGTTTAATAATTCGATTTTAACCATTGGTTCATACAATGGTCCTTTTTCTAACATTTTAGCCCATCTTTGAAGATCAGGATTATCATTTCTGGCAAAAACATATGCCTCATTGTCTGATTTATATATTGAAAACAGTGAATGTTCGCTTGAGTCTTCAGAAACTTTTTTAAGAGCTTCTGAAGGTGATTTGAAATCATTTTTTTTAAAATAGTTTTTAGTAGTAAAACCTAACTCTTTAGGGTCCCATACTCTAATTGCAGGTCTAACAGGTTTTTTTAAATTAGGAAATTGTTTTAAGAAATCTTCATTTTCTATGAAAATATCTGAATAAAGATCGTTTAGTTTCTCAATTAATGCTGATTCTTCTTTTTCTACTTCGCTTTGTTTCTCATTTCTGGCAATTCTTCTTCTTCTTTTCATGGCCTTAGGACTGAATTTACCATTTCGCCAATAAATGCCTGCTTTAGAAGATATTTTTTTAATTCCTTTAGTAGGCAAGATTTTACCACCTACATAAGCAATCCCTAAAAATGGTGCTGCAATAATTGATCCTCCAACCATTACTGCTGACATAAGAGCGGTTCCAGTACCTGCAAAGACTTTGCCTAAACCTGAAAGGGCTTCTAAACTAGTTTCTTTAGTTTTGTCTTTTGCTTTAGATAATTGGTATGCTGAATAATGAAAACTAAAGTTTAAACTAGTTGAAACTGAGTCATATGGTTTTAGAATTGAATATTGAAAACCAAGATTTAAACTAGCTTTTAATAAATTAGTATAATCTGAGAAGTCTCTTTCTGAAGAATCAGTAATTAATCCCCAGGAAGATTTAACACGACCTACTAATTCATCTAATTTTTTCTGTCTTTTAATTCGTTTAAGATTGGAATTCACGCTTGTAAAATGATTATGGTCTTTGAAATATTGTTTCAAATAATCTTTATGAGGAAGAATATTTATTTTAGGGTAATGAGCTTCTTTTTCTACCAGATAACTTTTTAAGTGATTAACAAAAAGATTAAGTTTGCTTCCTCTAATACTATCATCATTGATTACATCATATAAAACCGTTTCTCCATTAGTAAAATAATCTTTATTTTTAATTGAATTATGATAAATTTCTTTTTCGCTGTTAAGAATGTCAACAAACTCTTTAATGCTAATAAAAGAATCATCACAAGTAGCTAAAATTTTATCTTCATAAAGGTCTGCAAATATTTTCTCAAGCTGATTACCAGATAAATATTCTGCAGAGATAATTTTGAAAAGTTCTTTTGCAGCATCAGAAAGATCGCTTTTAGCTCTATAAATCCCAGTTTCTTTACCAGAATTTTTTAAACTTTCATAAGTTCTTTCAGCAGAACGAAAATCGTTTTTTAAAGATTCATAAACTAATGTTCCAAGACGAGTATAATCTTTTCTATCAAAGTTAACTAATGTATTTCTTGAAAGATTTAAGTCAAAATCAGGATTATCAATTATAACATAATCATTATCAGACCCGCTTTTAGCTTCGTGTTGTTCTTCAAATACCAAACCATTAATTAAAGCAAAGATTTTTTCAGTTCCAGTTTTAGAATATTGTTCCCTAAAAAACCTTAATTTAGAACCATCTTTTTCCATAGTTGTATGTTGAAATCCATTTTCTTCAGGAGAAGGAAATTTATTCTCAACAGGAGAATTATTTATTTTTAATTCAATATTTTTATCAAAGAATTGACAAGTGTAATTAACTTTCTCAATTTCAAGAGCAGAACCCATTATGTTATAAAGAGGTTCATTTAGAAAATTATAATCTTTTTTAACAGTTATTCTAGTTCCTTTTTTAAGGTTAGTATTTTCAGATCTGATAAACTTATAATCTGAAGTAATTTTATAACTAACTTTTTTGCCATCCTTAACGCTTTCAATTAAAACATATTCTGCATTTGCATTACTACCAGAAATAACTCCGCTAACAAGACCTGAGAACTTTTTTAGTTCAGAATCTTTAGAGAAAAAGACTTGCGAAAATAAAGCATCGATTTCATCAAGAGTGTAACCTTCACCATCATCAACTAATTCAAAACGTCTTTTATTAGCTTTCATGTGGATTTTAGTAGGATTTTTATTAATTTCGGCAGAAATTAATTCTCGAACATAATTATAAGGATTAGAAAGCAAGTATTTGTGGAGTTTCTTAACCATTTGTTCATTTGCAACAGTAAATGCAACATCCATTTCTTCAATAACTTTTCCAACAGTATCTTCAAGAGTCATTGCATATACCTCTGCATATAATCATGTACTTTAGGAATGATTCTTTTATCAACAAAAGATACACTACTGGCCATTAATGAAAGCAAATTAACATATGCAAAACGCGAACTATCAGGATTATTAACTTGATCTAACAAACCTTGAAAATAATCATTATGACGATTAATAATAAAAGGAGCCTTATTCAAAATTTTTTCAGAAAATAAAATCTTTTTCGATTCTTCCCTTTTAGTAAAATATTTTTGATGACTGCCATCTCTTGTTCGATATTCGAATTTAAAAGGTAATTGTTTAAAACCCCAATCATCAGAGAAATCACCAATATAAACTTGACTAACATACTTTGATAAAGGAGAATTTTCAACCCATGCTCTAGCAGTTTTTAAAAAAGATTGTTCTTCATCATTTAGTTTATCTAATGGAAGTTCATTAGGTAATGAATAAACAGTAGAAACTTTAAGACTACGAGGATCTAATTTAAACAATAATCTATCAGAAGTATGATTTCCAAATACTTCACCACTACCAGTATAATAATGGCCGCATTTTAATATTAATTTGTCTTGAGCTAATAATTCTCTTACTATTCTTGAACGTGTAGTACCATCATATAATAATGATTTTTCTTTTTCAATACTATCAAGAACTTCCGTTATTGAAACTAATTTGCCATTAAGACTTTTGAAAACTTTAGAATCTAAAATTGGTTTTGGAAGATCTCGAATTAATTTTTTGTTTGATCTGAATTTTTTGAAAGCTCTTCTATCAGCTTTTTGTTTAAGAGTTACTAGTGTTCTTGAAACATAATCATTTGCAAAATTCCATAACAGTTTTAATTCATCATCATAATCAAATCCGCCCCTCCTATTTTCAGGAGGATTTGCAGTTAAATAAGCGATTTGTTCAAAAACCTTTTCTGCAAGTTTTGAAGTTTCTCTACCTAACAGTTTAATAATTTGGTGATATTTATTATCCTGAAGTAAGTCATTTCTTGAAAGATTAGGACTTAAATCTTTTGAACTAACAATAAAAGATAAACCATCTTCTTTTAATTGTTGGCCGCTCTTAATTAACAACCTGTTATTATATAGACGATAAGTTTCTTTACCTTTAGGAACTAATCCAATAACTCCTTCAATTCCTCTATTTCCAAAACGAATCGTTCTGTGAGCGTTCTTTATTTCGAATTCTTGATTTAATTTTTCTTCATTAAAAAATAAAGGTTTTGTTATATGAGAACAAGAATAATTAAGTTCATCAAGAGATTTTTGTGAAAGATCTTGAAAATCATATTCTGTTTGTTTCTTAAAAATTCTAATTGTAGTTCCTGAATCTTTATTAGGTGTATCATGTTCAATAATTTTTCCACCAGCACCATTTTTAGGAGTGTCTAAAAAAACTGAATAAGTTTTATTATTTTGTGTTGTTTCAACAACCACTAAATCCGGGTCTACAGCGAATAATGATACAAATCCAATTCCAAACTTACCGATTTTTGACCTGTTTTCATATTTTGAAGATTCAAAAAGATTAAGTAAATATTTTTTAATATCTTTATAACTCATTCCAAAACCATCATCGCTAATTACTAGTTGTGACAATTGTTGGTCTGGGTCGTATGCATAATTAAAATTAATTTCTGAAGCATTAGCATCAATACTATTCTGAACTAATTCACGAACATATTGAGCTGGTCTTTCAAATTGAGTAACTAAATTTTCAAGAGTTGATAAAGCAGTTTCTTTTTGCGTATGTTTAACAAAATCAGTTTTAGAAATTATTTGTTCTGGAAAGATATCTAAAGGTTCATAGTCATATTGAAATATTTCTTTAGAAAATGGGTGTACTTCTTTTTCTTCTTCAACTTCTTCAGTTGCATTTTTAGCGGCTTTCTCTTCTAATTTTTCAATAACTGTTTTTTTAGTTTCTGAAAGATTCTGATTTAAAGCATTTTTATCAAAAGAAGAAACAATAACTTTATCTTCCTCTCTATTTAAATTAGTTGAATCTCTGTTTGGTCCGCTAGTTTCTTCACTCATTTTAAACTGTTATTCCATAATCTGTTTTTTGTTTTGAAAGTTCTCTTCCAACCTCGTCAATTAATTCAATATCTGATTCTAAAAATTTATCAATGCTTTTGTTTGATAAGTTTTGAGAAATTATTTTTGAGAATAAAGTTTTCTTTTGATCAACATTTAAACTTCCATAAAGGTCTTTAAACTTTGCAGGTTTATTAGTTGAATAAAATTCTACCATTGAATAAACTTTTTCATCTTTAAGATTTTGCATTTGATTTAATTGATGATTAACAACCATTATGCTTAAAGAATCATTATTTCTGAATGGAACTTCTTTAAGTTCGGATGTTGTTTGATTAATCTTACGAACTCCTGTATTTGCACCATATCCATATCCATAATAAACTTTTTCAGTAGAAGATTGTTTTTGTGTAGATTTTTTTTGAACTGTAACTGTTCTTTTAGGTTGAGAAATTCCACGTTTAAAACTTCCATCTCTTTCTAGTTCTTGATTTGTAACAACAGACAGAATATATGATTGGGCTAAAGCAATATCTAATCTGGTTGCATTACCTAATGATTCGACTAATGTAGAAATATTAGGATTATTAATATTGAAAGCTTTTTTTTGTCCGTGTAAGTATTCAAGATGATCATGCTGTTTATTTCCATCATCTAACAAAGGCATTTGTGTTGAATTTGATGTTGGATAATATAATCCTATTTGTGAAAATGTATCTTGTTTGTGAAATAAATCTAGAACCGCAAGATCGAATGTTTTTCTTCCTTGTTTAAAATTTGCTATTATGTTATCTTTCATACGTTTTGCAGCTAGTTCCGCATCTTGTTCTTTTTTCTCTTCTTCTTTTATTTTCTGTTCTGCAATAGTTTTTCGATTTATTTTCTCTTGAATCTTAGTTTCTTTTCGCTCTTTGAAAAAATCAACTGGTCCGGAGAAAACCTTGTATTGCATTAAAAAACTACTAACATCTTCATTAGATACATTAAAGACTTTCTTAAGTGTATGATTATAAGCTTTTGTAGAATATTCGCTAATTTGTGTTCCTGTCCATTTTCCTGCATGACTGATTTGTGTTCCTGTCCATTTTCCTGCATGACTGATTTGTGTTCCTGTCCATTTTCCTGCATGTCCAATTTGTTTACCAGTCCACACACCTGCATAACCAATTCCTCCACCAACCAAAACGAAAGGAGCAGCAATTACTGCACCAGTCCATTTAGCACCAGTAGCAATTCCAAGTCCGGTAGTTATAGCCATATTACCAGTTTTTTTGCCAATCTTTTTAGAAGTGTTAGCAGTACTATTCCAACCTGATTTAAGACCTGAAATAAACGAATTATAAGTTTTAGAAACAGAATCTCCAGCAACATGACCTAAAATTGAAATTTTAGCAACTATTTCGTCAATACTCTCTTTTCTTTCTGCTTTTCTTTTAGCATTAGTTGCATCTATTAGTTCTCGTCTAGCTTTATCCAATTCTTCATAGGCTTTTTTCTTCTCAGCATGTTTTTTTCTCATAGGTTCGGTTTTTTCATAAGCTGCAATTATTCCTTCGCCAGCTTCATTCATAGCCCAACCAACAGGTTTTATAATACCATTATTTGCCGACCAAAAAGCTCCTTTAGCAACATAGTAAACTCCAACTGCTACAAGACCTGCTACAACGAAAGGACTTGCCATTATTCCTGCTCCAGCCATTATCAAATAGTCTGATGAAGAAGAATCTTCTGAACGATAAGTTTTAGGGTCATAAGTAGATTTTATTCTCTTTGTTGTAAACCTATCAAATGAAAGATGTTTCCAATCATAAGAAAGTTGTTCCATTCTTTCTTTTCTTTTTCTTTTCTTTTCTTTTTGCTTTCTTTCTTTAGCATTTTCAAGCGCAACTTTTTTTTGAGAAACTTCTAATTGATGTTTATGTTCTATAACTTCAGAATAAGAAACTAATTTCTTTTCAAGAACGTTAAAATCTGAACTAACATAACCTTCTGTTTCATATTTATCTAAATTTAAAACATTGGAGTTTACAATGTCTAATAGTTTTGTTGTATGGTCAGAAATTTTTAAAATAGAATTTTTTGTATTTAACTGGCTTAAAGGTCTATATTGGTCAATCATGATTGACCCGAACTTATCTCTTTCATCATAAACTTGTTTTAAACTAATTGATTCATTATTCCATGTTGGAATAATTTTTTTATTAACCAATCTCCAGAAAGTAGAATCAAAATCTTCTCTTTTATGAGCGCCTGGACGTTTTAATTCTTCTAATTTTTCGGGAAGAATGCTAATAAGATATTCTGTTAAAGAATCAATTTCATCATGGTAGAAATATTGGTAATTATGATTAGTTACTTCTCTACGAGTATTTTTGTAATAGATTGGTTTGTCATCCAAAGTTTTTGAAGTAAAAGGTTTTGGTTTATCAGGTAATTCTTCTAACAATGTTCTGAACAAATCATCTATTACTGAATCAATATCATTCATACCGCTTCTAAATTCCTGATTATCAGTAATTAATTCTTTACCGGATAAATCGGTGACAAAATTAGGATTATCAATGATTGCGGATAAATCAAAAGGAGTTTTCCATTCTCTACCTTCCATCATAAAACCATTTTTATAAATTAAAATTGTTTTATTCAAATCATCATGTTTCTTTTTTGGAATTCCGATTTCAATTTTCGAATCATTAACAGTATAATTCTTAAATATTAACATGTCTCTATTCTTAAGAGAACTTTCATGATTTATTTGTCTAAAATTCAAATAAACTTCACAACCATTCATAGAAGAACATACTTCCATAACTTTTTGAGATTCTTTACTTGCTGAGAATTTTAAAAGAGAGTACATATTTTCTTTTACAAAATAAGATTTTTTTTCAACAGTAATTTTTGTTCCGCTTGTAATTGAAGCTTCATCTGCTTTATTAATTTTAAATTGAGGGTCAACAGTGTAAGTTATTGGAACTCCATCTCTTACGCTTTCGATTTTTATAAGCGAACCATTTGCTTTTAAAGCAGAAACTAATCCTCTTGATAAACCAACATATTTTTTTAATGCACCTTCTTTTGGAAAGAACGATTGTTTTAATAAACTACTAATTTCTTCTTCAGTATAACCTTCTCCATCATCAATCATTTGAAATTTCCAAGGTAAAGCTTTAATGTTAATTCTTGAAGCGTTTTTTGCAGCTTCAGCAGAAACGAATTCTCGAACATAATCAAAAGGGTCGGCTAAAAGATAATCTTTCATCTTTTTTAATAAATCCTCGTTTGAAACAGTGAATGCAACATCCATAGTTTCAACAATTTCTCCATCAGCTGCAAGATCTTCTAACTTCATTTTTTAGACCTCACAATTGATTGATAATCATTTATTAACTTGGGAATAATTTCCCTATCATTAAAACTGAATTCAGTTCCAACTAATTCTAAAAGATTCCAATAAGCAAGGTCTGAATTTACAGGGTCTTGACTTAATTCAATTAAACCTTTTGTATAGGCATGATCTATGTTTAGAATTACTTGATCTCTTGTAGAAAAAGTATCTCTCATGCTACTAAAAAATGATCTTCTATCTTGTTTTCCTCCAAGAGTTTTACTACCTGCACCTTCTTTTAGGTCATAACTTTTTGGAATGATAAACGGTTCATTCTTTTTAGAAGATAAATTTGAAAAATCTCCTAATGAAACAGATGAAACAAATCTTTTAAGTCTGGTTTTTTGAACGTAATCTCTAGCTGTAGTAATGAATTTTATTTCATAATCTTCCAAATCAGATAATGATATGTTTGTTGGAATGTTAAATGTTGCAGTTGCTGATTCGCAAGGTCCTATTAGTGAAAGTATACTCATGTATCCATTAGAAAGATCGTCTTGTTTTTCCATTATTCTTATATCATAAGAACTGCCTTGAATAACAGGAATACCGTCTTTTTCAAGTCTTCTTGTAATAGGTCCATTACCTTGATCAAGATACATCTTTTTTTGTTTTTTAACAGCATTTAATAATTCAGAAATATTAGTAAACTCACCATTTGCTTTAGGAATAATATTCCTATTTAAAATTTCTTCAGGCAAATATGATAAAGGTTTTTTAGTTCTAAGAATTGTAGACATCTTATAATTATTTTCATGTTTGATTTCGGCCAATTTTACTCTAATATAATAATTGGCTTGTTCCCATAGAAGGCTAGTTTCTGATGCATAACCAGTATCACCATATTTTCGACCATTAGGATTTGCACCTGAAGCTAATCTAGTTTCTAATTCTTCAAATATTTTTAAATATAATTTATCAGTTTCTTTAACTAATAACTTCATTATTTTATCATATTTTGGATCTTGAATTAAATCGTTTCTTGAAAGATTAGGACTCAAATATTTACTACTAATAACAAACGAGAAATTTCTTCCAACACGATCATCAGCTTCGTGTGTTATTAATCTTTCACCATTTTTAATTAACAGCCTATTATTATATAGTCCGTAACTTTCATCATCTTCATGAACAAGACCTATAATTCCTTCAATACCTCTATTTCCAAAACGAACATTCACAATTGAGTCTGGTATTTCAAACTCTTTGTTAATTTTTTTGCCTTCGAAAAATAATGGTTTTTTTATGTGCGCGCAAGAAGTCATAAGTTCTGCAAGTAATGATTCTTTTAAAGTATTATAATCTCTTTTTATCGATTTTTTATGAAGAGTTACAACTGTTCCAGAATGTTCATTAGGTGTTTTTTTCTCAATAATTCTTCCACCAACACCATTTCTTGGAGAATTTATTTGAACTAAATGAGTCTTATTATGACTGGTTGTTTCAACAGTTATATACTCAGGGTCAAGAGCAAATATTGAAACAAATCCAATTCCAAATTTACCTATTTTTGAAGAATCATCAACTTTGGATGATTTGAAAAGATTAAGTAAATACTTTTTGATTTCTGGACGAGTCATTCCTGTTCCATCATCTTCCATTATTAATTCTAATTCTTGAGCTTTTTCATTATATTTAAAATCAAAAGACATCTGTGAACATTCAGCGTCGATACTATTTTGAACTAATTCTCGAACGTATTGAGTTGGTCTTTCAAACTGAGTAATTAATTTTTCTAATACTGATTGTGCATCTGATTGGATTTCTAATTTTCTTTGTTCATGTAAATCATCAATAGTTACTGGTTTGTCTACTTGTTCTGCTTTCTTTGGAGAAATAGAAGTTTTACTTATTGTCGGATCAATAGAATAATCAAAATTTTCAATTAATTGATCGAGTTTTTTAATAAGAATAGTCTTTTCGTTCTTAAGAAAATCATAATTTAAATTATTTTGTTTAAATATTTGTTCTAACTTAGTTGTTTTTTCCAAGCCACGTAATTTGTAAAACTGATCTAATATGTTATCAAGTTTATCATCTTCTAATGAGGAGACATAGGTGTGAAAAGGTATTTTATCCGAAGCCATTTATGCTTCACCCCATTTATCGGTTGTAGCATTATAAGATACAATAGTTTTTTTCTTAAATTTCTTTGGAAGAATCTCATTGTAGTGTTCTTGTAACCAAGATATAACATCAGGATTAATTGTATCTTCAGGAGTTCTTTCGAATCTAGTAAGAATCATCTTCTTAGAATCAATGTCTGCTGTTCCAAAGAATTCTTTAAAACCTTCAGGATTGTTATTCTGAGTATAAACGAAATTAGTTGGATTAATTCTTGAAATAATCTCCTTAACTAAAGGATCTTTTGTAGAATCTCCGATGAAAGGTAATTGTAGTTCTAAAGGTAAGTTATCAATTGACATTCCTTTATAGATTGCATTTTTTAACAAACTCCAATCATCACCTAATGATGAGTTAAGTTCTTTATGAGTTCTGAAAAGTCTATATCGTTCCATTCTGGAAACTTCTTTAGAAACAATCTTTTCACCTTCAGTAATTAATTCTTTATTTTCATCAGTGGTTCCAATTCGGACTAATTTATGTCCATATTTAATAAGAATATTGTCTTCAATTTCTTCCATTCTATCTTTTCCAGCTTCTTTATCAAAAATCATATAATCATTTTCAACCAATAAATTCACTATTTGAGCCAGATTCTTTTGTGAGAAAAAATTTAATTTACCTTTTAGTTTAGCAGGTACTTCGAATGTAAACTTGTCTGTGAATGTCATAACAGACAATGAACTCTTATCATTACTTTCTAAGAAATACCATTCTTTTTTCGAATCCTGATATTTTATAATCTTTGGAATGTCTGAAAAATAACTGTTTAAGAATTTGTCTTTAAATCTTGATAAGTTTCCATATACTGGAAATTGTATTTTGGATAATTCTTTTATTTCTGAAACTAGTGCGTCATTTAAAGCATAAGAACTATCTGTGCCTATCAATTCAATTCCTTTAATAATTGTGTTTATTTGATGAACAGTATTTTTAGTAGTAGTAGGTGTTAATTCAATATCGCCCTTAGATGAAGAATCAGCATAAGGAATTCTTTTTGTTTTTGTACCCATCACTAAATCAGTTAAATCTACGACTATAGGTTCTTCAGATTCTATCTCTTCTTTAGAGTTATTTTCAAATGTAAAAACATGTTTATGGTCCATGTTAACATAAACTAATTCATTTAAACTAATTTCAGAAATTAACTCTTCATACTGTGTAATTGCATCATTAATTAATGGGCCTTGATATGAAAATCCAGGACTTATAAGATCGCAATCTTGTTGTTTAGCTTTAATCAGTATTAATTTATTCTGTAAATAATCAGTTCCAATAAGGTCTGCAATTTCGGGCGAATATCCTCTTTTATCAACTTGAATATCTTCTACTTCTGCAAATTTAAACGGGTTATATTCTAGAGCTTCACTTAAGAAATTTAAGTATCTAATTTTCTCTTTCCCGTTTAAAGTTAGTAAGTTAGTCATTTTTATAAGTCAATATTTTGTGATGGTTGGTTCTTTTATCATGTGATGCAAATACATTTACTCGTTCGACAATATCTTCTGAACAAACATATATTCTTCTTGTTTCAGATAAGAAATCTGCTTGATAATTTTTTGATAAGAAATCAGCATCTAATTCATCAGACAGTAATAAGTCAGTGTCTTCTAAGTTATTTGATTCTAAAACTAATAATGTTGCTGTTGGATTATTATAGAAAATTGGTTCAAATTCATCGTTATCTTTTCCCATGAAATAGAATCCTTTAATGAAAGTTCTATTAATAACTGCAGGTAAAGCTCCAGAAATTTCTCTTAGATTATCATAAACAACATCTGTTCCATGACCAAATAATCTGCTAAAGTAATCATTGAAGTTTTCAGAAATATTAAGGCCTTGTAATACACGGGTTTGTCCCTTAAGTGAACTAATAAAACCTAATCCAGAATCTTTATGAAACAATTCGAGATCATAATATGACCAAGACATTTTTGCCGAATCATAACCTTTTACTGAAATACCAAGTTTTCTTGTACGATTGTCTTTTTCTTCAATTGATGTTATTTCAGTTGTTCTATCTAGTAAAATACTTGCTTTTTTTATACTCTCAAAGAAATCAACAATTTTCAAATCTTTTTGTAGAATTGAAACATCAAAATCATTATTATAACATTTATTTTTGATTTGTTTTCTTAAAGTTTCAGCATCTTCTTTTTTATTTAGTCTTTTTGATGCTTTATCTTGGTTAATAGATAAATCTTGAATTGATGTTAAAAGAGGTAACCCTGATTCTGCATCAATTTTCATGGTTTCAAAAGCTCCGTATAGCTCGTCAAATGCAAAAAAACCAAGAATGTTTCTTAGTTGATTCATATCTGTTGAGAAATCCTTCTTCTCACTAGCTAAAACTTCCAAACTTTTGCTTATTGTTCTCAGATACTCTTGTTTTTCTGATCCTTTTAATATTATTCTAGTATCTTTTTTCAATAAGGTACCGTCGAATTCAACATTCATTTTGACACCTGTTTAAATATTTAAAAATGCTCAGCAACAGAGTTGCTGGCACTCAAAATTTAACATTTTAAACAAAATAAAAGAATTATCTTGCACCTTTAGGTGGTTGGCCTGTTTCTCGATTATAAACTCGGTCATAGGCAATAGTCACCTTTCTTAAGTCTTCTTCTGCATTAGGATTGTTCGGGTTTGTGTCTGGATGAACTTTCACTGTTGCAGTTCTATAAGCTTTTTTTATTGTAGTGCCTTGTATTTTAACACCTGGTGTTTTGTCAAGCTCTAGTATTTGATAGCATTCTTTTATGCTTATTTTTTCACTAATGCCTTCTCTAATTTCCATAGCGTTAAGAATATCTGTTGTTTCTTTAAGTTCATCTGTCATAGCACTGAAATCATCAAGTGCATCTGCTGAATAAAAATCACCATTTACTTTTGCTGATAAATTAGCCATGTATGAATTCATTCTTCCAACAATTGCCAATGCTCCATTAGCCATTTCTTGTGTTCTTTCATATTCTGCCGAACCTAAAGCTGCAACTTCTGTTAGTTTAAGTTGTTGAACCTGTGTTTTGATATTTGGTTCCATTGCATCAACTTTGTCCATTATTGAATTGTATATGCTTTTTGCATGAATCAGTTGAAGTCTTGAGTTTTGATGATATGTTTCCAAATAATCAATGTTGTTTGTACATTGTCTAACACCTGAAGCTAACAAAGATAATTTGCTTGTTTCTCTATATACTTCTTCTTCATAAGAAAATTTTTCGTCTTGAGCAGTCATTAATAAGTCTTCAAGATGTGCTATTTTTTCAGAATCAGGTTTTTTAATTCTTTTTGCTTTTACAATATCTGCTTTTATTGTTTCATATTGTTGTTCTATTTTTCCTAATTCTGATTTCATTTCTTTTACTTGACTTGATTGTTCTTTATGGTCTGCTCTTTTTGTTACTCGATCATTAATGTATTGATTCATTAATTTCAAAGCTTCATCTCTGGCTATATCTGCTTCGCCAATTTCATCTTGTAAATCTGAAGCTCTAACTTTTAGAGTTCTAACTTGTTCTTCTAATATTTCGCTGTATGATCTTAATTTAACAAGTTTAGTGCCTACCATTGGTAAACCTGCGATTGCTTGTTTTACCAAGCCCCAATTTTGTTCTTTTGCGGCAGCATAAAGTGTTGGTAACAAACTTATTTTGGATCTTTGTTCTCTATCAAGATCGCCTGTTGTTTCATGTAATGCTTCAACCATTTCGTCGGCTGTAGGAACTTTTCTTTCTTGAAAAGCCATTATAGCATTTTGTGTTTCCTCTTCTGTTTTGCCGGCTAATGTGCCTATATCTTCATTTTCTTCTGTCATTCAAATCACCTAATAAGTCTTTTTTTTTTAGTTAACGATATCTTTGTCTAGTTTTTTCTTCAATTTTGTCATTGTATTTGTCTGCAATATTTGAACTGCTTGAATCTGATGATTTTGCTGCTTTAACTCCATACCAAGTTGCATATGCTGCTCCTGCAATGAATACTGGTACTGCTATGAAGCTCAGTAAACTTAAAGATGCAACTTCAATTACTACTCCTGCTGCTGCAACTTTTGCACCTTTCCATGCTTTTTGTCCATCAGTTCCTACATAATCTTTTACTGTATCACCAATTCCTTTGTCTTTACCTAAATTTCTGACGCCTGATAATATATCGTCCATTGATTTATTTTTTTTCCCAAATGCCATTTTTATAATTCCTCCTTTTGTTGCATATCATTTAGTTCGAATTCTTGATCCAATGAAACATATGGATTCAATTTTGAACTCGGTTGTAATTCTATGTTCAACGTGTTTTCTCCTTTTTGAAGATTCATTTTGTAAACTGCTTCTTCTCCTTCGAAATTAAGAATTACTTCTACACCTGTTTTCTTTGCAGTTAGATTGTCTCTGACTGTTAAAGCAGTATTTTTTATCTCTGTAAACAGTGTGTCTAAGTTTTCTGGTTTTACTTTTGACTTAGGAGAATATGTTACTTGAATTGTTTGATCAACAGTTTCTAATAATGGGATGTTTTCTGTTTCAACAAATTCTTCAGCCATACTTGGAACTTGTTTAATAAGTTCTGTATAGGTATTTGCTAATTTATCATACATGGTTAAAATTTGTCCACTTACTAAATTAGCATTATTTGCATAATTAGACTTTTCATCTTTTGATAGTTCTTCTTCTTGTGAATGTCCAATTGCTGAAACATGAGTATCAATTATTCCAACTAAAGAAGCTTTATAATTTTCTAATGCATTACTTACTTCAAAAGTTGATAAAACTTCTCCAAAGTGATTTATATCGTTTAATGTTTCTTTTAAATCAGATACGAAATCTTCTTTTTTATAAGCTTCAGTTTCATCAATGTCAACAGCCCCAATATCAAGAATTTTCTCAATTATATAGCCTGATTTGTCAATAAAGTCTCTATTTATTGCTTGTTGAGTTTGACCTTCGCCAGTAGTTGGTTCGAGATATGTTCCTCTTACTTTTTGAAGTAAAGTTGTACCAACTTTTTTTAATTCACTAACTTTTTCTTTTGTTTGAACAATAACATTGTCTTGTTCATCTCTTTTAGAATATGTGTGAATTGTAATTGAATTACTTTTTCTAGTTCTTTGAATTTGACATTCAAGATTGCCCATAGAATAAGATTTTTCAGATGTTACTTCTTTAGCAAGTTCAGAATCAATAATTGTTCTAATCGCTTTATAATTAGGTATTACTTGAGCTAAAGCCATTGATTGTTCAAATCCTTTGAAAAACTTTTCACCCTGATCTTTTACTGCGATGCCTGTTTTGACTGTTCCTTCGAACATTTTAACAGCCCATCTTCCTACTACTCCTGCGTAAAGTTCTGATTGTGTAAGTGTTCCTAAATCTTTTTCATCTAATGATTCTTGAACTTTTGCTTTTAGTTTTTTACCTTGATTAAGTGCAGTGTTTGCAGCGCCTTTTACAATTGCGATTCCTGCTTTTTTTGATTGTTCTGATGCTAGTTTTTTAGCACTATCTACGCCTGCATTAATATAATCTTTCCAGTTTTTACTCATTTCTTTCACCTCTTAATTGGGTCATATTTGATTCGTATGTTATACTGAGTTTAGGTCCTATGAATTTTTTTGTAGTATAAGTTAGAGTTATTACTCCTTCTTTTGTTTCTTCTTTTTCTTTTAGAACTGCACTTCTTAAATAAGTGTCATTTCCTGATTTAAAGAACCCTTTTTCATTAAATGTGTTGAATTCTTTTTCTTGTAAATCATTAATGGTATTTCTACAATCTGTTAGGATATCATCGATTTTTGTTGATAAATCTTCCATTCTTGGTGTTGTAGAAATTGTTAATTGTCTTTTTAAATCTGAATTTGGTGATTCGGAATACGTTAAGTTCATATTTTCGCTTGATCTTTTTAATTCGTAAGAAAATCCTTTAAGTGCGTTTGAATATTCTTCTTCTCCGGAGCTATTCATTGCGTGTTCTAGTTCGCTTTTTAGAAATTCTACATCTGGAACTAGTTCTTGAATTGTTACGCTGTCTCTGATGTCTTTCATCTTTTCTTCTGCGACACCCATGAGTTTGTTAAAACCATTTCTTCCTAATCTATATAATTTGACTGCTGCAGTAAATCCTGCTTTTTGTCCATCGGATCCTGATTTTCTCATATGCATTTTGGCTGCGCCATTACCTATTTTTTCGATTGTATTGCTCATTTTCTCCTCCTCATCTTCCATGGGAAACCATCTTTCTCCAAGGTAAAATCTTAATTGTTGTTTTAAAAATCCTTCAATCATTTTTAATCACTTCATAGTGGTATATTTGGAATTTGGAAATATAAATAAGTATATAAAGGTTTTGGTAAATTTAGTTACTCGGAAGTAGTAAAGTAACTTTATTTGTGTAATTAATCATTAATATTTTGGTATAAATTTTATCCACTTTCCACTTTGTTATAATGGTGTTAAGGCAATCATCCATATAAACGTTAAGAGCGAAAACTTAGGGTTTAAACGAAAAAGATGACTTTTTTTAAGCTATTTTTAGTATTTTATGACTTTTTCTCTGTTTTTCTAAATGCTCTTTTAAATTTGAAAGTTGAATGACTTCACGTTTTCTAAACAGAAAGTATTATTAACTCTTAATTTAATATTTATAAAAAAAGAGCTGAGAATATGAACTGGGTTATTTTAACTTTACTATCTGCATTTGTATGGGCACTAGTTACTATAATAGATAAATTTGTAAGTACAAAGGAAGTAAAAGATTTCTTACTAGCATCAACAGTAGGTGCTTTTGGAATGAGTTTGTTACTTTTATTCCTTCCATTATTCGCAGGTTCTCCATTTACTCTTGCTCCAAAACTTATCTTCATGGGATTGTTAGCTGGAGTAATATATAGGCTTGCAACGACGTTTTACTATTTGGCTTTAAAATTCGCAGATGCTTCTCAAGTCGAACCTTTAATTGACTCGCAACCATTATTTGTTCTTATTTTATCATTTTTCTTATTTGGAGAACGATTAGGTTGGTATGTTTATTTAGGTATAATGTTGGTTTTGATAGGGTCTTTCATGGTTTCTTTACACAAAGTTAAAGGTCATTTTAAGATTGGTAAAGTTTTACATATTGGATTATTTGCAGCATTCGTTTATGCTGTAAGAAATATTGTTTTAAAAGTTGCAACAACCCAAACAGATGTTTGGAGCTTATTTTTTTGGATAGGAATTGGTCAAGGAGTAATTGCATGGTTATTCTTGGCAATGCACCACCCTCATATTTTAAAAAAAGAAATTCAAGGAGTCAAACATTTACTATTTAATTCATTGTTTAATACAACGGGTTTAGTTTTGTTTACTTTAGCTCTTTCTAAAGGGCCAGCAACATTAGTTAGTGCAGTTTCTTTATCTTGCGGGTTTTTTGTATTTTCAATGGAAATTATTCTTAGTTTTATATTTCCAAAATACTGGAAAGAAGATTTATCTTGGAAAACATTACTACGAAGATTTTTTGCAATGACTTTATTAGTGATAGGTTTAGTACTTATAACTTAACTTTATAAAGAATCAAATTTTTCTATAGATTAATATGGATATTATTCGGATCTTCATTGTTTTAGCAGGAATTATACTTTTAGGGTATATTGGGGAGATTATCTTCAAAAAAACAAAGATTCCGGATGTTATATTTTTAATATTTGCAGGAATAATATTAAACCAAGTTCTAGGTTGGATTAAGCCTGAAGATTTGGGTTCTGGAGCATTAGTATTCTCAACTTTCGCACTAGTATTTTTATTGTTTCAAGGAGCAACAAACCTTGATTTCAAAACATTATTTGCAACTATCAGGGGAGCTACTGGACTTGCAATAATCAGTTTTATATTGACTATTATTATTGTAACTATTTTAGGAATGGGGATTTTAGGTTTGAATTTCGGGCTTGCTTTATTACTTGGGATGACTGTTGGTGGAGTATCTTCAACGGTTGTTATACCTCTTGTTCAAAATCTAGATATGGGTCGAAATAATAAATCTGTTCTAACTTTAGAATCTGCTGTTAGCGATGTTTTTTGTATTATTGGGGCTGTTACAATCATGACTGTTTTATCAACAGGAACAGTGCAAACTGCAGGAATTGTACAAAATATTGTCGCATCATTCTCGGTAGCAATTGTTATTGGTTTACTTGCTGGTTTGCTATGGATGGTTTTATTAGCAAGATCAAAAGATTTAGCTTCTTCACAAATGGTTACTGTTGCAGTTTTAATTGCATTATATGCTTTTATTGAGAGTAATTTTATTGGTGCAAGTGGTGCAATCGGAGTTTTAGCTTTTGGATTAATTTTAGGAAATTCAAAACCTTTACTAGAATTAGTTCGATTATCAAATAAACAAGAACATATTGAAGAAACAATTGTTAACAGGAATGTTATTTCAGGAAGTTCTAAAAATTTCTATAAAGAGATTTCTTTTTTCGTAAAAGTTTTTTTCTTTGTATATTTAGGAATATTAATAGATTTCTCGCAAGGATGGATTTTCTTAGGATCTGCAGTAATAACTTTAGGAGTTTATTTAGTAAGACCTTTGGCAGTTAAACTTTCTTTTAGAAAACATTCTTTGAATAGTCGAGACCAAACCATGTTAGAAGTGTTAATTCCTAAAGGATTGGCTGCAGCAGTTATTGCCCAATCTGCAATTCAAAAAGGAGTTCCTGGCGCAGAACAATTAGCAACACCTGTTCTTTCAATAATAATTGTTAGCATTGCATTTACTTCATTATTAGTTTTCTTAAGTAGTAAGTTTGGCTTTGCTGGTTTTGGAAAAATGTATTTTAATTTAAAGAAAAAGTTCTAATTTTTATTTACTAAATTAATTGCGTAGAGAATTCCTTGTTTTTGATCTATATCTATATAATCTGAAAATGCTTTTATGGAAGACATTCCTGCACCTGCGTTTCCTCCTGCATGAACTAAATATTCTGGAATATTGGATGATTCTAACTTAGGTCCTTCTTTTTCAAAATATTTTTCAACACCTGTTTGTTTAAAGAAGTCTCCTCCGTCAAAGAACCCTTGAGCAAATCCTAAAGAGCCTATAAATAACGCACGAGACACATCATTTGTATTTTTTGCACCATGTAATATTGCATTATATAAGCTTTCCATCAAAACATTATATCCATCATTTAGAATTCTCATAAATTCAGGAGTATTAGGAAAAGAACTTTTTACTGCTTCGTGATATTGCATTATTTCTTCACGCATAACCACTCCTATTTCTTTACTATTATTAAAACCAGTATGAATGGTTTTTTGCTGAGTAGTTTCAATTTCGCCTATTAACGATGTAATTGTCTTAGTAGGTTGAATAATCATAATTTTTTGGAATGATGTTTTTTATTTAAACTTTTATTAAAAAATAAAGTAAAGTATAACAGAATTAAAAATAATTCTGAATACTATACTTCTAAAACAAGAAATACAATATTACTGGAAACATTATGCAGCCCATTGCTTGAGTTCTAGTCGTTTTAACAATTGCAGGTATTAATCCGACAGCAGATGACACAATTAAAACAAGTATTCCAAGCCAACTAGTAAGAATGAAAACAAGGATTGTGATTGATGAGATTATGCTAAGAACTAATTTTTTATAATTAACTACGCTAATTATTTTTGAAAAAACTTTTCCAATTTTTAAAGTTAAAAACATTCCAATTGAACCTGCGATGAGTGTAACTGATAAAAAAATTAGAATATGATTCAAAGAAATGTTTTCAACTAATTTTTGAACAACAATGATCGATCCGTTTCTTGCTTTATCTAGAACATAAAGCGTAACCATTGATAAAACAAAATTAACAGTTCCAATACTTCCAATTAATATCATAAAACCTTTATCACCAAGATTTCTGGTAATTTGTAAAGATAGAACTGCTGCAGTTGCAGCACCAACTCCTGGAAGAACTGCTGTTAGAAACCCTGAAACTTGACCTGAGAATAATGCTTTATACATTATTTTTTTTGGAACTTTTAGTTTATAATCTGTTTTTTGTTCTGGCATTGAATCATTGCCATTAATACTAATAATTAAAGTTGAAATTCCGAACAAACCCGAAAGCATCGGGAAAAGCGGGTTTTCAAAACCTGAAATGTTTAGAACAATAAAACCAAGAACACCTGATAATATGAACACGAATAATGCCCAGAGCTTCTTATTATCTCTTAAAATCATGAAAGCAACAATCACAACTAATATGTAACCAATATAGTTTGAAATTAAATCATAGCCGTATTTAACGATTGGAATAAAAATTGGAAATAAGAAAACGCTCAGAATTAAAGCTCCAAAGCTTCCAATGACAGTCAGTTTCAAAGCAACATATCCATGCCCTGCAAGTAAGTATCGATGTCCTGGAAGAACTCCAAGAGCTTGATCTGAATCAGGAGCTCCTAAATAAATAGAAGGAATTGCATCAAGAAAGGTGTGTACAACGCTCATAGCAATTATGAAGCAACCAAGGGCGATGAATTCAAAGTATTGAGATAGAAATGCAGATGCGCTAAGAACTAATAACGAGACGAGATTGATGTGGATGCCTGGAGTAAGGCCTGTGATGATGCCAGCGAGTATACCAACAACAATAGCAACGAAAATTTCAACAAACATAACCATTTAAGGTTTTTAATGTTTATAAGTTTCTCGTCGCTAAATCCATGATATTTCCGGCTTCGCCAAATTTTCTTCTAATTCTATTTCTTATTGATTTCTATACAATACTAAAATTATTTTAATGTGGATTCCCAAGTTGAAAAAGTAATTCCTGGACAAAAAAAGTGAATAATCGGATTGGATGTCAAATTCTTATATTAACTTCTTAATTTCTTCAACAATTTTATCTTCTATTTCAATCTCACCTGCTTTGAGAGATTTGTTAACTTTCTTTTCAGCGTGTTCATTCGGAATTACTATTTCATCAACACCTTTCTGCTTCTTTGAGTTTTTAACTTCATCAATTAAGTCTCCTGTTTCTTGTTTGAAAGTGCCAATACCTACAAATATTTCTGGATTGATTACAATAAACAAAAATCCTCTATCAAGACCTTCTTGAATCTTACTTCCCATTTTTGCTCTTACAAGAGAACCTGCAAGCATTTCAATTGCAAGATTTAAACCATATCCTTTGTAAGTTCCAAAAGGATTTAATGCATTCACTTCATCAGGATTTGTTGTAGGATTGCCTTCCTTATCAATTGCCATTCCCTCAGGAAGTTCAGTTTCAAGTTTCTTCGCAAGACGAACTTCGCCCATCGCTCTATTTGCAGTTGCCATATCTAAATTATATCCTACTTTACCTGTTGGAATACCAAGACCAATAGGATTCGTTCCAAGTTTTGGTTCAATACCACCATATGGAACCACTCTTGACCTTGCATTATCAACAACTATGCCAATCATATTTTTATCAGCAGCAATTTTAGAATAATAACCAGGCATCAAATAGGATTGCATATGATGCATTCCAACAATTGCAATACCTGTCTTGGAAGCTTTTTTAATAGCAAGTCCCATAGCGAATTTTCCAACTAATTGACCAAGATTACCATTACCATTTATCAAAGCATAACTGGCATCTTCTTTCTCAATCTTCCATTTGGGAATATCTTTAACAGTTTTTTTGACAATGCCAGGAAATGCACTAAAACCGTGTGATTTTTTCCCAGATAATTCTCCATACAAATATTCAGCAACAATAGTTTCAGAATCTTCTTCATTATATCCGAGTTTTTTCAATACTTGTTCGCATAATGATTTGATTTCATTGATTTTAATTCTCATTTTAACACCTTTTTACAATAAATATGAATTAACACTTATTAATTTAGTGATTTTTCTTGCAATCCTATCGCCTTTATTTTCTGACTTTATCCGTTCAGTAACCTTTTTTCTCATTTTTTCTTTATAATAATTATTTTTCTCCCTCTTCAAAGTAATTCTTCTTCCTTTAAATTCCTTGTATCTCTTTTGTATATCAATTGTATGTCAATCAACAAGAATTAGTTTTTAACGACAAATCATAATTATATAAGGCCTGTGATGATGCCAGCGAGTATACCAATGATGATAGCGATAATAATTTCTAAGAACATAACTGTTTAATGAATTATTCTTTAATAAGTTTGTCGTCGCTAAAACCGTGATTTTTTCGGCGATATCTAATTCATCTTTATTTAATACTGTTTTTAAATTAATTCCTAATTCTGTAAATTGATTGTATAAATAAAATATTATCTTATATGCATGTCTCTTAATAATTCTTTGTTTACTTTTTTAAATTCAAATCTAACATCCATACCAGAATAATTTTTTAGATCTTTTTCATATTTTCTCTCAATAAGGGTTTGTAAAATCAGAAATCCTTTTGCATAAGCATCTCTATTAAATCTTAGTGATGAAGATACCTCTTCATCATTAGCATAATAAATAATATTTGGAGAAACTCTAACCTCTATCAACAATCTTCTAACAATCTTATTCTGCGTAAATAAGTGTTTATGTTCATTCTCTTCAACAATTCCATGAATAGAAATTACACATCTATTTTGATAGTAGTTATAATTATTTTCAGAAATTAAACCAGGGGTTTTTGAAGGTTCATATTTTTTTAAATCAAAAAAAATTGAACCTACTCCTTCTTTATCATGATCTAGTCTTTCTTCAAAAACTGCATAACCATGAATACACTTTTCATGTCCAAGATCTCCTATCAACCTACCGTTCCCAAAAACATTGTGCAATAGATTTTTTATATAATTTAATTCAAGCTTTTCAAATTTCATATTGTCTTAAATGGTAACAGTCTTTAAAAAATTTATTATTTTTTACTAAGTTTGTTGTCAAAAAAGTTGAAAATCTTTTGATTTTAAGTTATAAATTGGTTTGATTCGCAAAAACTATATATAGATTTCTTGATTACTTTTTTTAAAATATGAAAAATAAACTTTTTAATGGAATACTTGCTGTGTGTTTGGTTGGTTGTTCATACATGTTATATAATATTAAATCACAATATGAACGACTTGATGAATTAGATTCTATGAATATGGTGATGGATTCTTTACTTATTGAAGCAGAATCTAATCTTGTTGACTCAAAGCGACTTGAAGTTGTAATAAATGATTTGGCAGCTTATGTTGATGCTTTAAATACTGTGTTAGATGATTCTTCTAATAGTGGTACATCTGATTATGCAACAGAAATAACAAACGCTAATTGCGATTCAATCTTTAATTCATATGTTTTGAAAGCAGATAGTTGTATGCGTGAAAATAAATTAGCAAAAGCAACAGAATTTGTATATGATGCGAAATTAATTTCTGACGAATTTGGTATTGACCCTGCCTGTGAATTAAATGATGTTGCAAAAGAACTCGCTTTTTTAGAATATGATATTTCAAATCTTCTTTGGGGTGCTTATCCTGATCATGCAAATATGCATTTATCAATTGCTAAAACATTGGTAAAAGATTTTGGAATTGATTATCAAGAGTTATTACAAAGACCCGACCCATACCACGAAGATTTTGAATTTCCAGAATTTACTGGTGAAGAATATTTTGTTTTATAGTTAAATAATTATTAAAATTAAAAAAATAAATTAGTAAACTTTATTTTCTTGAGTCTACTATTGCTTGATAAGTATCTTGTAAGAATGTATCTGTTGATAAAGCAATTTTTTCAAAATGATCTGCTTCATCTTGTGCGTATTTTGCATAAATTCCTCTGAGTGCAATAGGTACTGCTCCCAGGAACACTAATGATGCAGTAACTGCATTTGCCACATAAGCGGCTTGTTCACCAACGATCATATCATAGTTCATTCCACCCCAAATTGCAGCTGCAGGTAATACTGTGTGTGCAATTATTGATGGTAATCCTCTAAATTTATCTCTCATACCTTCTGTTGAAACATAACTTGGATCTACATCGCTTAGTCCGATGGAATTTATTGAATCTGAAACTTCTCCTAACATGTGATCGTATTCTAAATCTTTTTTAGGACTGAAAAATTTTTTCATTCCGTCAAGTTTAGGTTTAATTTGATCAACCATTCCTACATAAGAACCTCTTCCCGTTGCAACATCTTTTGCCATTGGATCTTCTTGTAAGTATGTTAAAAATTCGTTGTAATATTTGGTTGTTGGTAAACCATTCATCCTTTGAGTTAGAGTATGTCCTCTTTGTACTCTACGCATAGGATTTTTTTGTTGTCTGCTGTTTAAAACAGGATTATTTTTTGATACCATTTTACTACTGGGAAGTAGAATTTATTTATAAATCTTTACTTGATCTATTATTTGCTAGTTTTTCTCTTCAAGTTTTTAGAATGAATTATTTAAAACAATAGTTACTTTTTTATATTGAATTCTGTTTTTTATTTAAATGACCAGTATTATTTTTAAGAAGATTGTTGTTAGCATATCTACTTTAACTTCATTACTTGGAATATCTAAATCTTCTTTCTTTGAATTAATAACTTGTAAAAAAGCAAAAAAATTAATTTCTTCAAAAAAAGATTTGATTATTTTAGATATTAGAACGCCTGAAGAATATGAAGAAGGACATATTGAAGATTCAGTTTTAATTGATTTTTATGATGCTTTATTTACAAAGCGATTAAACGTTCTAGATAAAAATAAAACTTACTTAATCTATTGTAGGAGCGGACACAGATCTGCTTTAGCATTATCTGCTATGAAAGATTTAGGTTTTAAGAAAGTCTATGATTTGGATGGTGGATTTAATACTTGGAATGATTCTTAATTTTCCAAATGAGAATAATCATTTTGTTTTACCAATTTAAATTCTTCATTTTCATACCTGAGAACTGTTATACTAGTTTCATTAACTGGAATTTTATACGCAGTTGTTTTATCTAAATCAAAAATATTTGCTAAGAAAAATTTTATTGGATACGCGTGCGTGAATAATGCGATTCTTCCATTAGGATGTTTTTGTACTAATTTATCAACAAACTTTTTTATCCTCTCTGAAACCATTCTTTGACTTTCACCTTTTATTTTGTTACCTGGTGTGAAATTCCAACAATCTTTTTTTAAATTTTCAATTACTGATCTTCTTTTGTAAACATCTTCTTTTTGGAGTCCTTCCCAATCGCCTTGACTTAACTCAAGAAGGGCTGGTTTTAGCTCAACAACTGGAGGATTAGAATTCATAGCCTCAATACAATAATTTGCTGTTTGTTGTGCTCTTATGGCTGGTGAAATATAGATTGAGTCGAACTCAATATTTTCTTCATGAAATCTGTTAGCTAAAGCTTTTGCTTGAGAAACACCTTCATCTGTTAGATTAGCATCATCATTACTTCGACCACCAACAGTAGTTCTAGAAGCCTTATTTGCTTCAGTTTCTCCATTTCTAATGAAATATATTTTTAGAACCATTCTATTGATTATGTTTGATGATTATATAAATGCTCTCTAATTTTTTCCCATGAATTTCTTTTCATCTCTTTTAAAACTGATACTTTGAAGTTTTTTTTATAATAAGAACTTATTTGATAAAAATTTGTTCTTTTTTTTAGAAAAGGCTAAATGGATTTAGGGTTTGATAATATGATGATTTTGGTGCGAATATTGAAGATTGCATATCTGGTTTATTTAATAATCCAACTAAATAAACATCTTTTTTTTGCATAGTCATTATGCCTGACAAATAATTTAAAGTTGAAACATTAATTGAATTATCTGAACAAACATTATTTTTGTAAAATTTAAATTTATCAAATGCTAACTGCCCTCCTAATGTTAACAATGCAGCAGTTATATTTCTATCTTCACAATTCCATACAATAACTTGGTTCATTTTCTTGTTCACATCTTTAAATTGTGACTTAGTTTTTGTACTTGTATTTGCCAATATTGCTCCGCCAAAATATATGTCTGTAGTTTCATTTCTATCTCTAGACGAATCTTGTTTTGCAATTAGTTTTTTGCTTTTTTGATAATCGTAAATTGATTCTTCTCCTTTTCCTGCTAAGACTGCAGCTACTAAATTCATATCGTGTAAATCAGAATTATATTCTGAAACAAGCAGAATTGTTTTGTCAAATAATTTAATTGCATCTGTTCCTTTTGAAGCAAGTATTGCTCCGCCGATATTCCTGTCTGAATCATTTGTACATTCATGTTGATTGATTTTTGCTCTTGCTTTTTCAAATAGTTTTACTGATTCTGGACCTGTTGCTGCTAATATTATTGCAGCAAGATTTCTATCTGTAAAATTGGTTTCTGAGAATTTTCTGACTTCTTTTAAAGCAGTATCGAACGCTTCGTAACTTATTGAATGCTTTGCTATTATTGCAGAAATAAGGTGTAAATCTCTTGAATTACATTCATAGTTTTTATAAATATAGTTTTTTGCTTTTTCAAATTTTCTAATAGTTTTTGTTTCTGGTAAATATGAAATTCCTTTTTTTGTAGGTTTTAAGTAAGTGTTTTTAACTAAAACATACTTTGGTAAATCACTTTCTAAAAAAGCAATTCTTTCATCTGCTTCTTTTTCTTTTTCTTTAGCAATTCTTAAATTTTCTTCAGCATAAATTTTCTGTCGATTTAATCTTTCTTTTTCGTCTTTTGCAAATAAATGAAAGGGGAAGAGGTTAACTTTTAGAGAAATTGTTTGTTTTACTACTTCTTCGAGTTTTTTTGATGCGTTCTTTGACTCTTCTTGTTCCAGGTATTCTTGGAGTTCAATTAATTTAGTTGTTTTATCTTGAAATTCTTTTCTTGTTAAAATTTCAACCAGACCTTTTTTTTTGGCTTGTTTTACTTTTCGCATATCTGGTTGCAATGAATAACCTAAACTTGCTCTAATAAAATTTATCATTCTTTTTTGGGAAGTTAGAATTATTTATAACTCTTACTGCTAATTTGCTCCCAACCAGTGACAATTAAGTAGTTTTTATTCGTTTTCGAAAGTGTGTATTTCTATTTGTTTTTTAACCAAATCACTCCAAGCACCCTCAAATCGATTAGCTCGAATGATTGCACAATTATCGATATAATGATAACCTGCATATTCTGTATGTCTAATTCGAGGTTTGCCCATGAGAAGTTGATGATAATTAACTTTCATATTTTCTAATTTTTGTTCTGTAACTTCTCGAAGTTTATCCCACCGAGCTGTAAAGAAACAAATATAGTGGCCTTCATCATAACGCTCATTAACCCATTCAACAGCATTTTGATGAACTTCTGCAGTTAATGTTTTTGTTGCAGCTTCTTCATTAGGCGTATCAGCCCACATTGTACCGTCCAAATCAATCATGAAAACTACTTTCTCTTTTGCGTCATTCATACTACACACCCCTTAGTATGATTTTTAGATTAAAAGTATAAAAATTTATCGTTAAGAAAATAGAATTAATAAAAAAATAATAGAAAAAGTTTGTTTATTCTTCTTTTTCTTCTTCTGCAAACTTCTTAATTGCATCAATGTTTTCAACAATTAATTTTGCTTTCATTCTTCCAAATGAAAAAGGCCATTTACCTTCTTGGTCTTGTTCGCTAACTAATTTAATCATTTTGTTTCCTTTAAATTCTCCGAATTCTACAGCCATATTAAAATCACCTTTTATTGTTTTTAGTTTGCGTGAAAGGTTATCATTTATTAATTTTGCGAAAATCTTCCGATGACAGAATAGAAAAATTATTAAAGAATAATTGAAATTCCTATTCTATGAGTGATAGTGAATATGTAGTGGTGGATATAGAAACGACTGGCCTATCTAAATATATTCACAAAATGACCGAGATTGCGGCTGTAAAAGTAAAAAACAATCGAGTTGTTGGTGAATTCCAAACTTTAATTAATCCAGAAACGCATATTCCTTCTTTTATCACAAGACTCACAGGTATTAATGACGAAATGGTTAAAGATGCTCCAAGAGTACATGAAATATTGCCTGAGTTTTTAGATTTCTTAGGAGATAGTACTTTAGTTGCACACAACGCTACTTTTGATTATGGATTTATAGCTTATAATGTGAATAAGTATTTAGATAAAGAGGTGAGAAATCAAAAACTTTGTACAAGAAAACTTGCAAACAGATTATTACCTGATCTTCCTAGAAAAAGACTTGGAGATTTGTGTGAAATGTTTGAAGTGCAAAATGATCAAGCACATAGAGCTATGGGTGATACAAAAGCGACAGTGAAAGTATTTACAAAATTTTTAGCAATGTTAGAACTTGCAGATGTTAAAACTCATGATGATCTTGTTAATTTTGAGAGAATGCCTGTTTCTAAAATAAGACTGAACAGGATTTCTAAGTATTAATTTATGAACCAAAATTAACAAAATTCTAAAAAAATAATTTTGAAATGTTGATTTTTACAAACCAAAATTTTCGATGAATCCAATTATTACTTTATATTCTTCAAGAAATTTGAAACCTTTATTTGTTAATGCATAGGATTTTTTTTCTTTTTCATTAAAAATTTCTTCAATGAATCCTTTATCTAATAATTCAACAACATAATCTTTAAACATTTGTGGTGAGAGATTAGAAGAATATAACAAACGAGTTGGCTTTAAGTCATTATTGTTATTTTTAATTGCTGTTAAAATATCATGTATAACTTCTAGTCGTTCTCGTTTCTTTACCATTTTTTCTAATTATGACTTGTAACTTTAATAACACCATAGAAGAATATGATGAATATGCCTAAAGTTAATAATTGAACATAGAGAGGGAATATTAATAGGTAAGGCGTTACAAAACCTTGGAGATAATTGAATAAATATCCTGTAAACCAAAGCACCATTGCAATGAAATACATTTGAAGAAAATTATTTTTTCTTTCTTGTCTAGTTGCTTGATAATTCTGATAGCTTATTAACAATCCGTAAGCTAAAACTAATAATTGAGGAATGAAAAGGAGATGATTTGATAACGTTGGAAAAAATAAACCTGCTATAGCAATGATTAATGCGATTATATGAAGCGAAGCAACTTTCAAATTGGAAACTGTTTTAGTACAATTTTCTTCAACTTCTTTTCTTACAAGACTATAAACTATGTAAAAACCTGGTAATGAAATAAGATAATTAAAAAAAATCATTCCTGTTAGTCTAATGGTTAAATTGTTTTCGTAACCAAAATACATCAATATGGAAAAAATAAATTGTACAAAAAAAGCGATTGAGAAAAATAAGAATGCTAATCCAAATAATTTAATACCTCTGTGCAAACTTAAATCATAAAGTTTCTTTACTTTTAATGATATTACTAAAGAAAGCATTGATACTAATAGTAGATATATTGGAATAAAAAGTGGTTGGTACTGAAGATATAATTGTGTAAGGTCCATTTTATTATTGTTAATGGGGTTTTATTTAAAGGTTTTTATGTAGGATTCCTATATATTTATACTTCTGATTCTTTATAAAGAATTGAACGATTATAATAATAAAAGGTGATAATTATGAAACAAAATGAACCAAAAAGACTCTACAAATCAAGAAGCGATCGAAGAATTGCAGGTGTTTGTGGCGGAATTGCAGAATACTTTAATGTTGATCCTATAATTATTCGTTTATTGGCTGCAGCGTTATTATTTACAGGACCTGGTTTAATATTGTATATTATTGCATGGATAATAATACCAGAGAATCCAAATAAATGAGGTAAAAAAAATGAAACGAAATGAACCAAAAAGACTTTACAGATCTCGTGAAGATAAAGTGATAGCAGGTGTTTGTGGCGGAATTGCTGAATATTTTAACACTGATCCAATATGGATTAGACTTGCAGCAGTATTATTATTTTTTATTCAAGGAATAGGTTTGCTATTGTATGTGCTTGCATGGGTATTTGTGCCAGAGAATCCAAACCAAAGATCTAGCAAGAAAACACAAGTTGAGCAAGTAGTTGCAGATGTTTCTAAAAGTAAAAAACCAAGAAGCGGAAATATGCTTACTGGCCTAGTATTATTAGCGGTAGGAGTTATATTTTTGATGAATAATTTATTTGGAATAAATTGGGACATTATGTGGCCTGTTTTATTAATTGCGTTAGGTGTTTATATGATTGCAAGGAGACAAAAAAAATGAAGAAAACCAATAATTATTCTTTATTTACAGGAATTGTTCTTATTATTATTGGAATTATTCTTGTACTCAAAACTACTGGTGTCATAACAATTCCCATATGGGAACAATTTGGTACTTTTTGGCCAATTGGTTTGATACTTGCAGGCGTTGCATTTATGTTACGAGCAAAAGCACTTGGTGTAGTCTTTATTGCATTAACACTCATCTTAGGAGGATTGTTTGTAGTTGAACAATTTGAGAATGGAGAAACACGAGAACTTGTTCAAGAAATAGCATACGATTCTGAAGTCGAGTATTTAGAACTAGTTTTAGATTTTGGAGCAGGTGACGTATCTATTGTATCAGGTAACAATGATTACTTGGTTAAAAATATGGTAAATACTTCAGATGTTGAAGATCCTAGTTTTGAGTACACTAAAGATGGTAACATTGCCAAATTATCAATAAGTAGAGAAGGTTCATTCCCACAATTTGCAAGAATTAAAAATGAATGGGACATAACTGTTTCATCAGCGCCTGTGATAAGTTTAGACCTTGATTATGGTGCAACATCTATGGAAGTTGATTTAAAGGAACTAAAAACTGAGAAAATAGATATTGATAGTGGCGCTACTTCAACAAAAATAATATTTGGATCGTATGCAACAACCGTAAATATTGATGCGGGTGCAAGTGATTTAAATTTCGAATTTCCTAGTGATGTTGGAGTTATGATTGATCTGGATGGCGGAGCTGTAAGTGCAGATTTAGATGGTTTTAAAAAAACTGACGGAACTTATTATAGTGATGGCTATGATGATAAAGAGTTAAAGATTTACATCGATATAGATGCTGGAGCAACAAGCATTAAAGGAAAATTTTATGAGGTGGAATTATGAAAACAAAATCAGAAAAAAAAACGGAAGCTTGCTGTAACGGACATAAAGGAATTACATTTCCTTTACTGTTAATCTTTGTTGGAGCAATTTTTCTTTTAGACCATTTAGGAATTATTTCAGGCGGAATGGGCGCTTGGTGGCCAGTCTTGATAATAATTTTAGGAATTGGAATGCTTGCAAAAAATTGTAAAAAATAGTTAAAAATTTATTTGTGAATTCCAACATTTTTTTTTTTTTTTTTATTCAACACCTTTATCAAAATGCCCTGTAGTAAAACCTTTCTTAATCTTCTTATCATCAAAATCTTCGCCAGAAATTATCTTTTTGTAAATTCGAACAAATTTTCCAAGTTCTTTACCGCCATCAATCAAGAAGTTTTTCACACCAATCATATCAAGTTCTCTAACTCTATTAAATAGACCAAGTTCGTGAGAATTTAATATTTGACTGCCACTTTCTATTTGGTGGACTGTGAAATGTCTGCCATCATCATCGACTAATTCTGGAGCTTTGATATTTTCTTTAAGTGTCATCAAGGTTATTTGTCCATGAATTAAACTTATGAAGTTTTTATTTTTCAAATTTCTTAAGTCGTCGAATGATAATTCTGGAGAAATTACTGGTAATCCTTTGTAAACATCAAGGTCTAAATCATTAAAAATATTAAACGAGTAATCTAAATGAAGTTCAAAAGAAGAATCCTTCAAGTGTTCATATAATCCTTTGTTTCCAACAAGTATTCCTGTGGGTTTTAATTCTTCAATTTTAGAAATTGTTTTATTGAGTGTTTCGTCAGTTAATATTCTTTGAGTATTAGCAAATAGTTTCGCGTTTTTTAGTTTAGATTCTAGTTCTTTAAAATCTGTTTTAAATAAATCGTAATAGATTATATCACAACCTGCTTTGTCAGCTTCGATTGCTGATTTTAGATTGTATGCTCTAACAATTAATTGTTTTGTCTCGGCTTTTTTTTCAGGAAAATCAAATTTAAAATTTGGAACTTCAACTTTATTATCTTTTAGCACTAATTGTTCTCCTAAAAACGGTTTTAATCTTTTTCTTTTTGTTAAATAAACGAAAGAGTTGTCTTGTATATTTCTTAATTCAAAAAGTTCTCCTTTCAAACCAACCTTATCAATTATTATTTCTTTAGAATCTTCATTATTCCAAACAGTGATTTTATCTTCAACTTCTAAATCAGTTCTTAACCTGATAGATCCATCTCGGACTTTGCCTAAAAATAATCCTCTGTTTGAAGACATTGCAGAACTAATAATTGATTCTTCATAGCCAAATCCTTTTGTAAATTCTCTGCTGAAAACTATTTGTAATTCTTCTATATCTTTTTCTTTTATTCCTTTCCAATTATCTAATTGGCTTAAGTATTTACTATAAATTTTTGCAACTGTTGCAACATACAATGGGCTTCTCATTCGACCTTCAACTTTTAACGAAGTAACGCCTGCTTTTGCGAGAGCTGGGAGTTCTTCAAGTAAACAAAGATCTTTAGTGCTAAGCAAATATTTGTTATTGTACTTTTGTCTGCAAGGTTGAGCACATAAGCCTCTATTACCGCTTCTGCCACCGACTATTGATGAGAATAGGCATTGACCACTATATGATACGCAAAGCGCTCCGTGGACAAATACTTCTGTTTTGAAATCTTCTGAAATTGCTTTAATTTCTTTAATTCCAAGTTCTCGAGCTAAAACTACTCTATCAACCTCTTTTGGAATCATTTTTTTATTTGTAACGGTTGCTTGAGTTGATAAATGAACTTCGAATTTTGGATAGTGTTTTTTTATTAAATATGCTAAACAGCAGTTTTGAATAATTACTGCGTCTGCTTTGCTTGCTTGAATTGCATGAATTGTTTGCATGAATGATTCGAGTTCATAATTCTTAACCAGTATATTCATAGTTACATAAACTCGAACTTTATGTTTATGACAGTAATCTACTATGCTTTTCAAATTATTGATGTTGAAATTAGAAGCATTTCTTCGAGCATTAAATTCTTGTAAACCTAAATAAACTGCGTTTGCACCATTATTAACTGCTGCTCTAAGAGAATCTATGTTTCCTGCCGGTAAAAGTAGTTCTGGTTTAGTCATAAGAAATAAAAGAAATTGATTGTTTATAAAACTTAAGTTAAATTGCAAGCCCTTTAATTATGACATACATTTTAACTGCTGGCGTGTACATATCAACTTTAATTTCTCGCCCATCAAGTCTTGAATTTAAATCTTCTTTGGTTTTTTTTGAACCGGTTTCAACATAAAATGCTGAAATGTGTGGATAAACTTGATCATATTTGTTTTGTTGTAACAAATTAACAAACTTGTTTAACCTAACTTCTTCATTTTCTGGTTCAATCTCAGCAGCATTTGTAAAATACTTTTCTGCTTTTTTAAATTCTTCTTTATCAAAATGAAGTTTTCCAATAATGGTATTTGCAAGAACTGAAGTATTGATGATGGGTTTTAATTTTGATTGATACATAGTAATTTTAGTATTGCCAGTATTAAATTGTGAACAAACATACGCAAGAGCTGATTCTTCACAAATAGGATCTTCGCCAAATAATTCTATGGCTTCTTTAAAATGTTTAGTTTGATAAGCTAATAAGCCTAATGCTTCAGTTAAGTTAGGAAGTGGGTCGTTTGTTGCATCAACATATCTTTTTAAGGAAGAATGTCCTAATGAGAAATTTTCAATGAATGTAGATGCTAATGCGTGCGCTTTATTCAACCTTTGGTCGTTTGTTTTTGTAACAAAATCATTATAGTTAACAACCGCTGACTTAAGAAATTTTTTATCTCCTTTAGAAACTTCTTGTTCAAATGTTTGGATTAAAGCTTCAAGTTTTGTTAGCCTATTTTCTTTAGGTTTATTTTTAGAACTTGTTTTAAGAAAGTCTTCAAATCCGTTTAGCATATCTTCAAAAATATTGAATGGGTTGTCTGTCATTTGTGCTTATAATTTAAGTTTTTTTAATCCCATCGTTGTTAAGAGGGTTGAAACGCCTACTCCGCCTGCATATCTTGCTCTTCTCCATCGCTGTTTATCTTCAAGTTTGTGAACTTCGAGTTTGTAATCAAATTCAATTCCTGTTATTAATCTAACAACCATTGATATTCCTTCTTGAAGTTCTGTATAATCATCTCCCACTGTGTATTCTGCTGTTAACAGTTCATCAATTCCTGTTAGTTTTTCTAAGACTTTTTCCTTCATTGGTTCAAAATTATCTGTTTCAATAAGGTTTTTTGTTGATTTTATACTGTTAATTGCTGATAGAATTAAAGTTTTAGCAAGTTCTGGGTCTGGGTCAATGTAACCTTTTGAATCTGTTTTTCCTGCTCGATATTTAGGATGGACTTTGTATTCACCGTTAGGTTGTTCATAATTGGAATAATATCTGTGGTAGGGGAGTTGAATTAATTCTTTTAATCCTAGTGCATTTATTGCTCCTCCTTCGTCGTGAGTGCTGATGTTTCCTATATGGTATTCTTCTCTTCCCAAACAAGAAACTGCTAAGCCCCATTTCATGGATTCTGCTTTTAATGGTTCTAAAAGTTTATTGTACGGATCATTTTCAGTATATGATTGGTATGCTTTTAATGAAGAATACACACCAGAACCAATTCCTACAGCAGTCATTGCTGCTTTTCCTATTAATCTTAATTGTAGTAACATTTTATCTTTCATGATTTAGTAATACTTTGTTGTTTATATATGTTTCTTACTTAGAAATGGTGTTTGTGGAAATTATGGGTTTTGTTTTGCGTTATAAAAGACACAGTAGTTATCACTACCAAGTAGTCAATAAACGAAACATTTATATAGTAAAAGGGTCATTTATAGTAGAAACGAGGTGAATTATTATGAGTTTAAAACATTTCAAAGAATTAAAAAATATTGTTCAAAATCAAGGAATTGGAGCTGCTTTAGAATATGATTTAATCGAAACAGCTAAAAAATATCTGAAGATTGCAACAACTATTGCTATAATGTCTATGTCAATGAGTAAACCTGCAGAAATCATGGGGTATAGAACGTCAGAAGAAAAAATTATGGGGCCTGATGAAAATGGTGTTGAAGGTTGGGTTGTGAAATCTGAACCAGTATATGCCGGAAGTCAAACAGACCCTGATTCTGAAAATCTTCTTGGAAAATTTGAACCACCAACATACACAGGAACATTTATGCCTGAAGCTGATATGACTTTCGGAATTTCTGAACATGGTCCTTGGTCGGCTAAAGGAGATCAAAGATTGTACAAACCAGAATTAGACAATAAAGAATAATTTAAAGGTAAAAATATGAACCATTACAAAAACTTTGTTTTTGAATGTTCGTGTTTTATCATAATGAAGAAAAAATGAAACACGTAATAATATCAGACACTCATTCAGCACATTGTATTAATAAATCATACAATTATCTGAGAAAAGTTGTAAAAGAACACTCTGATATAGACGCAGTCGTGATTAACGGGGATCTGTTGGGGGTCTTCTCAATGAAAGATAGTTGTGTTTACAAAGATCGATGGATTGAAAAAGAAGAATTACTAAGACACTTAAAGGAAGGAGCGCCAAAATTCTACAAACAATTTATGGAAACTAAAGAAGTAACTCCAAAAATGGTTATGGAGTATGTTTTGGAGCGATATGATTGGTGTCTTGATGTACTAAAAAAATTCTCAAAAGTTAAACATACAATTTTTAATATGGGAAACCATGAATCACCATTACATTTTCTAGTATTACAAGAGATTCCTTTCTTAACAGGACAAAAACCTGATGTTGTTGCGAATGTTGACAAAAAAGAACTAAAGAAAATCTTTGATTATTTTGAAACAAATTTATATCGAATGGAAGAATCACATGATTTTAAATATATTCGAGACGATGTTTATGTAATGGGTGATACTTTAATTATGGGCATTCCTGGCGAGAGCCATGCAACTATTGGACCTGATCCAGAATCAAGAGCACAAGAAGAGAAAACAAAAGAACTAATTAAAAAAGCAGAAGCAAAACTTAGTGAAGTTTCAAATATTGTAATTTATAATCATACTCAAGGAGCTTATGAAAAAGAAACAGGAAATTTCAATACTGCATCTTTATCTTTAAAAAAATTCATGGAAGATTTACCAATCAATATTATGAGACGAGTATTTGTTCAATCGCACAATCATTGGAATTATACGCAATATTTAATGAATGGCGGATTTAGCTATGTAATGAATAATGCAGGATTACATGATGGAATTTTTAATATGATTGCGTTTGATATGATAAACATGCAATGCTTTGATGCTGATCCTAATAGAGAAACAATGACTGAACTGTCTGCATCTATGGCCTCAACTAAAGTTAGTGGAGATGAAGAGTTAATTGGAAGATATTATCCTGACGTGGATTTTGTAACAAAAAGAAAAGAAATACATCAAGTTCTGAATAATTTAAATTTGACAATCTAATTCTTTGCAGGAATTTCGCAGATATCGTTCTTAGTTAAGAAATAAAATGACACAAGCAATATTATTACGGAGATCATTTGAATTTCAATACCATATAATGGCAGACTTCCAAGTGAAGCAGTAACTCCAAATAATCCTACTACTGCAGGAAATAGTCCAACAAAACAACCAGGACAAGCACCGCCAAGAAGACCTCCCAGAACTCCTAAAACACCAAGCCCACCACTACTTTTACTCATCTTTTTTAATTCTTTAAATCTATAAATTACAAGATTAACATTGATTGCTACTAAAAAAGCAACCACTAATAAAAAAAATGTGAATGGGATAAAAATTGTGCTGTTAACCAAGGTTGGAAGTGTTACGTGAATTTTGTTAACATAAATATTTAATAATAAATAAAAGAAAAAAACTAATGCGAAATAGTGTCTGTAAGGTTTCTCAAATATAACTGTTTTTAAAACTTCAGACCTGTTCATTATCTAATTCACAACCGGTTAAATAAGCCAGTCTTTCAAGACTTTGTTCGCCAGGATATGCTTTGTCATCAATTATCCAAGTAGGATAGCCTTTGACACCTGCTGCAATACATCTGTTTTGATTTATGTCACAATCAACGAAGTTCACTAAATTAAATGACTTGCCAAATTCTGCTTTTTGATTTTGACAATGTGAACACCATTCAGTACCGTACATTGTAGCACCATAATCTGTTAAACATTGTGCAAATTCTGGTTGTACTTCTGGAGTTTTAGAACAAGCTGTAAGAAACAGTAATGTTATTAATCCCAATATTATTATGTATTGTTTCATATGATTTCCTCTCGATAAATTAATAATAATAAAAAATAAAAAAAATTTATTTTTAAATCTTTGCTAATTCTGCATCAATTATTTGTTTAAAGTTTGAGAATGGTTGGGCTCCTGAAACTAATTGTCCATTGATTACAAAACCAGGTGTTCCTCTAACGCCTGCTTGTCCACCGTCGGCCATGTCTTTTGCAGTTTCTGCTGCCATTGCTCCAGTATCTAAACAAGTATTGAAATCACCAGTATCTAAACCAAGTTCTGCTGCGAATTGTTTAAATGCAGTTACTCCGCCAGTTACTCCTCTTTCAAATAATAAATCGTGCATTTCCCAGAACTTATCTTGTTCACCTGCACATTCTGCTGCTTCAGCTGATTTCTGTGCATTTGCATGAAAACTTAATGGAAAGTCTCTATATACTAGTTTTACTTTTCCTGTATCAATATATTCTGATTGAATTTGACCTAAAGTATCGCTATAAAATCTTCCACAAAATGGACATTCAAAATCACTCCATTCAACAATTGTGACTGGTGCGTTAGGGTCTCCCTTAACATCATCATCATCAATTAATGCAACCATATCGGTTATTCCTGCACTAGGTACTGAAGGTGCAGTTGGTACTGCTTGTTTTACTTCAGCTTTCTGAGCAGCTTGAACTTCTACTTCAGTTCCCATAACTTCGCTTCTAATATCGTTAACTCTTGTTAATATAACTATTAACAAAATTATTGTAAGGGCCATACCTGCCATCATAAATTTGTGCATATGCGCACCTTTTGTTGTACTATTCTTTGCACCATGTTTCATAAATTCCACCTCGAAAATTATTTTATAGTTTTATTTGACCTAATTGAATATATATCCTTCCTCTAATGATAGATTGCTTAGAACGTTTAAAACAGCTGAATTATTGTTCCTAACCGTTTACAACCCATTTTAAGGATTTTTTGTTTTAGGTTTTTCTTTGATTTGTTCTTCTAAATAAAACAAATAATTAACTATAGTTAATTAGTTATTTATATACTTTGTGGTTTGCTCGTAGTAGTAATATTTATAAAGGCATCAAAATTCACAACGAAAATGGAAGGAATTATAGCAAACTTCAGACAAGGAAGACACCATACATACTCTAATCAAATGGTTGTGTTAGTTGAATCTTTAAAGAATAAAGAGGACGCTGGAAAGTTAGTTGGTAAGAAAGTTGTTTGGAATACAGGTAAAAAAGACATTAGTGGAGAAGTAAGAAGCGCTCATGGAAACAGTGGAGCACTTAGAGTTCTATTCGAAACTGGGATGCCAGGTCAAGCAGTTGGCGGAAAAGTACAAATAGAATAAAAATTATTTTCTAAAATAAATTCTAACTATGTATATTATAGGTGTATCCATAATTGCAATACCTAGTTTTACAATGTAACTGCCAGTAATTAGGGGTAATAGTGGTGCAATTCCTGTAAATGCGATTGTTGAAAAAATTAATGTGTTTAATAACTGGCTTGTTGCAGTTGATAAATTATTTCTTAACCAAAGATGCTTGTTCTTTGTAAATTTTTTAATTGCATCATAATACCAAACATCAAAATGCTGTGTTGTAACATACGCTATAATTGATGCAAGCATTATTCTCCAACTTGAACCAAGTATTGTAACGAATGCTTCTTGATTATGCCAAAAACTTGCTGGTTGTAAATGAATTGTTAATTGGATTGCAACTATTGCGAGTATTAATCCTATGAACCCGCCCCAAACAGCTTTCATAGCATATTTCTTACCGTAGAACTCTGATAGCATATCTGTTAACAAGAATGTTATTGAAAAAATTACAATTGTTCCGTCAACCACGAATGGGCCAATTTGAAAAAGTTTAGATCCTAATATTGCTGCTAATACAATGCATGCAACAAACATTGAAATCATAAACTCAGGTCCTTGTTTCTTGCTAACAATGGCTGCAATTGCAACCATCACTAAGCTAAATATTATTAGAGATAATTCTACTATCATTTTCTGGTCTCTTTATTTTTATTATTCCGTTAGGATGATAAATTCTTTTTTGTATAGGGAGTTTTCCCAAAGCGTCTCTAGCTTCTGATGGTAAATTTTTATAAGGAATTCCTCCCAATATGAACTTCAATATTTTCTTTTGAGCATTTGTTGGATTTTTATAGTCTATTCCTTGAATGGACGTATGCATTATATCGGTTTCGTAAGGTAATTTTAAATTATCAACTAATAAAGCATAATCGTTAAAAAGTAACCAATCATCAAAGAGATTATTTTTTAGGTGAGGTTTTACTTGTTGTATTATTTCATTAAGTCCATATTGTGTTTGTTGAATAATCCAAGCTTCTCCTCCAGGAACTAATGAATCATAAATTTTTTGAATGAATTTTTTTGGATTGGTATTAATATATTGAAGAACATGAGAGCATAATATGAACTCGAAATTTTTTTGATCAAATTCTTCAAAAGAAGAGTTATATATTTTATAATCTAAAAAATCTACTTGGTCTATTTGGCCAATTGATGGTTCTAAAGCAATAATTGTGTGGTCTGGGAAAACTTCTCTTAACCACCAAGTATTAGCTCCGGTTCCTGATCCTAAATCAAGAACTCGTTTATTTTTATCTCCTAATTTGATTGGAAGACTTCCTGCATAATATTGACTAATTACTTTTTGTTCTAAAAAGGATTTCTCGTTTGTAGCACTTGCATAAAACCTATATGGATTTCCATCTACAAATATTGAAGTCATTTTATAATCCATATACTTCTTTCAGACTTTCTTCATTTGATATTCGACATTTATCTGTGTGTTCAACGATTTCTTCTATGTCGTCGCCTTTGTATGGTTTATCTATCATTAAATACAAATCTCTATGAACAATTGGACCTGGAGTTATAAGTTCTGGAGCTTTCATGTACAGAGATCTTCCTTCTGGTAGTCTACAAGTGTAGTTATCATAGGCCTTAAGATGTACATAGGTTTCTTCAGGCAGATTGTTTTCTTCGCAGAATTCTTTAACCATGGCTTCCATATCTCTCATTTGTCGGAAAACATTGCCGTACATCACATCTGCATTTCCGAACAATCTGAATCCTTTTGCTTCAAGTTCCAATTCATCTGGGCTTTTAACCCACAAACCTTTTTCTAATGGTAGTTTCATTTTATATCACCTTTAAATCTTTTTAAAGACCCAAAAACATTTGATTTTTGTATGCTTTTTTTGTCACTTTGGGTTTTGCTCAAAGTTCAAAAACACTTGGTTTTTGCTATGTAATAGTGGAGGCTAATAGAATATTTTAATATTTATCCTACTTAACTGGAGGAGTTTAGAAAACTTTATATAGAACTTTATCTTAACAAATACATGAACACAAAAATCTTGGAAGATATTGGACTTACACAAGGAGAAATTAAAGTATATCTTGCATTATTAGAACTGGGGTCGAGCACAGCAGGTTCAATTTTAGAAAAAGCAAATATTCAAAATTCAGTTTTTCATTTCTGTGTTAATAGATTAATTGAGAAAGGGCTTGTATCTTATACAAAGAAGAATAATTTTAAAGTTTATCAAGCAGCTGACCCTGAGAATTTTAAAGTATATCTTAAAGATAAAGAAAAACAAATAGATTTAATTTTGCCAGAACTAAAAGCCAAGCAAAGCATAGCACAAGAAAAACAAGAAGTTGAATTATTTACAGGTGTGAAAGGAGTTATTACTTTACTAAACATTCTAATTAAGGATGCAAAACGTGGAGATGAGTTTTTATTCATAACACCAGAACAAGAAAATATGAAAGAAATACAGGATTTCTACTTAAAATATGATGCTAAGAGAAAAGATAAAGAATTAATTACAAAAGGTGTTGCATATAAGAAAGTTAAATCTTTATTAGAAAAAAGAAAATATTTGAAAGTAAAATATTCTGATCAACCCTTGCCTGCTAATACGGGTATTTGTAATGATAAAATGGCTATAATATCTTGGGGAGAAAAACCTAGTGGTGTATTAATAAAATCGAGAAATATAATAGAAAAACAAAAAGAATTTTTTTATGCTTTATGGAACTCGCTTTAAATTCCTACAAATCCGCCAGCAACCAATAAGATTCCTGTAAGAATAAATAGAACATTAACAATTATTTCTGCAATTACTGGTAAAGCGAATGCAATTACTCCTGCTGCTCCAAGTAATGGAATTAAACCAAATGCTAGAATTACAATTCCTACTATGAAAGATGCAACCATTGCAAAATGACCCATTCCCATGCTTGTAATTTCATGAAATCCATCAATTATTAAATAAATTCCTCCGCCAACACCTAAAATCCATAATACTATTCCTGGAAGTGCGGGCATTGCAAAACCTATAACTCCTAACTTATTTAGTAATGGTAGAGAACCTAATGCTAGAAAAATTAAACCCATAATGATGCTCATTATTTTTCGTGGGCCCATCATGCCTATGAATCCTTTTTTATTGAACATAATATCACCTTATATCTAATATTCAATTTATAGAGCTACCCCTATATAAAATTTTTCTTTTTTAGAGAATATTTATTTAAGGCTCTTAGCTTTAGTAGCTAAAGCAGTATTTCTCTTTTTTAATCGATCACAAGCAGCAATAATTGCTTTCTTAACATCTTTTTTCCCGGAGAAAGTTTCAACAACAACTTTAGGAATTCCAACTAATGGATGTTCAATGTTATAAGCTGATATTTTAATATCTGTATCATTCCACAATTCTGCTTTTAAAGCATTAGTAAAAGTGTGGTCTGCTCCTTTAAGGTTGAAAACAACCCTGTATTTTGTGTCTTCTAGAAATTCGATTTCCATGATGCGTTGGAAAAATCTCTCCTTTATAAATTTATCTGTCGATGAATAAATTTGTACTAAGATATCTTTCTCCAGTGTCAGGTAATATGACTAGTAAATTTTTATCTTTGCCTTTATCTTTAGCGATTTCTAAAGCGACATAAACTGCTGCACCTGAAGATATTCCTAATAATATGCCTTCTTCTTTAGCAATTCTTCGAGTAGTTTCTCTTGCATCTTCATCTTTAACTTTTATTACTTGATCATAAATTTCTTTGTTAAGAATGTTTGGAATGAATCCTGCACCTATTCCTTGAATTGCATGTTTACCAGGACTTCCACCAGATAAAACAGGTGAGTTCTCAGGTTCAATGGCATAAATCTTAATATTTGGAAAATGTTCTCGTAAAATTTTGCCTGTTCCAGTTATTGTTCCGCCAGTTCCAATTCCTGCAACAAAATAGTCCAGACCAGTATCTTTGAAAGCTTCAACGATTTCAGGACCTGTAGTTAGTTCATGAATTTCTGGGTTAGCAAGATTTTTGAATTGTTGAGGCATAAAATAACCTTTTTCTTCAGCTAAGTCTTCAGCTCGTTTAATTGCTCCAAGCATGCCTGGGCCTTCATCTGGTTTAATTAAAACAATTTCTGCTCCATAAGCAGTTAATAGGTCTCGTCTTTCTAATGATACGGTTTCAGGCATTGTAAGAATGAGATTATAACCTCTTTGAGCAGCAACAAATGCCAAACCTATACCTGTGTTACCTGAAGTTGGTTCGACCATTGTATCGCCCGGTTTTAGAAGCCCTTTTTTTTCTGCATCATTAATCATGTTTAAGCTAATTCTATCTTTTACGCTTCCGCCAGGGTTAAAATATTCTAGTTTTCCCCAGATAGTTGCTGATTTTTCATCTGCGAGTTTGTTGAGTTTTACAATTGGTGTATCGCCTACTAATTCAGTTATATTATTTACTTTTCTAACCATTTTATACTCCTCCATTTTGTTTTCTTACTAATTTTGGATGTTCTGAAATATACACAGTTGTTTTATCAGGAATACTTTCTTGTACCCATGAGTTTGCTCCGATATTAACTTGATTGCCTATTTTTATTGGTCCAAGAATTTTTGCACCCATCCCAATAATTACGTGATCACCTATGTGTGGGTGTCTCTTATAATCTTTTTTTAAAAGTCCATCATCATCTTTTTCAAAATGTAATGCTCCAAGTGTAACTCCTTGATATATTCGAACATGATCGCCTATTTTTGTTGATTCTCCAATTACAACGCCTGTTCCATGATCAATAAAGAAATATTCTCCAATATCTGCGCCTGGATGTATATCAATTCCTGTTAATGAATGAATCTCTTCCATTAATTCTCTAGGATAAGAAGGAATATTCAGATTGTATAAAACATGAGCTACTCTTTGAATCATGATGGCTTGAAAACCTGGGTATGACCTGATTATTTCAGCATAATCTTTTGCTGCAGGATCACCATTATATGCTGCTTCAACATCTTTTTTTAATAATTCTCTGGTGTGTGGAATTGTTTCTAAGAATTTATTTGTCAATGATTCTATTTCAAGGTCATTTACATGAGGTCTTATGCCTTGTATAATTCGTTCTTTTAATGAAGCTATTTTCGTTTCAAGTAAATCTTTATGAGTAATAATTACTCCCCTGTTCCAATATTGTGGGAAAAATATTTCTTTGAATAATTCTAATTCTTCAAATAAAGTTCTTCTTCTTACAAAGCTAGTTTTTGAATCAATTCTGAACGGTTGTTCATCGTTTATATAGGATTTTATTAGTTTATTTATCATTTATATTTACCTCCATTTGGTTTTTAAAAGAAAAAAATTGTGTGGAATCTAACAATTACAGCAACAACAACAGAAAAATGATTTTGTGCTTTTTGTTAAGTCCATAATAATTAACAATAGTTATTTACTATTTAAATTTTATGATTTGTGAATTCGCCAACAACCAACATCAATGTATTCAATTTGTTTTTTATGATGTTTCATAGTTTTCTTCAAAGGAAATTTTAATTTAAAGAAATGAGTTATCTTAAATGAATGACTCTTAGTAAATGAATGTATAAATGCTTCTGTACTTAATTTATGGTATGTATAAACTGTGTTTGTAATGGTAACTGCTCGTTCTAGAAATAATTTGTCTGCGTGATCTTCTTGAGTTCCAAAAGGAGGATTTTCTACAACCAAATCTACATCTTCATGAAAAGATCTAATATCTGAATTAATTATTTCATATTCTCCATCAAAATCTTGAGTCTTAATGTTTTCTTTTAATATTTCAATAGCCTCAGGATCTTTTTCTATAAAATAAACTTTTTTAGCACCTAATAATAAACATCCAATACCAAGAGTTCCTGTACCTGCACCAAGATCCGCAACTGTTTTATCATAAATATCGTTGTTTAAATGAGCAAACCACAATATTTCTGCAGCAACTTCTGAGTCTGTTGGGTATTGTTCTAACTCAGATTTTGGATTATCAAAAGTTCTAAGTTTTGAGAGCATTACAGCAAGATTTGATTTTGACATATTATTGGTTTATCGACTAAGTTTATAAAGATTGTTGATAAAAAACCCTACTTATCCATATAGATATTGTAACCTTGAATATACATGTTTTTACCCAGCAATATTTATAAATGGTTTCATGCTCACTTAATGCGGGGTGATTAGCAGTGATTAAACTTAGTAGAATAAGTAGTATTGCTAACGAATTTGGGGAGATGAAGGAGACTATTAAGGCCGCTTTCAAAGCAACAAAAGAAGAGTTAGATATACATTTAGATAGTATTAATAGAAATACAAATGAAATTCACGGAAATTATGAGTACTTAGCAGAGTTAGAAGCTAAGATCGATAAACTTTCTGATAAGGTTGATGAATTGCAAATGCAGGTTAATCCTCACTTCTATACTTTTGATCCTAATATAAAACTTAGTTCTAGAGAGCAAGAGGTTTTTATGGCACTTTACACATCAGACGGACGAGTTACAGCTAATGATGTGGCAAGACAGCTCAGTTTAACTGAAGAAATTGTAGAACGAATAGTTGGTAATATCGCTGCAAAAGATGTACCTATAGTCAAACATGTGCTTGGAGATGAAGTATTTTTATCTATAGAGTATCATTTTAAGGATTTACAAGCAAGAAAAAATATTCTGCAAATTGATACTGCTATGCCTAGAACTGTTTAATCCTCACTTTGATCATTTCGAGCATAGATTCTTTCTCGTGCATACTGTTTCAATCTATCTTCATAATCACTAAACACAAACTCGTTGTTTTTTAATACAGTTGTAAATAAATAAGTTGCAGCTATTAGAGGAGGAGCAATACTATATTTGCCTAAAACAAGCTCTCCTTTATAGCTTGTAAGCATCAATACTGTGGAGATGGTTAATGCAGCTATTGAATAGTTCATCCTTTTTTTGGTTGCTTTATTTACTTTGGGTGCGAATTTATTGTTTATCTCTTTTGCACACTCCATTACATTCCATCCTTCATAGTCGTCCATATACTCTTCTGCTGTTTCATTAACAATTTTTTCTATATAGCTCATGGTTTTTTTGGAAATGTTGTTTTACTTATAAACCCTCACTTTGATATTGATTAATAAGCACAAAAAAGAGTCAAAAAAATACTTGAAGTTCGTATAATAATAAATTGTACGACCTATAAATTGGGCACCCAATATATTTATCGACCTATATATTTGATGACCAATAAATTTATAAATAACAAGCTCTTAAATAAATTATGTCAAAACAACAAAAAACTAAAAAAAAAGAGTCTAAATATCTTGAATTAAAGGGTTTTTTGAGCTTTTTAATATTGCATGAGCTCGACCAGAAATCGCTTTGTGGAGAGGATCTTGCAAAGAAAATAGGTCGTAGAAAAGGTCAAATGTTAACTCCTGGAACAATCTACCCTGCCCTTAAAAAATTAAGAAATACTAAATTGGTCAAGTTCAAGAGGTTCGGTCGAAAAAAGATGTATGTATTAACTGATATTGGTAGTGAAGAGTTAGAGTCGTTGTATAAATTATTTAGTAATTATTTCTACGGTTTGAAGCAGAAAATTAGTAGAAAACATTACAAGGCCTAAAACTTTTAAGCAAAAACCAATTATTTTAGAGGTTATCTAATGGACTTATGACCTTTAGTTTCTCCTCTGAAGATACTTGAGTATAGATTTGTGTTGTTTGTAGATTAGAATGGCCTAGAAGTTCTTGTATCATTCGTATGTCTGTGCCATTTTCAAGCAGATGTGTTGCAAAACTATGTCTAAGTGTATGTGGAGTCACCACTTTGTTTATGCCTGCTTTGTAAGCTGCTAAATGGACTAATTTTTGTATATTTCTCGTCGATAAAGCTCCTTTGTGACCTGGAAACAATAACTCGTTGTTATGTTTAAGCATATATTTTTCTAAATCTTTAACAAATCTCTCTGAAAGTATTATCAAACGATCTTTAGAACCTTTACCTGAACGTACCCATGCAGTTTTTCTACTTAATTCCAAATCTTTTACTTTCATATTTACTAGTTCTGACACCCTAATTCCTGAAGAATATAGTAGTTTTATGATTAATTTGCTCTTATTTGTAGAAGCGAATTTAATTAAAGCCTTAATCTCGTCTCTAGATAGTATTGTGGGTAGTTTTTTAGGGATTTTAGGCGTTTTTATATTAACTATGTTCTTATGCATTATCTCGTCGTAATAGAACTTCAGAGCTGCTTTAATAAGAGCCACACTTGATGATGCTTGTCTTTTATCAGAAATCAAATAAGAAAGATATTTTTTAATATCATTTTCAGTAATATGTTCTTCATTCTTGTGTATAAATTGAAGAAATAGCCTATTATAATAACTATAGGCTTTTACTGTTTGCGAACTAAAACCACGTAATTTTAGCTCTATTTCGAGCTTTTCAAGCATCTTAATGTAAGAATATTGATTTTACGTAATCATGTTTAAATAGCTTGTATGCTTGTATTAACAAGAATATGCCTGCTAGTGTTAGTAAGATATTTCCTGCTAGTTGTGGCGCTTGAAAATTTAAACTAATATATCCAAAATGATTGGCCAAATTATATCCGCCTAATCCTAAACATAGAATTCCTACTATTACTTCTTTACCAACTACTGATTTTCCACTACGTTGTTGTGGCTTTTGTATTGTTTGACTCATTCTATCACCTCATTACCTTTGCAAAACTACGGTTAATATACATTATACGAACCTTAAGGTATATAAATGTTGCGTTTCTCGTCGACAAATGTATTTTAAGCCCTATTTTGCTAAAAAAGGCAGGGGTTTTTGTATGAAATACATAGTTTTAAGAAAAAAAAGATTTTACTAAATTTTGCAATGGGGAAAGATGCAATGACATTAGAAAGCACAATTGCTGAAATTGACGAAATGATTCTAGAATTAGTTGATGGTGTGATTGTTGATTATTGTTGCGAACATTTTGTTCTTGAAAGTAAACCAGTTATTTCTTTATTGGAAAACTATGTTTCTGGTAATGTTGCTTCTAAAGCAGTTTATGATAAATTTATGGCTGAAATGGTTTCTGCTTTAAATGAAATAAAAACTTATGAACAAACTGAAAACAAAAAAACTGCTGGTTTATCTAATGCAGTAGTTTATTCTACTGCTGGAATTACTGGAATGGCAATTATTGCGCCTGAAGTTGCAGTTCCTACAGGAGTCATATATGGTCTTTTTTTAGTATATAATGCTTCTAGAAATGTTGATTTAGCTCAAATATCTGCTAATTGCGACCATTTGGAGAAAGACCTCTTTGGTTGTGGTGAATCTGTTTGGTGTGATCGAATAGATTATTTAAAACCTGAAATAGCCGATTCTTTAGAAAAATTGGCTAATTAATTTTGTTTCTAAAAAGTTTGGTTTTTGCTTAAAAGTTTTAATGTGCTAAAAAATACTATTTGTTGTAAGTGCAATATATTGGATTAACAATAAATGCCTTAAAATTAATTTCTAAAAGTTTTAAGCAATGATAGAAATATTTATTTAGTTATCTGCCTAAGAATTTTTGACTATGGCCCCATAATTTGGCTCCTATTTTAGCGCCTAAACTTCTGCCTTTCTCAAATATATTTGCCCAATCTAGCATTTTTTGTGCTTTTTCTACACTTCCTGAAGCTTTAGCTTGTGCATGTAAATTATTGGCTAAATTAGTTCTTAAATCATTCATAGTTCCTTTCCAATAAGTTTTCTCTTTACTCTCAAGAAACTCTAAAGCTTCTTTATAATTTCCTTTGGAAACTTCCGACTCAATATGGTTCATCATATCAATACCTATTTGATATCTAGCATCGCTATGGATTTTTGTTTGATTAAAAAAATTCATTTCTGAACGTTTAACAATCTCAATTGCAACATCAAATTTTGAAGCATCATATGCTCCATGTTTAGATTCTTTTAAAGCAGCGTCCATCATTATTTGAGCTAATTTTGGATGATAAACTGATTTAAGTGAGTCAATGTCAAGGTGTCCTAATTCCTTATGCATTCTACTAAGTGTTTCTTCCATTTTGTCATAATGACTCCAATCAGCACTTTGTAAAGCATTCTTTAACATTTCTTCTGCCATGCTTGCAATTTCTTTATTAATTCCTTCTTGAAGTATTGCTTGTTTTGTAGGATCTAGATTATCGTGTTTAACTAATTTAGCCATTTCATTAAGATCGGTTTGAATTCTGTCATAATCTCCACGATCAACATCTTTTTTAACATCATATGATAAGTAGAAGAATATTTTTATATAATTATCAACAACATACCATTCTAAATGAGGATAGTTTTTAAGTAAATTAAATGTTTTTTCAAGGCTTTTTCTTGCTTCTTTTACATTGCCTGCTTGTGCATGTGCATTAGCTTCAGCAATTAAATGTGAGGCAATTATTCTTTTTTGAAAAAGATCTTTTGTATAAGCTTGCATTTCTTCGGCTTTTTCAAGCATATCTTTATTATTTGCTCTTGTTGCAAAATCAATAATTATGATGATATCTTTTTTAATTTGATCAACTTTATCGTCATAAATTAACATATCTAAATCATTTTCAAATGATAAAAACGCTTCTTCTAATTGTGTTTCAGCGGTTTTAACAAGACTATCTAATTTAGCATAAGATTCATTTAAAGCAAGACTATCTTGAGTAGTAGGATTCGTGATCTGTTCTAATGCTCTTTGTAGCTCTAAATTTCTTTTATTTTCATTTTGAAGAAGTGTTCCTGTTTCTCCTGCTTCATTAAATTTATCGGCTGTTATTTGAGTCATAGCTTGAAGCGGTATATTGCTTAGACTCATTAATGCAGTACTAAAATAAATTATTTTTCGATGTTTACTAATACTTTTTATAATGCCAGTAATAAATCCATGAGTTTGATTTTTTATTTTTCCTAGTGCTTCATGTTTTCCTTTTTTTAATTCTAGTTCTATAGACTCAGAGACTTGATTGGGTATATTGTCAAACATACTTCATTTTCTATATTTATAGTATAAAAACTTTTCTGTTTAATACGAGTTAATATTTAACTTTGAAATTGAAAAAATTTTTAAAACATGCTAACATTCTATGACTTGAGGTTAAGATGAAAACAATTCTAATTATTGAAGATGAAGAGCATATTGCTAATGCAGAAAAGATTATTTTAAAAGATGAATTCAAAGTATTTATTGCCGAGACTGGAACTGCTGGTTTGAGTATGGCTTCTAAAATTCGACCTGATGTTATTCTTTTAGATATCATGTTGCCTCATATGTCTGGTTATGAAGTTTGTCAGAAATTGCGAGATGATAAGAATTTATCAAACACCAAAATTATTATGGTTACTTCTAAGAGCGAACAAGCAGATGAAGATATTGGCATGGATTTAGATGCGGATGATTATATTATGAAACCTTTCGAGCCTGATGAATTATTACATGTTATTGAGCAAGCCTTAAAAAAGAAGTAGTTTTTCAAAAGAGGTGAAAAACTTATAGGTTTTAAACATGGTTATTGCCCAACTCCTAATAAATGTTTTTCACTTAATTAATAGATTCTTAGCAACTGAAGGTGGGGAACTTCTAAAAATATTTTTGGAATTGATTCTGTTTACAATTGTAACTTATATGATTATTAGCGAGTATGGTCGTTCTAAAAAAGAGAATTTGAAATATTTAATGCTTGGTTTTTCAGCTTTAATGATAGACAAATTAATAATGACTGGTGTTCTGTGCATTATTGTTTTTGGACAAGTTAAATTGTATTTGCTAAGTCCGTACTTGCCAATTCTTGATAATACTTTAGAATTATTCGCGTTAATTTTACTGGCTAATGGTTTTATTTATCCTGTCTTTGCAGATAAGTTTGAAAAGTTTAAGAAAAAAGTTTCTTTAGAATTAGGAGTGTTAGTTTTCATTGCTATTATAATAGAGGTTTTTTGGCTTTTGAAACTAGCAGCTAATCCGACTGCTTTTTTTAGAGTTGAAGTTGGTTATTTATTCTTTTTACTTTTGAAAATATTGGTTTTATTTAGTCCAGTATTCTACATTCTTAAGGACTTTAATAAAGCCGGTAAATATGCTACAGAAGTTGTTATCGCATTTTTAATATATATGGTTGCTCCAATTATGAATGTCATTAATTTCGTGTTTTTTAATAGTGTTGATGGAGACTTAAGAATTATAGCTCATCCGTTTCCATTTCTAAGCATTTTATTGTTTACAAGCATTATATTTCTAAAATTAGTTGATAAAGCAACTTTAAGAGTTCGACTTGGTCAAGCTAAACAGCAATACATTCACGAGAAAGAACTGGGCGAAATGAAGGATGATTTTGTAAGTACTGTTAGTCATGAATTAAGAACTCCTTTGACTAGCATTAAATTGTATTTGGCTTTGTTAAAACAAGGAAAAGCCGGCAAATTATCTAGAAAACAATCCGGAATGATTAAGATAGTTGAAGATGAAAGTACTCGTTTAAAAGGTTTAATTGAAGATATACTTGGTCTTTCAAAATTAGAAGCTAAGAAAGTAAGATTGAAAATTGAAGAATTTGATTTATCCAAATTAATCAAAGATAATCTTTATTCAACAGTTGCTGAAGAGAAAGGTTTGAAAGTAATTAATAATATTCCTAAAAAATTTTTTGTTCGAGCCGATATTAATAAGTTTAAGCAAGTATTCATAAATATTTTTCATAATGCTGAGAAATATGCAACTTCAAAAATAACTCTTACTGCAAAGAATCTTAAAAAAGAATGGTTGTTTTGTATTGAGGATGATGGTCCTGGAATTGAAAAAGATCATTTGGAGAAATTATTTGATAAGTTTTATAGAATTGAAGATTATCGAACAAGTAGTAAGAGTGGAACTGGCCTAGGTTTAGCAATTGTTAAACATATTGTAGAATTACATAAAGGAACTATTACTGTTGAATCATTACCAAAGAAAGGAACGAGGTTTATTGTTACATTGCCAAAATGATTAAAGATAAAATATTTGTAGGAATTGGTGCTTTATCAACTTATTCAGGCATAGATGGAATAGTTCATGCTATTAGGCACGATTTATCGTTTAAAGAAGCGAAAATAACTGTTGGTACAGCGTTTGATGCTTATCTTGATGTTTTGCATAAGGCCAGTTCTAATAGTGGTGATGTGGTTAAAATGTTGAACGAGCAGGTTTTATCTATTCCTGATTTGTGGCATTCTTTTAATTATGTTTTTGCAGTTCCAAATATTACTATGGGTGTTACTTGTTTGGCTTTGGGCGGTTATTTGTGGTACAAAAAGACTGCTATTGAAACTAAACAATATTTAGATGACACATTTGATGTTTTTGATTGAAAAATAGGAAAATATAAAAAATAGTTCTTAGTTTGTTATTTTATGTCAGAGCCAAAAGTCCTTGTCGGATGTCCAACTAGCGACCATAAAGAATATTGTTTGAAAGAGTTTGCAAAACGAGTCAAGAAACTTTCTTACAAGAATTATGATGTTTTATTAATTGATAACTCTGAGGGTGATGACTATGCTAAAAAAATTGAAAGTTATGGTTTAACTTGTCATAAAGTTCCTTTTAAAAAAGGAGTTAAAGAACGTTTAGCCGAATGTAGAAATCTTCTACGAGACAAAGCTTTAGCAGGTGGTTATGATTATTTTTTAAGTTTAGAACAAGATATAATTCCTCCTAAAGATATTATTCAAAGATTAATTTTTCACAGGGCTAAAGTCGTATCTGCTCTTTATACAAAATTAATGAAAGTTAAAGATGGTGATAAGGACTTAGGGATGCAAGAAGTTCCAGTTCTTTATGCTTTAGAAGATGGTCAAGCGCGAAGAATGTTAATGGAAGAAGTTAAAGAGAAAAAATTAATTCCTATTATTGGTGGTGGGCTTGGTTGCGTTTTAATTAATCGTTCTATTTTTGAAAGAATTAAGTTTCGAGTTGAAAAAGATGCAAAAGGTTTTGACGATATGTATTTCTTTAGTGATTTAGACAGGATGGATGTTCAACCTTTGTGCGATACTTCAATTCATGTAAAACATTTAGAACAAACATGGGATGAGAAGATGCGTAAGAGTTGAATTCATAAATCTTATAAAGTCTTTAAATAATAATTAATTAATGATGTTGATTTTTCCCTGGCAAGTATTGGTTTTTTTTATTTCTTTTTCAATAATTTCTTTTGCTTTAGAAAAATCTGGTTTCTTTAAATGGTGTGTATATAAAACGACCAAACTCGCTAGATATGATGGTTTAAAACTGTTTAATTATTTGTTCTTAGTTGTTGCAGGAATTACTTTCTTCACTGCTAATGATATAGTTATTTTGACTTTAACTCCTTTTATTTTACATATTGGTTTGCACCATAACAAACATCCTAAAGCTTATTTATTCATGTTGTTTTTTGTAGCTAATACTGGGTCTTTAGGTCATTTGTTTGGTAATTTAACCAATATTATGATTGCAGATGTTATTGGAGTTTCTTTTATGCGATTTTTAGATGTGCTTTTTATTCCTATGATTATTGCTTTAATTGTTGAATATATTATTTTAAGACTTTTATTTAACAAAGAAATTAAACAAACTTTTTCTGTTAAAGATGTTGATACTAGAAATTTAATTGAAGATAAATATGAATTAAAGCTTTCTTTATTATTGTTAGGTTTAATAATAGTTTTAGCAATTTTTGAACCTGTTCACAGATTTTCTTTATGGGTTTATAGTTTGTTTGCAGTTATTTTAATGCTTATTTTAACAAAATATGATCGAATTTCTTTGATTAAGAAAATGCCTTGGAAAATTATAGTTGGTGTTTCAGTTCTTTTTGTGTTAGTTAGTTTTATTCCTTTAGGAAAAATAATTTCATTAATTACTTCAAGCGAATCATTCATAGCTATATTCTTGGCAGTTTTAATTAGTTCATTATTATCAGCTTTGATTAACAATCTTCCTGCAACAATTCTTATGAGTTCAATTCTTGCAGGATTATCAATTGTGAATATCGAACCTCTTGTTTACGCAACTATTATTGGTTCAAACATCGGAGCGAATTTAATGATTTCAGGTTCATTAGCAGGGCTTATGTGGATGCATTTAATCAAAGAAAAAGGTTATCATATTTCTTGGAGAGAATTTAGTAAGAACGGTCTAATTGTTACAATTCCTGTGATTGTGGTTGTATCTTTAGTTCTTTGGACAATATTTTAAACTATTTTCTCAAACGTTTTCTAATTTGATAAATAATTATTCCAATTAATCCGCCTATAATTCCAAATATTAAACCATATAGAATTAACATTATTGGAAGTAGAATGATAACGCTCAATCCTGCTTTTAAAGCAATTGAAGGTATTACAAATTTCAAAGTATAAATGACTGAAATAACGACTCCTGTAATAAGTCCTATAATAAATGCAAGAAGATTCTTTCCAAGATTTTTGAATAAGTTTTTTAGTTTCATAAATAATATTCTTGCTTATGACTTATATAAATGTTCTGCGCATATATATAAATAAAGTTAAATTCCTTTTTTGAATGGTGGTGTTAAATCCAATAACTTTTGTGTGGGAATATACTCTTAGATGTAATTCTTTATGTACACATTGTGGCTCAGAAGCTCTAAATGCGCGAGATTATGAATTGAATACAAAAGAATCTTTAGATTTAGTTGATGCATTAGCAGAAATTGGATTTTCAAAAGGAATTTTGTCTGGCGGAGAACCTTCTTTAAGAAAAGACTGGACTCAAATTGTTGATCAAATGATAGTTCATAATATGAAATGGGGTATGATTAGTAATGCATTAGCTTGGTCTGAAAAAACAATTGAAGATATTGTCTCAAGACAACCTTTTGCAATAGGGTTTAGTGTTGATGGAGAACAAGAATTGCATGATGAATTAAGAGGTGTGCCAGGTTCTCATAAAAAGATTTTTTCTGAAATGAAAAAGTTAATTTATAACGATACTCCTGTTTGTGCCGTTACAACTGTTCAAAAAAGTAATCTTGATGAACTTTCTCAAATAAGAAATAGGCTTGTAGTATATGGGGCTGATGCTTGGCAGATTCAAGTAGCTTCTCCGATGGGCAGAATGTTAAAAGAAAACACTCTTAATCATGAAGAGTATAAACAATTAGCTGATTTTATTATTGAAACAAGAGAAAAACTTCCTCACATGAATATTCAAGCAGGTGATTGTGTTGGATATATGGGGCCAAAAGAGAAAGGGCTAAGAGATTATGACTGGCACGGTTGTCAATCAGGAATACAAAGTATAGGAATAGAATCGGACGGAACTATAAAAGGATGTTTATCGATGATTGGAGGAAAAGGTGTTGAAGGGAATATTAGAAAAAATAGTCTTAAAGAAATATGGAATAATCCCGATAATTTTAAATATAATAGAGACTTTCAATTATCATACTTAAGTGGTGAATGTAAGAGTTGTGATTATGGTAGTGATTGCAGAGGTGGGTGCCTAAGTCAATCTTTAGCGTTTTTTGATGTGTTTCATCAATCACCATATTGTTTAACGAGGGAATAAAAAATGACTTTAATAGAAGAAAGAAATTTAAAAGGAACAATTGAAAATTGTTTGAAAGAACATTCTGTACAACTCACAACTGAAAATAAAGATGCAACAATGTATCTTATAGAAGTGAATTCTGATCTTGGGAAAACACAACCTAAAAATGCTGTCTTTAAAGATTTTAAAATGACTTATCCTGAAGCAGATAAATTCCAAACTGCGCTTGCAAAAAAAGTCTTTCATTCTGGAAGACAAAGAGTTTATGGAGTTTTAGTTGATAAGAATTTGCAATTTCAATTTGCATTTAATAGATTATTTGCAGATATGAATCATGAAAAGAAAATTGAGTTTAAAGAATTGGAAGAATTATTATTGGGTCTTGCACAACCTGGTGATATTGATTTAAGTATTAATTCTCCCGCTATTAATATTGATGATTTTACAGGATCGGATGGTGGTTTTGGTAATGGTTTTGGTGGGGGGATGGATGGTATTGTTCTTAGATATTCTTTATCAGGACACAAAAATGGACAAAAAGGTGCTGGTGTTTATCAAAACATAAACTTTGAAAGAGCGAATTTGATTGAAAGAGTAAAAGAAACATATAAAGATAATCTTCATACTGTAACACTTGGAGTAAAAAAGAAAAGAGACTTTTTTATAATTCAAACAAGATATGAAACTTCTTTATTACAAGATTTTTTAGATACTTATGATGATGTTCTAACTCCGTTTCAGAAAAAAATTGCTCCTGAACTTATCAAAGAAGAAAAACACAAACCTATTAGAGGTATCAATCCATCCGTGCTTGATTCTTTTCCTAAAGGAAATGAATATGTATTATTATTGGATGAGAGTCTTCAAATACAATTCGCATATAATACTAAATTTGCAGCTTATGATGCTGAATCACAACAAATCTTGTATGCAAATCCTGAAGAAATATTATTAGGTAAGTCTTCATCTCCTTTTGATGCACTTGATGAAGTAGCAATAAAAGTTTTTGAAACTGCAAAAAAAACTTTTCCTAAAAGAAGTTCGATGAGAAGAACAGGAGGAGGACTTTCAAGAGGTTTTGGTAGAGGAACTGCTATTAAATATTCTTTAACAGGACCTAAAGAGTAATTTTTTCTTTTCTTTTTAATTTAGTTCTTTTTTTATAGATTTGACAGTCATATATTTCTTAATAAATTTAATGAAAAAAAAAGTATTTGCCCGCTCGGATTCCACGTAGTGGTCCCAGAAATTTTTAATTTCTGAGGATGTTCAAATCTGGCTTAATGATTTTTAAGTTTAATATTTTAATAGAAAAAAGTATCCCCCCACCCGGATTTGAACCGGGGACTTTTCGGTATCGACTGACTGAATTTCATTCATTCCCAGTTGGGATCGTCGTTCAGTATCTACAGCCGAACGCTCTAGCCGCTGAGCTATGGGGGGCCAAAGTTCAAAAATCATGGATTGTTTATAAGGTTTTCTATGAATTTTAGGCTTAAATTATTTAAACTTCTTTTATATTCTTCTTAATTATGAACAGAAGAGATTTTTTGAAGCTTTCAGCAATGTTTAGTGCAGTATTAATTGTGCCTTCATTAGATGCAGATATTATTCCAACCAAAAATTATAATTTAAAAAAACGAATCAAACGTGAATTTGAACGTGCCGAAGAACATGTTGGCGTTGACTGGCGAGAATATTCTATAGTTATTAATGGGGATGAACAAGAATTATATTTGGGAAGAAAAAACTTTTTTGGTAAATATAGAATTGTTAAAACTTATGATATTTCTACTGGTTTTTATGGTTTTAGTAATGAATACAAAAGTAAGGGGACTCCAACTGGTTTACATCGAATTGACAAAAAAATTGGGGATGGAGCAGATATTGGAACTTTATTTGAAAAAGAAGCGTCAACTGGAAAGATCGTTGAGATTTCTACTGATAAAAAACGAGGTAGAGGTGTCATGGTTACTCGCCTTCTTAGATTAGAAGGATTGTTTGATGAAAATAAAACAACTGCTTGGAGAGGGATTTATATTCATGGTACTAATCGCGAAGGTTTACTTGGAACGCCTGCATCTGATGGTTGTATTCGTATGAATAATGAAGATGTTATTGAACTTTATGATAAAGTTAAAACTGGCACTCCAGTTAATATTTTTGAAAGAATTATTCCTTAATTTACTTTTCTTTAAAGTACATGTTTACTGGTTCTTTCCAGCAAGAATATTCGCAAGGTATACAGTCTTCTTTACATTCAGTTGCGTCCATTTCATTAATGATATCAATTGAATCTATTGCTGCAAAAGGTAGGCCCAATGTTGGATTTCTAAAAACTGTATCGAGGCTTTCTCTGATAATCATATTTGGTTGAGAATTTAATTGTAATACTGCTTTTGCAAAATCTCTTCTTCTAGTGGTTGTTCTATGAAGAACGTTTGGTGTTGCAATAACTATTTCTTCAACTTTTCCTATGTATTCTTCGTTATAGAAATCTCCACTTACATGCCATCTAAAAAACTGGGGTGTTACTTTGTTAATTTCGTCAATCACTCGCCCTGCAAAGTCAGATTTTAAGGATTCTTCGTATCGCCATTCGTATGCGTCCTTGACATTTGGCCATTTGAATCGACCGTTTAAGGCATAGCATGAAGGTTCACCATCTTTTCCTTCTAAACACCATTTTGTTGGCGCACAAGTTGACACTGCAGGTAAATTAAAACAATATACTGCTCCATCTGTTCCGAGTTTGTGATTGCCTTTTGTTATTAGCATCCGAGCCATTTATTTTGGGAATATAATTTAATTTATAAACACTTACTTAGATAAAAAAAGTAAATACTGCTAATAAGTGATAAAACAACCTGAACCTTTAAATATTTCTTCTTATTCTCGTATTTTAATATTTAAAAAACAGTTTAATAAAATGATTGAAACAACCATGAACCCAAATCTTAAAACTAATGCTGATTTTGGAGCTAAATACACTCCTGTAAATAAAACAAAAGCAGGATTCTTTCTAACCACATTATTAACTTTGGCAATTGGAGGTCCGCTTGGTGTGTTTGCTTTAGAAGCTCGTTTGAGTGCTGAAGCAGGTATTAGTCACCACGAATGTTATGATGGTGTAGATTATACTGTTTATTATGCCAGGGAAAAAATTGAGTATTTAGAAAACAATTCTAGAAAGTTGTTCAAACAGATTAGCATAGATATTTATCAGAACTATATTGATGAACGAACTAAATAGACTACCACTAACAAGTAGTTAAAAAGCCAAACATTTATATATTGATTTTAATTTCTTTTTTTTAGTTTGATGATTAAAAGGTGATAAAATGAATAGAAATCTTACTCCATTACGTCAAAATCCTGTTCCTAAAGGGAATAATGCTGTACAAAGATTTGTTAAAAAAAGACCTATAACAACATTGGCTATTTTAGCAACTACTTTACTGGGTCTTGGAATTGGTGGGATGTCTCTTGAAACTCGTTATATTGCTCAAAATGATATTGCTTTTTGGGAAACATATAGTGGTGCTGATTATGCTATAAAAGAAGCTGGGAAAAAGATTCAGTATTTGGAAAGAGCTCCTGACACTTGGTTATCGCAACCAGGCATAAATGTTTATCAAGCATATATTGATGAACAAACTAAAGAATAAATTCTTTTTTTAGTTCTGTGATTATTTATTAATGGTTTCTATAAGTTTTTCAAAAGAAGAAATAATTTTCCAAGGGTTGCCTTTTTCTAATCTTTCTCGTTCGTGATAGCCGTTTTCTAAGGCAATTGCTTTCATACTAACTTTTTTTGATTCAAGAATATCTCCTAAGGTGTCTGTAACAAAAACACATTCTTCAGGTTTAAGGTTGAAGTTTTCAAAAACCATTTTGAACTTTTCTAATTTCAATTTGTGTGTGTCACACCCATAAACGAACGAGAAATTTTCTTTTAGATTGCTATTGTTTACACAAATATTTAACCCTTCGTTTGGAGAAGAAGATATTATTCCTAATAAATAGTTCTTTGATAGTTCTTTTATGATTTCTTTTGCTTTGTTTGGTATGATTGTTTTTTTTAAATGTTGATTATAACATTCATCCCCATCAAATCCATTATCTCTTTCTTTTAATTTATTTGCTTGAATAAAGAAATTTCCTTCAAAAAATATCTTGAATTCGTCTTTTGTAAGATTAGGGTATTTTTTTTGAAAACATTCAAAATCTTTTTCAAAATGGTTAATTATTACTCCATCAAAATCAAAAATTATGCATTTAATCATGCTAGTTCCATCACTAATTTCGCTGCAACTTTTGAAGTTGCATCGTTTAAGTCTAATGTTGGATTAACTTCGACTATATCAACTGCTTTTAAGTTTTTTAATAGTTTTAATCTTTGAATAAAATAAAGAAGTTCTCTAGTACTCATTCCGCCTGGCTCAGCATATCCTGTTCCTGGTGCGAATGCAGGATCTAATACGTCAATATCGATTGATAAGTAGAATCCATCCCATGTTCTTGCAATGCTCATTATTTCATCACATTGTATTTTGTGATCTTCGTGTGAAAGTTGTTTCATAGTGTAATATTTAATTTTGTGTTTTTGTAAGAATGCTATTTCTTCTTTTGACCAGTTTCTAATTCCTACAAGAACTATGTTTTGTGGTTTAAGATGGTTTTCGTTGATTAAAACTCTTAAGTAATCTTCGTGGCTGACTTTGAAATCGTCTTGAACGTCTGGGTGTGCGTCAAAAACAACTATTCCCGGGTTTGTAAAGTGTTTTGCAAAACTTTTGAAACAAGAATAGGTTATTGAATGGTCTCCGCCCAGAATGATTGTAAATATGTCAAAATCTGATATGTGTGTTTCTATTTGTTTTAAACTTTCTTTGACATTAGAATTGTTGATTGAAATTGTTTCTTGGTTTATTACAGGCAATTTGCCTGATTCATTCATATAAACTTCTTTTAGAAAGCTCGTTATTTTATCTGGAGCTAATTCTTGTCCATTTTTTTTAGATAGTGCTCCTGCATTGAATGGAATTTTAATTAGTTTCATAAAATAAAAGAAGTTAAAAACAATTATTTAAATCTTTACAAAGTTTTAGCAGGATCTAGAGTTAAGTATTCGCTTGGTTTTGGGAATGGTTTTACTTCTAAATGTACTTCTTTTGCAACGATTGACATCATTCTATTCATTCCTCGTACATAGATATCTAAGTTTTCTACAATGTTTGCTCTTTGGTCTATAGAACAATCTTGGTCTGCTTCGTAGTAATCTGCAACTCTTGTTTCAATGTAGTCTTCTGCTTGATTTCTTATTTGATTTAATTTATTTTGTATCATGTTACGACTCAGTAATGACAACTAATATATAAAGCTTTGTATTAGAAATATTAATAGAATAATTCTTCGCCAGTCATTTCTTTAGGGATATTTAAATCAAGAATCCTTAGAATTGTTGGGGCTATATCGCCGAGTTTACCATTTTTAACTCTGGAAAACTCAGAATTAATAACGCAGAAAGGAACTCTGTTAGTAGTGTGGGAAGTAATAATATTTTTTTTATCATCGACCATTAATTCTGCATTTCCATGATCTGCAGTTAAAATAATAGTTCCATCATATTCTAATACTTTAGATACAACTTGACCAATACAGTCATCAACAACTTCAACAGCTTTAACAGTTGATTTAAAAACGCCTGTGTGTCCAACCATGTCACAATTTGCAAAATTAATAATTATAACATCATACATGTCTTTTTTTATTTCTTTTAAGACTGCTTTAGTAATTTTGTAAGCAGACATTTCTGGTTGAGAGTCATATGTGGGAATTCTTGGACTGGGAATTAATATTCTATCTTCACCATCAAAAGGTTTTTCAATTTCATCATTAAAGAAAAAAGTTACGTGCGCGTATTTTTCAGTTTCTGCAACTTTTAATTGTCGTTTATTTCTTTTAGATAAAACTTCTGCTAAAACATTCTTTAATCGATCTTTTTCAAAAGCAATCTTAGCAGGCATATCCTTATAATATTCTGCCATTCCAACAAATAAAACTTTCTTAAAATCTCTTTTAAAAAAATTAAATTTTTTCTCAATAAATGATTGTGTTAATTGTCTGGTTCGGTCAGAACGATAATTAAAAAAGATAAGGGAATCGTTTTTTTTAACACCAAAATATTTACCAATTATTTTAGGTCTTATGAATTCATCTGTTTCATCTTTGTTATAAGCTTCACGAAGAGCTTGTTTCCAACTTCGAACAATGACTCCTTTACCATACATTAAAGCATCATAAGCTAATTTTGTTCGTTTCCAACGATGATCACGATCCATTGCATAATAACGGCCCATAATAGTTTTTATTTCCGCAGGGTATTTTTCCATCACAGTTTCTAATTGTTTAAAAAATTTGTTTGCAGATTTGGGCATTGTATCTCTGCCATCCGTAAAAATGTGTAATAAAGGAACAATTTTTTCTTGATGACAAAGTTTTAACAAAGCAAAAAGATGGTCTTGATGAGAATGAACTCCTTGATCTTGTAATAAACCCATAATATGAAGATTAGTTTTATTTATTTTAGCATTTTTTATTGCTTTTAGAAAAGATTTTTTTTTGAAGAAAGTTTCGTCTTTAATGCTATTATTGATTCGAACTTCTTCTTGTTCAACAATTCGACCAGCACCCATATTCAGATGTCCAACCTCGCTTGAACCTTGAAATCCTTTTGGTAATCCAACAGGTTCACCTGATGCTTTTAGTAATGAAAAAGGATTTTCTTTAAAGTATTTATCAAGATTTGGCGTCTTAGCAGCAGCTATAGCATTACCTTTTCTTTCTTTACGGATTCCAAATCCATCCATAATAATAAGAACTAACGGTTTCATCTTCCCCATGATTCTTTTAGAATTCTTTTGGTATATAAAATTTGTTGTTTAGAAAATGAAAACAATTATAAAGAAAAAATTATAAAATGAAAAAAATAATTATTAAAGAGCTTTTTTCTTAACTTTCTTGATTTCTTTTTCAAGCTTTAACTTTTCTAATAACTCTTTATATCTATTTCTGATAGTAACTTCTGTAACTCCTGCAACATCTGCAACTTCTCTTTGAGTTCTTTTTTCACCGTTGATTAAAGCAGCAACATAAAGTGAAGCTGCTGCAATTCCAGTTGGTCCTCTTCCTGAAGTTAACTCAACTTCTTGAGCTTTTTCAATAATCTCAACACTTCTAGATTGTGTTTCTGGACTTAATCTTAAAGCGGATGAGAATCTTGCGATATAATCTGCCGGATTACTTGGTAAGATTTTAATTCCAAGTTCTCTAGTTACGAATCGATAAGTTCTTCCGATTTCTTTTTTCTCAATACTTGAAGCTTCTGAAAGTTCATCAAGTGTTCTAGGAACATCATGTCGTCTGCATGCAGCATATAAAGCTCCTGCAACAACTGATTCCATGCTTCTTCCTCGAACTAATCCTTTCTGAACAGCTAAAGTGTAAATTCTAGATGCTTCTTCTTCAACTGATCCTGGAAGTTTTAAGTATGATGATACTCTTTTTAATTCTGATAAAGCAAGTTTTAAGTTTCGCTCAATAGCTGTAGAAATTCTTTGTTGCCATTTTCTTAATCTAAAATATTTGCTCTTGTTCTTTCCACCAAGCTGGTATAGATCTGCTTTTCTTCCAACATCTGTTCCAAGCCCTTGATCGAATTGAGTGTAGCTCATAGGAGCTCCTGTTCTTCTCTTTCTTTCAGCTGCTTCAGCGTCGAATTCACGCCATTCTTGGTCAAAGTCGACCATCTTATCTTCTACGACTAAACCACAATCTTTACAAATAATTTCACCTTTTTCATGATGATAGAATAAATTTATACCGCCACATTCCGGGCACTTTTTTACGAATTTAGATCCTGCCAAATTATCTCCCCCACTGTATTTAAATATTATTAAAAGTTTTTAAATAAAACTTTTCAACCCCTTGAAATTAATAATAAATTTTATAAATGGGAAATGCAAGGTGTATATAAAGGTTTCTGTTTTCAGAATTTTTCTCGACGAGAACTTTTTTTAGAAAAGAAAGCTTTTTAAAACTTGCGATTAACTTTTTCTCAGTTATCGTTAGTTCAGATACTTTTATTGAACTTTCTATCAAAAAATTTATATAGTATAATCCTTCAGAAAAAACTAATAATGTTTACTTGTAAAAAGGAGGGGTTTGTATGAGAAATATTTCTATCTTAATTTTATTAGTGTTTTTGTTTAGTTTAATGCCTGTTAACGCAGCCGAGTCTATTAATGAAGAATTGACTCTTGATGTTTATGCTATGGAAGGCGATCCTGGTATTCTTCCTGGTAATCCGTTTTATGGAATGAAATTGGCTGCTGAGGATCTTAGTGTTGCATTTACTTTTGATGAAGTAAAAAAAACCGAGAAAAATCTTGGATTTGCTAATAAACGTTTGTTAGAAGCGAAAGCTTTATCTGAAAAAGGTGATTTGGATGGTGTTGAACGTGCTAAAGAAGAACATTCTCAAATTTTACAAAAAGTTAAGTTTCAAATTGAAACTTTATCTAAATCTGATAATCATGAGGATAATTTAAAAGCTGAGTTAAAGTTTGAAAAAGAACTTGAAAAACATGAAGAAAAGGTTTTGTCTTTTGAAAATATTGTTGAAGTTAAGATTAAACGTGAATTAAATGCTGAGCAACAAAGTCGTCTTGATGCATTTTTTGCTTCTTTAAAAGAAGACACTCAGAATGTTAAATCAGAAGTTGGAATTAAGAAAGAAGAAACTAAGAACTCTTATATGTTGGAAGAAAGTATTTCTAAAGGTGAAGTTGAAAAAAGAATAAAAATTTTTGAAAAAGATGTTGGTGTGGAAATTAATGATAAAGGTCGTGCTTTAAAGGATTTAAGACAAGCAGATGCTGCAATTGTTGATGCCAAGATTAAAGTTGATAATGTTCGTGATAGACTTTGTTTTAATGAATGTAATACTGTTGAAAAAGGAGCTGATTTTTGTGTGGAAAAATGTTTAACTCCTTCTACTGGTAATTCTAAAAGTTCATCTTTAATTACTGCTAATGTCGTTGCTACTGATGAAGTTTGTGAAGTTACATCTGGTACGCCTACTCGTGATAGATATTGGGAGCGGCTTGGTTTAGATACTTCTGCTCATCCTGATATTGATTATTATAGAATTAAATGGTTCTCTGGATCTTGGTCTAAATGGTATGAAACAGGTGTTGATGATAAAGATTGGAAAACTAATTATGATGGTACTGAACGAAGAGTTTGGAGTTATTTTACTGATCATTATTGGGAATATAAAACTTGTGATGATGTTGTAATTGAACCAGAACCTATTAATGATACTCCTGAAAAAACTCCTGCTGATTTAATGTTATACTCTATAGAAGTTGACCAGAATAATGATTACCAAGCTTCTTTATACGGGTTGTATAATTCTGTTGGCGATAGGTTTGTATTAATGGAATCGGTTATTAAGAATCTTGGTGAAACAACTTCTGGAACTTATTCTGTTATGATGTATTTAGATAATGTCTATAAACAAACAAAGTATTTTTATGATGGTTTAGAATATTTTGAAACTTACGGGCCTGCTGGTACTGGTCAAGGTTATTATCTTTCATCAGGAGAACATACTGTGAAGTTTGCAGTAAATCATAATGGTGATGAACCGGATGCTACAAATAACGAACTTTCTAAAACTTTTATTGTTGAAGGTCAAATTATTAATGTTACTTTACTTGATGATCTTGTTGTTAATGTAACAGAACCTGAAGTTCCTGTAAATGAAACAGACGATAATGATGATGAAGATGAACCTGAAGAAGATTATTCTACTGAATGTGGGGATGATGAAGAACAAACTATTTGTCATCAACCTGGAACTAATGCTGAACAAACAAAATCAGTTCCTGCTTCGGCTATAGAAGGTCATTTAGGTCATGGTGATTATTGTGGTGAATGTGTTGTTGAGCCTGAAATAGAAACATTAGTTAAACAAGATAAGTCTTTGACTTTTCATTTAACTTTTGATGATACTTTAATTTCTGTTGATGGAGAACAACCTACTCGTTATGTTGGTTCTATTGATTATTCTGAGAACGCTGTTTCGGGCGGTGCTTTGACTAACATGGGTGACCGAGAGTATGTTGAGTATCTTTGTGAAGGGAACTTTAATTATAAAGAAGGTGCTGTTTCTGCTTGGATTTACTTTGATGAGTTTACTTCTGAAGATTCTGTGATTTGGCATACTGATGATAGTAAATTTGTTTTATACTATGATTATGGTGCAACAAATGGCTATAAAAAAATTAAAGCTAGGGCTGGTGGAGAATATAATTCTGAAGCTTATTATGAATTTGATGAGCGTGATAAACCTACTAACGAACTTAATACTTGGGAAGGTTCTGGATGGCATTTTGTTGCTATGACTTGGAAGGGAGCTCCTGCTGGTATTGCTAAGATTTTCGTTGATGGTCATTTAAAGAGTACAAAGAATTATTTAAGTGCTGAAGACTGTTATACTTTTAGAGTTGGTAATAATTATGGTTCTTGGATGGGTTGGCATGATGGTCAGATTGACGAGTTAAAAATGTATAATTACGCAGTTCCTCCAGGACAATTACTTCAAGAATATAACTCTTATGAAGTCCCTAATATTGTTGTACCTGAAGTAGTAGAATGTCCTCTACTTATACCTCCTGCAAAAGATTTCTGTTCAAATGGAACTTTGGAGACTAGGTATGATGATGCTGGCTGTGTAAGTGGTTTTGTTTGTGAAGTTGAACTTGAAGTTGAAGATTTACCTTCCGAGTTTTCTTGTAATGAAGAATGTTTAACTGATGAATGTGAAGATGAATGTGAAACTTTGAATGAAGAACTTGAAGATGTTTTTGAGGAAGAAGTCGAATTAGTTGAAGAGTTCGAAGATTTACAGAAAGAAACTTTACGTTCTTATGAAGAGTTAAAAACGACTAAAAAGGTTGAATCTGAAGATGCTGTATCTGAGTTGAGGAAAAATTTGGCTGTTGCTGAAGAATTATTGAGTGATTCAATTGATTTTTATAGATTGGCATTATCTTTCTTTGAAAGCGGCGATTATGATCTGTCTTCTGATGCTGCTCGAAGATCTTATGAATATTCTAAAGATGTAGCAGAAGTTCTTAGTTAATTTTTTTATTTTTTTTTATTTTTGTTTTTCTTAGTTTAATTTTTATCATTTTAGCTTCAAAAACGAAACATTTATATATCAGTATACATAAAGGTATAATAGTATAACTAATATAGGTGATGCCGATGGAACCCTTACCCCCTTTACCAAGTTTTGAAGACAAAATGGAAGTTAGTGAAACAATTCAGATAGAAGTAGAATCTGATAGTATTAAGCTAGTATTCGAATTCTTAGTAACCATGGATGTCACATTTGATCCTCTAGCTGATGAAATAGTAATTGAATGCCGAGAAGAAAAAATCGATACTATTATTTAAGGTTTTTTTATAATCTCTAGTGGTTCAAGTTTGTTCTTATATTCCATATTATATCTATCTGATATAACTATGTTGTCAATTAAAATAGATCCACAAGGACATTTGTAATATGCATGAGATAAGCCATTAAATTTATCAGTACATTCATATTTGAAGTAACCCAGATATCCGCAATCTTCATGTCCACCTAACATAGAAACGTCTTTATTGGTAAAAAGGCCGACGATTGCTTCTAAAATATTTCCCACTATATTTCACACAGTCGATTCTTCACCCCTTTACTGACTAGTATTTGAGTAGAAGTATATAATTCTTTCTTTTAGAATTAATAGCTTTTAGCTACATAAACTTTATGATGTGCTTTTTTACCACAGATAATGCATTTTTCCTTAGGACCTACTTTCTCTGCTTTTGGGAATAGTGTTCCACAAACATTCCCACCATTTGTTTCTGCTTTTAGAGTATCTGCACAATCTTCTCCATCAAAATCAACTGAACAAAATGGAACTCTAACAAATCCTCTATTTTTATTCATAATTTTTTTCAAATCTTTAAAATCATTAGAATCTCTTACATTATCTGAGAAATATTTTTCAGCATTCTTTGTTATGTCCTCATCAAGTTTCTTAGCTTCTTTTTCTATTGATTTATCTAAATCTTTAATGTTAATAACTGTCTTATCTCTTGATGTTCTTCTAACAATAGTTGCTTTATTATCTTTTAATTCTCTTGGTCCAATTTCAATTCTAAGTGGAACGCCGAATAATTCCCAGTGATTAAATTTAAAACCAGGGGAATTTTCAGAATCGTCAATTATAACTCTATAACCTTTTTTAGTAAGATCGTTTTTAGTTTTATTTAGTAATTTAGAAACTTTATTTTGTTCTGCTTTTTCTTTAAAGAAAATCGGTATTAAAACAATTTGTTTAGGAGCCATATCAAAAGGAAGGATTAAACCATTGTCATCACCGTGGATTCCGATTATAGCGGCCATTATACGCCATATACCAGGTCCAAAACATGTTTGCCAAGCATATTGTTGTTTTTCTTTTTTATCGGTTATTTGAATATCATAAGCTTTAGAAAAGTTCTGACCTAAATCATGCGTTGAAGCTAATTGGTTTCTTTTTCCATCAGGCATTAATGTATCTGGTGTGAAAGTATTATCTGCTCCTTTAAACTTATCCCATTGAGGTCTTTGAAAGTAAAAGAACGGAATCTTACATTTGTCTTTAACTACTTTATTTAATATATCCATATCTTCATCAATTTGAGCAAGGCATTCTTTATGAGTGGAAAAAACATTGTGTGATTCAAAAAATGCGAATTCCCTGCCTCTTAAGAAAGGTCTTGTAGTCATTTCATTTCTAAATACAGTATGTCTTGATTGATATGCTTTGAAAGGTAGTTCATTATAACTTCTAAACCATTTAGAATATACTGGGTAGATTTGTGTTTCTCCAGTTGGTCTAAGAGCGAATCGTTCTTCTAATTTTCTTGTTCCTGCATGAGTTACCCAGAACACTTCTGGAGAGAATCCTGCATGCTCTTCTTCTTTCATTAAGCTTTCTTCTTTTACAGCAATAGGAAATAACATAGGTTCATGTTCTGTTTTTTCAAACTCTTCTTCTAAGTATTCATACACTCTTCTCATGATTCTAAAACCCCAAGGTCTATGAACTAAGAATCCTTGAACACCTACTCTAATATCAGCAAGCTTAGCTTTTTGAATTACTTGAGAATACCATTCTGAGAAGTTTTCAGCCTTTTTCACAGTGATTCCCTTATTGTCTGTTTTTGTCATTGGCCAGTATAATACGTGCTAATTTTATAAAATTTTCCCTTAATTTATCATAAAATTTATAAACAAGAGGCTTTTTAGAGAGTATGGGTGATAATATGGCAGAAGGATACTGCGTTAAATGTAAAGCAAAAAGAGAAATGGCTGAGGCTAAAGAAGTTAGTATGAAAAACGGTCGAAAAGCTATGAAAGGTAAATGCCCAACTTGTGGCACAGGAATGTACAGAATCTTAGGAAACAAATAAATCTTTATATGTTTTTGATTGAACATTTCGGAAAAGGAGTAAACTATTTTTTTATTTTGTGTATTATAATGGGTATTATCATTCTTATAATACCTAACATTTTAGAAGTAGTGATAGCTATATTTTTCATAGTTGTTGGTGTTTCTGGGTTGGCAACTAAGAGGTTTTAACTTGATTTCATGGACATATTTATTAGGATTAATTCTGGTAGTATTAATTGTATGGGCCATTACCAAAGTTTTCAAAAGATTGTTTTTATTTGTTTTAAATTCTATTGTAGGTTTACTTGCTCTCTTTGGTTTTAATCAAATATTTAGTACAGAAATTAATATTACTATTTGGACTATAATAATTACTGGTGTCGGTGGAATACCTGGATTTATACTTGTACTTATTCTACATTTCTTCGGACTTTAGAATTATCATCGTTTAGCCAATTATACACGCAATTAATTGCTAGAAGATCTCCGTTGGCTCTTTCTGGATGAAAACAATAATTTTTATATTTGAACTCGCATGACATATTATCACCTCTGTTGGCACTAAATATAGCTATGTGTATACCAGTATATAAACATTTCGATTTTTTTAGGAATGTTTATACTCAAACACTTGTTTTTGATTGTAGAAACATTTTGTTTTTACGAAGTAGAAATGAAGCTCAAAAATTTAGCTTTAAATTTCTTGCATAAGAATTAATTTGTTCTCGTACTGCTTTAGAATCTTGTTTCATAAAAAAGAAACCTGTTTGTTCAAAATCAGATGTGTCGAATGTTAGTTGCATTCCTTCTTTTCCTCGGTAATAAACTTTCAACGGGTTTTCTAATAATCGAAATTTGATTTCATCTTTTTTCGGATGGTTAAACTGTGTAAGATATTCAACTGTTTTTACCATTAGTCTTGAAATGTCTGAATCCATAGTAATTATGCTGACTGATTCTTGTTCTATTAATGATTGGTAGAGTGCGGTTGTAACTAATTCTTCGTCGGCATGATTGTCTGCTGTACTAGATGGTTTAATATTGTATCTGTGCGAATAATCTCTTTTGGCAGTTGTTAATTTGCCTATGCTTAAAATTAAATTTTCTAAAGGTGCATAAATTGTTTGTTTATTTGAGTGCAGAATTGAATGTCTTGTGTTTTTATGAATTTGCATGTATTGATATGAGATATCTCCAAGAACATGTCTTGCTTTATCATGTTCGTTTCGACTTTCTTTTGTATAGTTTCTTCTTACTTTTTTTGGAACTCGTTTATCTGTTTGGTTTATATTGGAAAGTTTTGTTGCGACCAATTCTTTTATGGTTTTAAGTTCTTTTACAACTTTTTGGGTTGTAAAAACATTTTCTTCATAGAATAAATCATTAAATCTTACTAGTTCTTTTCTAACACCTCTTAAATAATCTGCATCTAATTGAACTGATTTTTTAACACCATAAATCTCTCTATACCAGCCAGTATTTTCTACAACGTCCATACAACCATCAATTAGAACTTTATTTTCATTTTTTATGATTTTTTCAACTGTTAAATTTTGGATTGATTCAAAAGGATTTTGCTTCATGTTTTGTCAGAGATTATCTGGCACTTATAAAGTTTTGTTTTTAATCACTTAATAGTAGTTAAAAAAAGAAACATTTATATACTATAAATTCTTTCTCGAGTATAATAACGCTATAAAAAAATAAATATTGGAGTCGAAAAAAATGAGTGCAATAAAACCTGATGAACTTTACAAACTAACAATTCAAGCAGCTGAAGAATTAATGGATTTATCTAATGGATTAAATGATATTAATGTTTTTACTGAAACTTTAAGATTTATTGAAGAAGACTCAATTACCAAACCAAGTAATCAAAATAGTCTTTTAGATGAAATTTTAATTTTAGCAAGAGAACCTGAATATATTAATCCTGAAAATTCTTTACCACAACAATCTGTAAATACAATGTTTATGGCAATGCAATATGGTTTAAATTATATTACTAGTTCAAAAGCAAATTTACAAACTAGAGAACGTTTAGAACTTTCAATATCTGCCTTACTAAGTGATTTTGGATTACTTGATCCTGAGCTTCGAGCAATTGATGAAAAAAAAGGAAGATTAAATCTTGTTGAAAAAGACAAGTTAAGAAATCATCCTATTAAAAGCGCTGAAATGATTGGTGAATTAGATTTTACAACTGTTCTTGATAAAAAAAGAATTCAGTTATTAGTTAAACAAACTCATGAAAGTATTGATGGAAAAGGTTATCCTGAAGGAAAACCTGCAAATCTTATTTCTTATGAGGCAAAGGTTATTCAGATTCTTGATGCGTATGAATCAATGACTCATGAACGTCCTTATCGTAAAGGTCATTTGACACCAACAAAAGCAATTGAAGCTTTAAAAATAGAAGCTGATGGACACGGATTCGCTGGTCGTATGATGAGTCCAAAACATTTAAGACAATTCATGCAATGTATGCCATTTTATCCGCGAGGAACTTACTTAGAATTAAGTAATGGTGCTATTGGTGAAGTTACAGATTATGATTCTAAAAACGCTATGAGACCTGATTTACACATTGTTTATTCACCGATAAAAACAACTCCTTACATGAATGTGGATTCTGATGTTCAATTAAGTCAAAGAAAAGAAATTAAGATTATGAATGAAGTAAGTTTAAAGGACGTGGTGGATAAATTAAGATGAGCTTAGATAAACTTACTAAAGACGAGCATAAATCTGTTTCAGTAGCTAAGTTTCCAACACCGAATGGTTTTCGATCAAAGGTTGAAAAAGTTAGTGACTTCCAAGTATTAGGCGATTTATCATTAGGAGTTGTTTATACATCATTAGGATTTGTAGCTGAGGAATTTTTTTTTTTAGCAGGAGGAGTATATTTAATTTCCGGTGCTATATCTGCCTATAGAAATTATAAAAAAGATGAAATAAGATGAACGAAGAAAATAAACTTAAAAAAAGTTTTTCGGAGAATTTACTATATGTAACTTCTTACAGTATTAACGCTGCTGTTTTGGCTATTTTTTCTCTTGATGTTTTTTTAAATTCACAACCTTTTCCAGAAATAACAAGTCATGCTCAGCATTTCATGTATACTAGTATTCCAATAATTCTTTCAGAATCAATTGATTTTCAAATTTACAAATTAGGTAAAAAGAAAGGTTCTGAGCTTGTGCAAAAAGTTGCAGATTATATTCCTGCTGTTATGGCTTCAGCAACTGTTGCTTATGCAACTATTGGTGAAACAGTTGCAGATATTATTCCTTTAAATACGATGAGTCCAGAGCATATTCCTGCAATAGTATTAGGAGGGGTTACAACTTATGTAACTTCTAAAGTGTTATACGATTCTAAAAAAGAAAAATTGGAGACTAAACTAGAATGACTGTTATAAGTGAATTGGAAACAAATATTGATTATCATAGTTCAAATAACGTAGATTTGGATGATCGAGTTTCTTTCAGAGAAGTTGCCGGTTCTTATCTTAAAAAAAGTACTGATGTCTTATTTAAAATTAAAAGTTTTGAAAAATCTGGCAAGCTCTATAAAGCTTTAGGCGTAAAACCTTTTCAGAAACTTCACAAGTATACGTATGGTGCTTTAGTTAATTTTTTAGCAGATCGTGATGTTTATTCGATTAAAGGAAACTCTACTGAAGTATTATCTTTACAAGCATGGGGAACAAAAGTTTATGAAGTACCTCATCAAATATTCAATGTTTTAATGATTAATTCAATGTATAATAATTATGTTGATGGTGAAATTGGAATGTTAAAATTTAATTTGATTGGCAATATCTTAATCAATGTTTACCCTATTATGCTTCAACGTTATAAAAGAAATCGTTTGGAGAAAGTTCTTGAACATCGAGCGAATAGGGGTTCTTCAGAATGACTTTAATGAGTGAGTTAGAATCGAACATCGATTATCATGGTTCTAGAACTATTTCTTTAGATCCGATTAAATCATTTGGTTTGAAAATATCTGATTTTTTTAAAAAAGATTTAGACGAATATTTTAGAATTAAATCTTCTGAAAAATCTGGTAAACGCTATGAGTTTCTCGGAGTAAAATCTTATCAAACATTGTATAGAAATACTTATCAAAGAGTTCTTAGTAAAATTGTTGGAGAGGACGATATTTTCGTTCTTGATAAATCTGATAAAGGTTTAACAGATAATATTATTGCAACGAAAGCTGCTGAATCACTTCATACTGTTGCATTTCCTTTTTTTTTATATGATTCGCTAAATTCTTATGCACAAGGAGATATGGTTTGGGGACATACAGCATCTGTACTAAATCTAATAATTAATGTTTATCCTATTATGTTACAACGTCATAAGAGAAATCGTTTTGAAAAGATTCTTGAACATCGAGCGAATAGAGGTGCTTCTAAATGTCAATTATGAGTGAGTTAGAAGCTAACATTAGTTATAGCAGATTTGATACTCATATTCCTGAATTTAAACCTGCTAGGTCATTTAAAGAATGGTTATTTGAAATTAGACCTTATGAAAAAAGCGGCAAGGTTTACGAGTTGGTTGGTATTAAACAATTTAACAAATTATATCTTAATACTTTTGGAGCAATAACAGATAAAATTCATAAAGGAAATGTTCATGGTCTTAAAAGTTATTCAACAGAGTATCTTAAAGGAGAAGTTGAAGAAACTAAAAATTTAGAATTATTACATTATGCAAGTTATTTGGCTTTTTTACCTATATTTGCTTATGCTAAAGATAATATTCTTGCAATAAATGCGGTTTTTGTTGCAGATATACTTCTTAACAAATATCCTGCTATGTTGCAACGATATAAAAGAAATCGATTAGAAATTGTTTTAGAACATCGTGAGAATAGAGGTGCTTCTAAATGAAGAATAATTCTGTTGTAAACAAAGTTGTTCTTGGATTGGCGCTTGCTGTTGTTTCAGTTCCTGCTTCTTATCTTTTATATGAGGGTATTTCTTTAGTAAGTGATCTTGCTTTTAGTATTCCTGAAGAAAAAAAGATTGAAGAAGAGATTGGCGTACCTTTGTATTTTAAAATCTTAGAACAAGATGAAAAAAGATTAGAAAATCTTATTGATTTCAAAAAAGCTTATGATATTGCTAGAGATAATTGGGATAATTTTGATCAACAAATGGCCAAAGTTGAGAAAATAAATATCAAAACAAATTTTATCAAACAAATACATTCTGCAACAATGAGTCGTTATGGAGAATTTGGTCTTACCTCTTTATCTCATAGAAATTTTCCTCATGAGTTGGCTCATCGATGGCAATTATATCAGAATTATTTAACTAGAGGCGATTTTGATGATGGTTTAAATGAATTAATTGGTCATTATAATTTTAAAGATGATTGGACAAAAGATGATATGCAAAACATTGGTTGTGTTGAAGGTTATGGAATGACCAATATACGCGAATTTGTCGCTACAGCTTGCGGGTTTGTCTATGAAGTTAATCATTCAAATATTGGAATAATTGGGTTTCCTAATGAAGTTCCTTCTTGGAAAACTCGTGAAGAAGGATATTATTCTTTGGGCGGTCATGATTTATCTAAAGAAAAAGTTCCTCAACTTATTAATGTTTTAAAATATCTTCAAGATCATGATTTTTTTTCTAAAAGAGAGCTTGGACAAACAGTATCAGAACTTAAAGGTTTTGCGGAGGGCGTTGAATGAAACCTTCTGTTGAGCTAAATAAAATGCGAAGATATCGAGGAACTGATGATGCAGTTCAACTAATTGGTAGTAGAGATCCTGTTCACGAATTATTAAAAAATTCGAACGCGCACACAAGAAACAAATTAATAGATTTAGTAATGTCTAATTATTGTGGTGATGCTTATGGAGATGCTAATTGGACAAAGGTTTATTCTGCTTGGGGTGACCGGCCAGAAATAGTTACTGTTCATGGTGATTTTGCAAATCAACATCCTAGTTTATCGCAGTTAAATTTAGATCCTGGTTTTATTACTCATCTTCCTGAATTCATGGGTTCTTCAGATAATAATATTTCTATTGATTATTCTATTGCCAGAGAAGAGTTTAAAGACGCTCTTGGTACTAAAACTGTTTGGAGAGGTATGGTTTTATCCAAAGATGAAGCTGAAAAAATGACTTATGAAGGCATTAAATCTAGTTTTTTTAGGAAAACTTTTGAAATGCCAAGCGTAATTGATAATTTTGAAGCAAATATTTTATCTGTTTATTTTGATACTTTAGCCGATGTTCATTTTCATGGTGAAAATGTTCATTCGCCTTTAATTTCAGTTTCTGATCATAAAGATGTGGCTATTGCAGTTGGCAGACATTTTGGTAAACGTTCTTCATCAAAAGAGAAAAAAGATTTTTATTTATTTGAAATAGAAGTTCCTGAAATAGATTTAATTTATTTTGTTGATCATGCTGCAAAAATGCCTGGTAAATTAAAGAGTATTGCTGATTCAGGGCGTGGTATTCATACAACTGTTAATGAATCTGAACAGTTTCATTCATGGTCTAGAGAGGTTGAAAGTTTTTTAATGTATAAAATTAATCCTGAAGAAATTATTAATATTACAAAACCTGATATTTATAAGTCTTCTTGGAACGGAAGAATAACGAAGAAGTTGAATTAAAATGACTTTAAATGAACTAGATGTATTAAAAGCAACTGGATATGAGTATCCTGAGAATATTAGTCTTTTGAACGTTCCTGTTATTGTTTGTGGCGGGGAAGATTCTATTTATGGTCAAATTTTTATCACGTCTTATGGTTGGCAAGATTATGCGAGTGGTGAGAAATGGGCTAAAAAGTTTTTAGACTATTTTCTTACAGGTCCTTATTCTACTGAATTAGGAAAACAAGTTGTTGATTTAGAAAAAGCAATTGATGAAAATCCTAAAGCTTTTGACCCTTCTAGTGGCAAATCTATATTTGATGTTTACAACGGAATTGAAGTTGTACCTGCTTATGATAATCGAGTTAGTTTGATTATGGAAACAAAAGGCATTACTAAATTAAGATTTTCAAATCTTCTTGATATTTTTTCAAATAGAAAGGAGGTTTTAGATTAAAATGTCTCAGATTAATCGTAGACAGTTTTTGGCCATGCTCGGTGTTTCTACTGCAGCATCATTAGTGCCTCTTTCTTTTATAATTGATAAACCTGATAATACTATTAAAAGTCCTGATGTTGATCCTTTAGCTGTAACTTCTGAAAGTTCTATTACAACTAGTACTTATGAAGGTATAATGACTGATTTGGAGATTGCAGGTCGTAAAACTAAGATGTATGGTGTTGCTCATTGGAGGCCTTTTGTTGAGCATAATTTCGATACCTTAGACGCTTGTATTAAGGATGCGTCTGTTGTTATATTTGAAGCGCCTCCTGATAGTAATATAATTGATAATTCTCATTTGGCTTATTGTAATACTGTTTTTGATCTTTGTAAGAAGTATGATAAAACCATTATTGATTTAGATTCTCGTTCATCAGCTGCTAAAAATGCTGAAATTGTTCCTGTTTTTGCTGGTACTAATGCTATGATGTATGGTGCTTTACGATTTAATATGATGAAATTTAATGAACCTATTGATAAACAAGATGTTTTAGCTAGTTTAGGTAATATAGTTGCTGGTACTGGTTTAACCGTGGCAAGTCTTTTAGATGAATCAGCTTTAAAATATGATCTTAGAAATTCTGAAGATTCCATGGTTAGAAGTCCTTATTTATTTAATCACACTATTGATCAGCGAAATGTTACTTTGACTAATCGTTTACGTCAGATGAATGATTATTTGACTGAAGAAGATTTTTCTAAAGGCGATCATGTCTTTGTTAATTTTGGTGCAGCTCATACTCGTGGTGTTAATTTTTACATGCAACACCCTGTTTTTAGAGCTGTTAAATCTGCTATTTATGCAGCTACTTATGATTTATTCGATTCTAACGAGATTGCTCGTTTTGATCATGATGGAACTGATTGGGTGAAACAAACTCTGGTGAAATAAATGACTGAAAAAATCAATTTAGAAGATTTAGAAATTAAAATAGAATCTAGAAAACCTGTTGGCATGATGGAAGATTATGCTGTCAGAGTTGAAGAGTTAGTTTTTACTGCTTATCTTGGTTCTGAAGTTGGGCATCTAACTATTGATAGATTTACCAAACCTACAAAAGAAGAATCAGAAAATGCTTTTTTCACAGATTTAGAACTTAATAAACCTAGGCCTTGGCTTTTTTATATGGGTGTCAAAGAAGAAGTCAGAGGAAATAGAATTGCTGGAGCTATGGTAGAGTTTGCTAATGAATATTATAAATCAAATTTCAATACTCCTTTACATTCTGGAACTATTAATTCTCCGGATGCAATTAAAGTTTGGGAGCGATTAGTAAGACAAGATAAGGCCGAAGAATATGTTTTTGAAGATAAACGAAGATGGAGACTTTTATGATTATTCTTTCTAAAAATATTGTTTATTTAAACTAGAATAATAACCACCTAATCTAAAATGGATTGGTTTTTTTTTGTATAAATTGTGTGTTTCATAATTTCCTTTTCTAAGAATAAATGGGTGTTTTTCTATTTCTTGATTTACTATTTGAGAAAGTTCTTTTGGTGGTAATTTCTTTGATTGTGTATGTCTTGAATTCAACTTTTTTGGTTGTAATAGTTTGGTCATATTTTTTAGTAATTACTTCTTTTATATAATTGTTTTTAACAAGTTTTATATTGAGCAGATTTATTTGATATTATGTTACCTGAAACTATTGCTATTAAAGCGCGTAATTCTATTTCTAATTATTGTGTGGATGAATGTAAGGCTTTTTGCTGTCGTAAGGGTTATTTGGAACTTAGTTCTAAAGAAATGAGGCTGGCGATTGGTTCTATGCAGGGTGAATTAGAACATGCTGGTTTTTTAACAGAAGTTAAAAACAACGAGTTTATTTTGAATATGAGTGCGCCTAATGGTTGTCCTAGTTTGAGAAATGATAAATGTTTAATTCATTTGAATATTGGTCGTAGTAGTGCTTGTAAGAAGTTCCCGATTTTTATTTCCAATAATATTGTTAGATTTTCTGCTCGTTGTCCGGCTGTTGGTGCAAATAAATTTTATTCTTATATTTCTAAATTTAAAAAATTAGGGTTTATTATAGAGTGAAAATTTATATATTATGACTGTTTTTGTTTGTTTTCTATGAAGAGACATTATAGCGGTGATGGTAACATTAAGGATTATTTGAAAGGTTTCTCTGGAACTGGAAGAATTGATCCTTCTTTTCAAGGTTATGATGCTTTTAAGGAATTGTGGGCTTTGGGCGTGATGGAACCTCATATTGCTGCTATAAGGCTTTATTTTAATAATCGGAGTGATGAACATTACGTGGTTGTTAGTTCTGAATACATGGCAGGTGCAGATTTAAAAAAACATTCTGGCAAACCTGGTCTTCACAGTATTGAAGAAACATTGTCTGATACTGATGCTTCTTATTGGGAGGCTAGTGATTTAGATCCCAAAGCTTTTAGAGATTAATTCTATTTATTTTATCTTAAGACATATAAATATATTTTAATTTCCTTTTTTACAATATGTCTAAACAAGATAAAAATTGGTCTTTGGATGAAGAAATTAAAGAACCAATAATTAGAACTCCTCGTCACGGAAAACCGATTGATATTGAATTAGGCGATTATAGAGTTAGAACATTGAATGTTAAAGAAAGATTTTCTTCATCGTATACTTTAGAAGGTGATTTGGAAGTTTCTAAGATTAAAAAAGAACAAAGTTTTAGAAAGAAATTTGGTTATTTTGGCAGAAATATTTTTTTTATGAGTAAATCTGTGGAGTGGGTTTCAAAAATACCTGTTAAATCTTTTTCTAGACAATTATATCATCCGAGAGTTTTGGCAGAAGTTGTGGTTGCTGATTTAAGAACACAGGGTGTAGAAGTTAATTATGAAAAAACCGAAGAATTGTTGACTGAAGCATTAAAGCCTTATGTAAACAACGCTTTACATTATTGTGTTGATACTAAGAAATATAGTTCTTTTGGATACGTTGTTGGAAAACATAAATTAAAAGAATAATTATCTTAATAATTCATCTAAATGTGTTGTTATTACTTTCTTAATTTTTCCAGAAAAAAGAAATAATCCTCCAGGTAAACTACCTTCTAAGATTATCTTATCATTTTTTAATTCAACTTTACCTTGAGTTTGAAAGCTCATGATTTTTACTGAATAATCGAGCTCTGATTTATCTTCATTCCAATAAGTTTTTGGATTTGCAATCATTTCAGAATGTTTTTCTATTAATGAAGGTATAAAATTGGTAATTCTACTATAAAGGTCTTTTTTTGACAGATTATGGTTGTAAACTATTTTCATGTTTGCGTTTTTCGTTAGAATAAAAATATTGTATGAAGTATATAATTTTTTTGGAACTGTTAAATTTGAACTAATTTTTTATTTATTGCTTAAATGAACTGATAGTGGAACATAGTATAATAATTTCATTATTCTGCCTGTAACAGGGTGTTTATCTACTGCTTCGTCTAATAATTTGGAAGTTAAATCTTCTCTTTTTATTTTGTGAGTATACACTATTCCTTGAGAGTAAGCAACAATATTTCCTTTTCGTGAAATGCAATCCATCATTTGACTAAGAAAATATGATTTATTAAATGAATTTCTTGACATTGTTCTCATAACTTGCCAATTAATAACATTATTAGGTTCTTTTTTTGCTTTATTAAGTAAACTTACTTCGTACTCTCTAGAACCCATTTCTTCAATTAAATTATCGATTGCTTGTTTCATTTTCTAAAAAATAATTTATCTATAACCAGGTCTGAAATCCGACCCTTTTGTTTGTAATGGTTTAACTTGTTCTAAGATTTGTTCTAATTTATTTATGAATTCAGTGTCTGCTTTAGTTCCAACTTGATGAGAATATTGATTTTCGTTTGTTCTTTCAACATATAAAACCATTAAATGTTTTGGATCTTCTAAATTTCTAGTCCCAATAAATTGACCAACTGCTTTTGCAGGGTCTGCAGTCATTATGACTTTTTTTTCTTCAGCTGTTGGTTGAATTAAATGATTTATCATATAGTGTTTCCACATAGAAGGAATATTTATATCAGTATTTATATCTGGAAGATTGATGTGCCATTCTTGACTGCCAGTTTCGTTACAACCTTCGTCTTTATTGAATCTGCATATTGCGAATCCCATTTTAGTTTAAATAGAGTTTTTAGTTGCAAAATACTTGAATTCTGATATTTCGTCCATGTCTTGTGTTACGACTTTGTCATAATCTTTTGCAGGGTGTGTAGAATAAGGTACTTGTTTTAAATCAAGTAATTGGCCAAAAAATTCTGCATTGCTTCTTGTTTCGAACAAATAAGTTATTGAATTTTGTCCTGCACTTTTATATTTGCAATTATGTAATGTTGTGTTAAATTCGTTAGTTACTTGACTTATCAAATCTTTAACTTCAGATTCTAAATCTTTAATATGTATGACTCTTCGTTCGTTTTCTGGTTTTATCGGAGTCATTTTAAACAAAGTATTCTTAGAAACTATTTAAAGATTTAGGTTTTTATCTCTATTTAGTAGTTACAAACGTAAATGTTTATAAATAAAACAGTCTTTCCATCCTCACAATTAATTTATAAAAATAAATGGAGATGAAAAAATGGAACCTCTAATACAACAACTTAAGGCAGACCTTGATTATTTGATTAACACTCAATTAGCAGAACAATTAGCAGGAAATCAAATCGTTATAAATCATAAATTAGACGCACTTGGTACTAGTGTTAATAATTCAATTATAGAAATTGATGCGGTATATATTGATAACGAAATTGCTCGAAGAGAACAATTAACAACTTTGGCAAAATATGATTAATTTAGCAACAACTAACTATAAAATACTAATTTAAAATGGATAATCTACACATCGAAGACCTTGCAACAGCAGTAATGAATGTAACTAATGAACAAGGAAAACCTTCTTTTTTAGGACAGTTTTATGAGACTCAGAAAAATTTATTGAGGAAAGTTCTAAATAAACCAAAATTAAAAAATGAAATATCTTATGCCCCTAGTTATAGGTCATATTCGTTAAGAACTTCAGTAGATGAAAAAGGTTATTTAATTGAAAATATTGATGTTTATAGAAAACTTGAAGTATATGATCTTGAAAAAACAAAAGCTGTTCTTGGAGTACATTTAACTCCACCTTTTGTTGCAGAAATTATGCATAATCGTGGCGTTGATTTAGTATCGTCAAAATTACATATGTCTATAGAACCTGATGTAACACCCGAAGAACTTGAAAAGAAAATTAAAAATGTCTTTTATGATGTAACAAATGAGGTTGGTGAACGTACAGAAACTTATATCAAAAGAAAAGTAGATGATTTAATGGCTTTAACAGAACCAGATAAAATAGATAATAAAAAATAAAATTAAACTAAAAAAATGGATGTAGACAAATACTTAGAAAGTTATCAAACAGCAAGTACTGAATATAAAACTTTGGAAGAAGAAATTATTGCCTATAAAGCAAAAATTAATAATACTGCAAAAAGAAAAGAGCGATATCTGCTTATGGCTGATAAACGTAAGTTAGAAGTTAAACTTCAGGAAGTTAAAAAAAATCATAAAAAAATTCTCTTTGATTATATATCTGAATTAATTATTACGCCCGGTGATAAAGAATCGTTTGAAGAAATGGCAGGATATGAAGTTAGAATAGTTGATTTAAAATTATTAAATAAGGGGGTTATTATCTCGCAAAAACAAGGCAGACGTAACTCTAATACTCTATTTGGAAAAAAAGATCATCAGACTGAACCAATTTTATTATTAGAAAATAAGATTGTCGGAATGATACATACTCAAATAACACAATCGACTTGGATGGGCAAATATTATGATGGTGCTGAAAGATTGTATTACGGATTGCCTGTTAAAAAAATTAATTGATTAAAATGGATGTTAACGAATATATAAACCAATATGAACTAGTTCAAATAAAATTTGAAAATGTAAAAGAAGAATTGTTTGGATTAACAGGTTTAATTAAAAAAGCTAAAAGAAAAGAGCGAAAAGCTCTTGTTGAAAAACAAACTGAATTGCTTCGTGATCAACGACGTTGTGGTTATGATATTTCAAGAATTCTTTCTTCTTATCAGTCAGCATTAATTATTGTTCCTGGAGATGAAAAACGATTTAAACAATTAACAGGATATGATGTTGAAGTTGTTACTATGCGTGCGGGTGGTGATAAAGGCGTTCTTTTATCAACAATGCATAGCATGGGTTTGTTTGATTCGTATCAAGATGAATTAAATGCAACTTTAATATCTTTATTGAATTGGGATATTGTTGGTTTAATTGAAGCTCAAGTAACGCAAAATCGTTGGGAAAGAGGATATTCAAAATCAACATATGGATTACCAGTTAGAAAGGTGAAACGATGAATGTTGAAAAATATTTATCACAGTATAAAAAATGCATTTCAGAAACAAAACGTTTAAAAGAAGAACTTTTTGGTCTTGATGGTTTAATTAGTAATGCTAAACGAAAAGATAAAAAATCTCTTATTGCTAGAAAAAAAGAACTAGAAACAGAACAACGAAATATGAAGGATGAAAGTGGCAATATTAATTGTAATTATATTTCTGAATTATTTATTGTGCCTGGTAATGAAGACCGATTTGAACAATTAACAGGTTATGAAGTTGAAGTAGTTAATTTGGACTCTTTAGATAAGGGTGTTACTATAATTAAAACTCGATCTAAGATGTATTTAAATTATGCCGAAGGACTTGAACAAATGTTGCAGAATAAAGTAATAGGAATACTTGAAGTTCAGAAATCTATTTTTTCAGATGCGGGTGGTCGGTGGTTAATCTACGGTTTGCCTGTTAGAAGAAAAGAGATGAAATAAAATGGATATAAAACAATATTTGGAAGAATATCAAACTGTAGTTGCAGCATATGAAGATTTAGAAGATCAAAGGTCTGATATTAGTATTCTTTCTAGAACTGCAAAGAAACGAAGAGAAAAAAAATCATTAGAAAAACAAGATTATAAACTTATACATGAACTTCACAGTGCTAAAGCAGACGTAATTAGTGTTCTTGAAAAGTATGTTCGTTCATTAGTTATTGTTCCTGGAGATGAAAATCGGTTTAAGCAATTAGCAAATTATGAAGTTGAAGTTGTTGATTTAGGATTGTTAAATAAAGGAGTCTTTGTATATCAGACAAAAAGTTCTATTCCTTCATACAGATTTAATTCTATTAAAGATTATAGAACTCAAATTGAACTAATGTTAAAGAATCAAGTTGTTGGATTAGTTGAAACACAGTTTTTAGAAGGAGAATATTCAAGCATGTACGATTCTAGCGATAAAAGATTTTACGGATTACCTGTTAGAAGAAAAGAGATGAAATAAAATGGATATAAAACAATATTTAGAAAGTTATCAAAAGGACACATCTACAATTACAGATATAGAAAGTGAATTATTTGGTATGGATGGTCGTATAAATAAGGCGAAAAAAAACGAGAAAAAAGTTCTTAAAACAAGACAAAATGAACTAAAAAATTTATTGAATGAAGCTGAAATTTCTCTTGAAAAAGTTATGGGCGATTATGTTACTGAATTAATAATTGTTCCTGGTAATGAAGAGCGTTTTAAACAGCTAGAAGGATATTCTGTTGAAGTTGTTAATTTAGGTTTACCAAATAAAGGTGTTTCAGTTTCAAAGATAAAAGGCAGTAGTTATGGTGATCTAGAACTTCATCAAGGAGATTATAAAATCACTATTGGTTTAATGTTGCAAAATGATATTGTTGGCTTAGTTGAAGCACAAATTAGTAAAACAATTTGGGCAGGTAAACTTGTTTCTGGTTACGAAGAGTTATATTATGGATTACCTGTTAGAAGAAAAGAGATGAAATAAAATGGATATAAAACAATATTTAGAAAGTTATCAAACGGCAGTTGCAAAGTACGAAGATTTACAAAATCAATTATCTGATAAAAACATACTTTATAATGTTTCAAAGAAACGAAGTGAAAGAAAATCATTAAAAAAAGATAAAGATAAATTAAATAGTAAAATTTATGATGCTAATGACGGTATTTATTTCGTTCTTGGCGAGTATGCTGATGCATTAGTAAAAATGCCTGGTGATGAAAAACGATTCAAAGAAATTACTGGTTATGATGTTGAATTTGTTGATATTGGTTCATCAGATAAGGGAGTGGTTGTATATAGTTTAAGAAATTCTCTTTCAAGTTATTGGTTTGACTCTTCTAGCACTTACATAGATCAACTTAAATCAATGATGACGAATAAAGTTGTTGGTTTGATTGAAGTACAGTTTTCACAAAAAGGAGATTCGGGAGTATTTGAATCTCACGAGAAGATTTATTATGGTTTACCAGTTAGAAAAGTAGATTAAAATAAACATATATAAACTTGTTAATCTTTCTATTTTTTATGAGCGATTATAATTTTAATATTGAATTAAAGCAAGATTTTGCAATTAATCAAGATGTTGATTTGGTTTTTAACTCTGCTAGTGGTTTATTGTTTATGCGTACTGGTACTGCAGAAGCGATTCGGAATAATTCTAAATTTTTATTTTCTGAAGAAAGTCAAGAATATATTAATTTATTAGCTGGTTTTAGAGATCCTGTCATGAAAGCTTATGTTAAGAAGTTTTCTGTTGATGGTTGGACTCCTAGTCAAGCACAATTGTCTTGTTTTAGAAAGATTGATGAGAATGGTGGCCCATATGAAGTTGGTTCTCTTATTTTAGATGATCAATGGTCTAATAATTCTAAAGATATCTTACATGTAGTTGGCATGACTTATTATTTGAAAAATAATGAGTTAAAAACAACTAAAGTTAGTGAAAAATCTTTGATTTCTGTATTGAAAAAAGCTTTTAAATTTGCTGATGCTAAAGGTTATAAAACCATTGCAACACCTGTTCTTTGTACAAGAGGAGATTATGGTTTGGACCCTGAAAAGAGCCTTAATTCAATTCTAAAGGCTGTTGAACTTGCAAAACCAGTCAATCTTACTGAATTATATATTTGTTTTGAAAGTGAAGGTCCTAGAGCTACTTTTGAAAAATTAGAGGATGAAGTTCTTGACCAATTCTTTTGATTTTAAGTTTATAGTCAAGGTTTATAAATTAATCTACTTTTCATTAATTAAAATGGATAAAGACGAACAATTAAGAGCAAGTATCATGTTATTTGGCGGTAGTGGACAGATACCTGAAGATGAAGCACATGCAATGTTAAATTCACTTTCTACAGGATCACTTTTTCGTTCTGTACCTTCAGAAGCTGATAAAGCATTAGGTAAAAACAGAATTTATCAAACTTTGGATGTTAATGGAGAAGCTCTTGTTTCTGGAACAAACTATCAATATGGGGATAAAAAAATTAAAGTTTTACGAGAAGAATTTGGTTCTGGAAATATGCTTGATGTTTATATGAGAGTTTATTTCATCGATGATTCTTTAGAAGAAAGATGCACTGTTATAGATGGATCATATCCTGGTGGTGTGTTTAAAGGCGCAGTTTATAATTCTTTGTTTGAACCAATTAAGAAAGAATAAATTTTTTATTTAAAGATATGTAAGGATTGTTTATGATTCTTATAAAGGTTTAAATAAATGTTTTATTTCCTGGTTTTTATGTCTGAAATAAATACTTTGGAAGATGAACTTGAAATAAGATTTAGAAAATTTTCAGAACATCCTGATATTGTTTGGTTAGCATATTCTCATAAAATAGTTTCTTCTAAAATGGTTCAATCACATAGTTATCGTAATTGTAACGGGGTTGCTTTGTTAAATTCTGAAATGGTCGGATTATCTCATTACGACCTTAATAATGAATATCCTGAAACATATCTTCGTGAAATGATTAAGGAACTTAAAGAACAAACAACAGGTGATATATCTGCTGTTTTAATTGGTGGAGATAGACATCATCTTGAATGGAACAGACGAGTCTTAAAAGACCATGAAATTCCTATAATTGGCGAATATTGTGATAGGTGGATGGATGAAGGAGTTCTTAGTAAAAATCATGTTGTGGGCGATAAACATGTAATTGTAGTTCCCAAAACTCAAGAAGTTTTAATGTATAGTGATCCTGTTGGTTATAAAATTCTAACGCCTTAAAGGTTTGGAAGTTCAAAAAATATGTTCTTAACGATACTATGCAAACATTGTTTTTAATGACAGATATGTTTATAATAACTTTTTTCTTGATTTAATTTATGCCACATATTAATGAAAAAATTGATTTTACTGCAGAAGTGTTTATAGTTTACAACAACAAAGTCTTATTGAGAAAACATGATAAATATGAGGTTTGGTTGAGTGTTGGTGGTCATGTTGAATTAGATGACGACCCAAATCAAGCAGCTGTTCGTGAAGTGTCTGAAGAAGTTGGATTGGATATTAAATTGTACCATTCCAAAAATTATTCGTTAGAAGAAGAAGACGGATATCGAGAGTTAATTCCTCCTGTATTCATGAACCGACACAGAATTAATGAAACTCATGAACATGTTACTTTTGTTTACTTTGCAAAAGCTAATACTGACAAATTAGTTCTTTCCGAAACTGAGAAAAGCGATGGTTGTAAATGGTTTACTTCTGAAGAGTTAGATGAAGAGGAATACGGGGTTAAAGATCATATTAAGATGTATGCAAAATCTGCTTTAGAAACCTTAAAGGAATGATCTTTAAATCAAACATTT
>CALDOJ010000006.1 GCA_937912225.1 Candidatus Woesearchaeota archaeon | reverse complement strand
CAAAGAATAAAAATATTATGAATAATGATCTCACCTTCTTTACAAATGAACCTGGCGCAGCGTTAGTTGACAGGTTTAAAAGCACCCTTCGCGCCGTTCAGTTTTTCGATGTGTTGGTTGGATATTTCCGAACCAGTGGTTTTTATCAATTAGCTGATAGCTTAGAAAGTGTTGAAAAAATCAGATGAAGCTCTTAGTAGAGAAAAGATTAAAAAATTACTTGGTAAAAAAATAATGCATCAAACATTAAATTTAATTCTAGAATATTTAGAAGAAAGTGGTAAAATATTGGATGGAAGAAAAGGAATTTTTTGGATATATGCGCCGAGAAAAGAAATAGAACTTTTAAAGAAACAAGGAACTCCTTTTGAAGAAATAGAACCTAATTTTCGAAAATATTCCGAATAATTTTAACAAATTCTTATAAATTATTATTCTCTAAATTAATTTATGAAAAAACAAATAATTTTGTTAAAAGAAGCAAGAAGAATTTATTACACTCTTAAGAAAAAGAACAAATCAATTCTAATAAAAGCTATTAATAACAAGCTACATTTAATTGAAGTTGATCCTTCTTCAGGGATAAGAATTCAAAAAAAACTTATTCCTAAAGAATACTTAAACAAATATAAACTCGATAATCTTTGGAAAATAAACTTACCTGAAGGATGGAGAATGCTATATACTATTAAAGGAGATGAAATTGAAATCATAGCTTTCGTTCTAGAAATTCTTGACCACAAAAAATACGAAGAAAGGTTTAAATATTAAAAATGCAAGATTCGACTCTTCTAAAACTGGCTTTGATTTTTTCAGTTATTGGAACTACTGCATTATTTGTTATCTTACAAACAACTGATATTGATGAATCTTCTTTTTTAGAACTTGAATTAGATGATTCTGTTAAAGTTGTTGGTGTTGTCAAACGAGTTGTGCATAATGGAAATCTTACTTTCTTTGATTTAAGTCAAGAGGTTACTGTTAAAAATGTTATATTTGAAAACGTTGAATTAGAAGTTGGTGAACATATTGAAGTTGTTGGAACAGTTGATGTATATAACGGCGAGCAAGAGATTTTAGTTGATAGTATAAAAAGAAAGAATTAAATACCTGTTCTACCATTACAATTATTTGGTGGTAATATGAAATTCAAAATCATTTTTAGTTTATTAGTTATTCTTCTATTTTTAACAGCTTGCAACTCAGAATCAGGTGATGAAATTGTCATTAATGTGTCTGATGTAAAAGACGCTATTGGCGGTGCTGCAGACTCTGTAAAAGATGCAGTTGTTGATGCGGTAGATAAGACTGCTGAGTCTGAAGAAGAAGTTGAACCAGTTGTAGAAGAAGAACAAAATATCTTAGAAGAATTAGATGCATCTGAATTATTAATTGAGAAAAGAATTGGTGAATATGAATATGAAAGGACCAAATCTGTTTCTAATAAAATAGTTAATGGTTTTTCTTTTAAAGCTTTTGAAGCTTATTATTCTTATGGGACTATGGAAGCAGTTGTTTCAGTTCTTTATTCTGACAATTTAGAAAAAGTCAATGTTGTAACCTTCTTAGACAATATTAAGAAAAATGAAAAATACATATTTTTAGATGATGAAGATATTGATTATTTAGATCAGGATGTTTATTATAATCCTTACGAAAACATTTATTTGTGGGTTTCAGAAGGGCGTGTTATAACTATTGAATACGGTATTGGAACTGATTTATTACTGAAATATCTGGAAAAACATCCTGCTTCAATTGTTAAAGGTTCTTATGAAAATGAAGAAATTTCTTTAGAATTAAAAGAAGGTGAATCAAAATTAATATTGTTGAATAACAATCAATACTTGTTAAAATTAATTTATGTTGATTCTTCTGAATTGCAATTATCTGTTAATGGAGTTAAGAGCATTTTTGAACATGGCGAACGAGGAGTTGTTGGCGATTTGTTAATTGATGTAACTGAAGTTAATAATGTAGAAAATACTGTTAATATTAATATTGAACGTGAAGCTTTTAATATGATTTCGCAGGTTCTTGATATGAACGAAGTTTATGAGTTTAATTTAATGGGGCAGAATAGTTTAACAGTTACAGGTGTTAATAGTGATGCTATGAGCGTTGTTTTTATATTAAATGATGAACAAAGAACAATGGCTGTCGGACAAACAAGATTATTAGGTGATTTAGAAATTAAACTTGATAGCTTGTTTATTAACACTCTTGGAGAAACAACTGTTAAAGCTAAATTCGAAATTTGGTCTAGAAGTTAATTTTTACTCTTCAGAAGAATCATTAATGGATGGTTCTTCTAATTTTTCTTTTGTTTTATCTAGAACATCGATTAGTTTGCCTTTAATCCACGATTTAAGACCTGTTTTTTCAGCTAGGTTGTTAACTTCGCTTGCAGTAGCACCTATCACTCCTGACGTGTCTTTAATTACTTGAGCTGTTGCACCTGTGTCATTATCGCCTTTTACCAGCATAAATGCATAAACTACTACGAGAATTATTGCTAGAGTTATGATTTTAGATATTATTCCCATGGTTTATGGATTATGTTTGTTTTATTTAAATCTTGCTCTAAAATAGTAACATTTAAATATTAGTTTCTACTTCTTAGTAGTTAAAATAATGAATAGTTTATAAAAACAATATAAAGGTGAAAAAATAAAATGGCAGAAAATATAGATGATGTAAATGAGATGAGCGAATTATTAAGAATATTAGGCGTAGATACAGTGGTTAAATCTGAAAATCCTATAGATAATACGAGGGCTGCAGTCAGAAGATATAGTGCAGAATTAATAGAACAGGCTTATTCAAATGCTGTTAAAAAAACAGGATCGGAATTAGAATACAGTTCAGCAAAACATTTAGTAACAGGAATATTTGGACTTTTACCTGATGTAATCAATACTCTTTGGGAACCAATTAAAGATGTAATTGAATCACCTGTGGTTAGTGAATTAATTTCAGAAAAAACAAATGGTGGAGATTTAATGGATTATTTTGCAAGTTTAGGAAGTAAAAACGAATCACTTAATGAACTTGAAACTTCCACACAAGAATTACGTGATTCTACAAAAACTATTCAAAGAAGTAATGATTATGTTAAAGAAATAGCTGATCATTGTCAAAAAACAGGCAAATCACCTGATGAAGTATTAAGATCTAAAGAAGATATGGTTGGAATTGTCAGAACTGTTTATGGATCTGTAAGCGAATATGAAAAAATTCAAGTTAAAAGCATTCAGGAATTAAGCAAATTAGTTAATAAATTTGATGAACTTCAAAAAATGCCATTTGGATTAATAATTCCCGCCCTAATAACTTCAAAAATGGACGGAATTAATGATTTATCAGAAATAGGAGTTAATCCTTCTGAAATAGGAAATATTGTTCATTCTTATATGAGTGATGTTGGAAAATTTGGTAAAACATTACTGACAGAATATGCAAAAGTAACAACAAAAGAAATACAAGCATACAAAGCATTAGACATGTGAACTAGCTGTTAAAATGACTAAGAACCTAGAAATTCTGGTAACATTCCCAGATAATCCTAATAGTAAAACCCAACATCTTTTTCCAGGAAACTATTTAATGGTTTATCACGGTGGATTAGACTCAAAGATTCGAGAATTCAACGGTTTATTAGGTGGTGTTGAAGTACATTTTCAAACATTTGATGAAATAGCTCTTGAAGGACAAGAATACGACACAATTCAAGCTTATGTTCAAAAAGCAAAAGAAAATGATATTGACTTAATGATGCACGCGCCATTCATTGTTGATAGAGACCCTGAAAATGGTAAATTATTCAACTTTGATTTCAAATGGTTCGTTGTACCTAACGAATATCAAGAACAAGCTGACGGAACTCAAAAACCAATTGTTGCTTCACCAGATGGTTCAGTTATATTAAATGCTCGAGAAACAGATTCATTTGAAATGTACGATACTATTCAATTAGCAGATAAATTAGGAATTAATCTGCTTACAGTTCATGTTACAAAACCAGAAGTGATGCTCAATGACAAAGAATGGGCTCAATATGATGAATACATTTCAGATTTAGTTCATTTTATTCATACAACTAATTCTAATGTTGACTTATGTGTTGAAACTGGTGGTGCGACTTGGGATCAGCTTCTTAGCTTAAATAAAAAATATGGGACATTAATCAATATGGATACGGCTCATTATTTCTTAGATATGATGCATTTAGGAATGACTGCAGAAGAAGCAAATAAAGATACAGTTACAAAATTCAAACAATATAGAGATATTATTGGACAAGTTCATTTAACACAAACAGTAAAAGGTCAAGATTTACATAAAGGAATTTATGAAGAAGGAGCCTTAACTTGTAATGAAGAAATAATTAGAATCATAAGTGAAGACCAACTTCAAGGACTTGATAAACTTTGTATGGTCGAATCAAAAGCAGATATTGAGAATTTCTACCAAGTTGCAAAAGCATTAAGACATTCAGATGATGAAACTGAAAAGTTCTTAGTTATTAGTATGGGTTTACCTGCAACAGGCAAATCAACAACACTTAATTTAATACAAAAAGTTCTTGGTGTTGATGTTTTAGAAAGTGACGCTATAAGAGACGAATATGAAAATCAACAATTTAGTTTTGTAACTATGAACCCTGAAAAAGATAAAGATGTTGTTTATGATGAAATGAATGAACGAGCTGAAAAAAGATTTGCTCATGGAACAGGAGTTATAATGGATGCTACATACCATCTTAAAGACAGACGAGAGAAAATCAAAGGCTTATTAGAGCAAAATGATGTTGAAGAATTATACATTTTTGAATTAGAATCTGATGAAAAAGATATTGAAAACAGGTTTAATTTAAGAAAAAACCAAATTAATCATGCTAAAGCTGAAGGAAAATCTATTCCAAAAAAAGTTCATGAACTAGAAATCTATAAAAATTTAGAAGCAGCAGCAGAACCTTTTGAATTAGCAGAATTTCCAAACGCACACGTAGTTCATTATAACACTTCAACTAGAACAATTGATGTGTATAATTCAGACTTTACAACCGAAGTAATGCTTATGAACATTAGAAATGATGTTAGAGAACGTTTAGGACAAAATTTGAAAATTAATTATCGTTAGATAATTATTTCTTTTTTTAATTCTTTTATTATCCCATTTGTATAAGATACTTGATGTAAATCTTTGAATATGATTGATAGTTCATATGACTTTAGATAGTCTTGAAGTTTCTTTCTAATCTGCATGAAAATTTTATGAAACTCTTCATGATCTTTAGCCAAAACTTCAATTCGTAAATTCCATTCTCCAATTAGTTTGTCAACGAAGAAGATTTTCTTATGTTCTTTAAAGAAACCTTTAATGTCTTTTTCTGCTTGCGGGTCTAATCCTTCTACTTGAAGCATTAAATAATACCATAATTGATCTAATTTTGAAATGTTTATTACAGCTCTAAAGTTTTTGATTATTCCTTGAGATTTTAACTTTTTTATTCTGTAGCTGACGGCTTCAGGCGTTAGTTGTACATTTTTTGCAATTTCTAAAATGTGCGCTCTTGCATTACGGCTTAGTAATTCTAAAATTTTTAAGTCCTTTTCATCAAGTTTGATTTTAGTTTGTTTTTCTTCTTTTTTCCAAGTTTGTGTTTCTTCTTTTTCTTTTAAGAATAGAATGTCTGCATCCTTGTAAAGCTTAGTTTGACTAAAGACATTGTAAGTTCTTAGATTATCTTTAATGTCATAACAGATTTTTGATAAGATATCATCAAATTGTTGCTCGTTCTTTGCAATCATGTTGAATATTACATCCCATTTTCCAGACGATGTTACGATCCATTTGACATAATCGTGGTTTTTTAAATAAGTAATTATTTCTGCTTCCTTTTCTTCTTCAAAATTCTTTAATTGTAAGTGAATTGTGTATTGCTTGTAACCTAGCCTGTTTGTATCGATTATTGTTATGAATTCTTGGATGTATTTGTCTTTAATTAGCTGTTTTATCCTGTATTCGACTACTTCTCTTGATAAGTTTAGCTTCTTTGCTATTTGAGATGCAGGAATTCTTGCATCATTCCATAATTCGTACAAAATTCGCTTATTTCGTGAATCTAGTTTCATTTAATACACAATAATGTAAAATATTATATAAATCTTTTTGTTTTTGTAAAAAATTCATTAGATTCTTTTATATATCAGATTTACTATACTATACATTAGGTGAAACAAAATGAACGCAACACACAACCAACAAATGAAAGGAAAGTCATACAACGGCTTGGATGAAATCACACAAGCTCTTTATGACTCAGAAGGACAAAACAACGCATCAAACCAATTCTTAGACGATATGAAAAGAATTGCTAACGACTATAACGCAGAACTACACATGGAGTATGAATTTAATATCTGTGAAACAAACAGAGTTTCAGACTTTGGATATTACATGCCAGTTATGTACGCAATTACAGACAATGAACAAAAAAGACTTGGCGCATTAACAATAGAAGGCCGAGAAGAATTATACAACTAAACGGAGGGATTCAGATGAAAATAAAATTTTACGGAGTTAGAGGCAGTTTACCAACACCATCAAGACCGGGCTTTGAAACTTCAAAGTATGGAGGAAACACAACTTGCTTAGAAGCAATCCTTGACAGCGGAGAAGAATACATCTTTGACATGGGTTCGGGTTTAGCAGTTCTTGGTGACGACTTAATGAGTAAAGGATTTGGACAAGGACAAGGTAAAGCTAAAATCTTCTTAAGCCACGTTCACTGGGACCACATACAAGGTTTTCCATTCTTTACTCCAGCTTACATTGGTGGAAACCAATTAGACTTATATGGTGAAGCAAAAGCTGAGAAAACTTTAGAAGAAACAATGGCAGGTCAACAAGAGTTTCCAAACTTTCCAGTAACTTTAGCACAAATGAGAACTTATGGTGCTGAATTAAACTTTCACGATTTAAAAGAAGGTGAATCAATTGAGAATGGAGCTAAGATAAGTTATATGAAAGTTGATCACCCAGACAGCTGTTTTTCATACAAAATAGAAGAGAAAAAACAAACTTTTGTTTTTTGCACTGATAACGAACATGATGGCAGCTATAATGATGGTAAGTATGAGTTTGGTGAGAATGATAAACGAATAGTGGAGTGGAGTAAAGATGCAGACGCCATGTATTATGACGCTCAGTACACACCAGAAGAGTACGATCCTTCAGCTTTTGACTTGCCTGGAATGAGCAAGAAAACATGGGGACACTCAACTTACGAAGTTGGAATCGATATAGCGCTTGAAGCAGGAGTAAAAAGATTGTTCTTAGGTCACCATGACATCAGACATAGTGATGATACAATGGATGCTATAACTAAACGAGCACAAGACTACTTAGATGAGAAGTTTAGTGAAGGTGACTACTTAGTTAAACCAAGTGTTCAGTTTGCAAAAGAAGGTGAAGAGATAGACTTAGAACCTGTTTACTTCAGCGTATAATTACTTTTTTCCTTTATTATTTTTACAAACATCAGTTAACACAATCTAGCGAGAGCTATGAAATAAAACAAGGTAAATACAATGACGAAATTCATGAAAGCACAAAGAGATGCAAAACAAAAAGAGCTTGAACAAATTCTAATAAGCCCTGAATGCGCACCTTTCTGGAAAGAAAAAGGACATAATTTAAAAGCTGTTTTTGTTCAACCTGATAAACTTAAAACAGTTAAGTTGTCAGCTGGAATGCAAATAGTTGCAGATCATGTTTACAAGAACACTCCTTATGATGTAGATTTTGCATCTATATATAGTAAGGATGTAATGGAGATGTTTACTAAAGGTGATAAAATTACATCTTTTTTTAATAATTGGGATATAAGAGATGTAGATGTTATTGGTTTTAGCATATCTAATCCAAGTGTTATGAGCAATGTCTTTGAATTCTTTGAAAAAGCAAATATTTCTATTCTAAAATCTGAACGAAATATTAACAATAGTCCTTTAATCATTGCAGGTGGATTAGGAGTATTAAATCCTGTTCCTTATGAAGACTTCTTTGATGCTTTTGTAATTGGTGAAGGAAGTATTGCAGCTTCAGAAATGCTACTATATAATATGCTAGAAAGACAGTCGAGTATATCAGAAGTTGATATATTAACCAGTATGTCAAAAGTTAATGGAGTTTACATTCCAGAATACACAAAATCAGTTGACTTTCAGACAATTGATGATGTTGCTGGTACTCGTCGTGCTAGTTTATTGATGAGTAAAGATAAAGCTTTAATCTTTGCTGACTATTCTTGTAAATCTAAATGTGGTTTTTGTGAAATTACTCATGTTAGAGGTGATTATTCTTTTCAAGGAGTTGAACCTATTAAGGAATATCTTAAAGAGTTTGATTCGATTGGAGTTGAGACTGCTACTCTTGCTGGTTGTTCAGTAACTAATATTCCTACTTCAGATTTAATTGAAGTTTTTGACTGGAGTCATTCAAATCTTAAAATTACTAATCCTGTTATTCGTTCTGTTAGAATCGACCATTTACCTAAGATTGCTTCATATTTAGATCAAACTGAAGTTCATATCGCGCCAGAAACTGGTTCAGATTTTTTACGTAATAAAGTTATGATGAAAGGGTTTTCTAATAAAATTATTTTAGAAAATTTAGAATCAGTAATTGATAAAGCTTCATTAGTTCGATTATATCATATTGTAGGGGTGCCTGGGGAAGAACAAGCTGATAGAGATGCATATATTGATTTGGTAGGTTCTGTTTCTTCAATGCTTGATAAGCATCACGATTCTAATAAAATTGAAATTTACATGTATCCATTACTTTCTCAGCCTCATACTCCTTTAGAAGAATATCCTATTATTGGTTTGGATGTGTTTAAGGAGTATTCTGAGCATTTTATTAATGGTGCTACAAATATTGTTAAGGATTCAACTTCGCTTTATATTCATCCTTTAGAGCCTATTTGGCATTTAATGCAGGGTATTTGTAATCTTGGTGATTTTAAGGCTGGTGAAGTTTTGTATCGGGGTTATTCACTTGGTAATGATTTAGAATCTTATTGTAAGGCTTGTGATGAATTTGGTGTTGATTGGCGTAATGAGTTTAGCGCTCCTTATATGAATATTCCTTGGGATTTTGTTAAAATCGATAATCAGAATCAAGTTTTTGAGTTAAAGAAGAAAATTTGGAATAATCTTTATAATAGAAAAAGGTGAATTTATGAAATTAGAAAATATAGCTCGTAAAGACTCATTTGTTCATATGGAGCGATATGTGAATAATCGAAAGTATTCAGATTATTCTATGTTTTCTGAAGTGTCTAATGTTTATCATCCAATTGAAGGAAATGGTTCTTTTATGATAGGTTATGCTGATTTAGAAACTGATTATTCCTTATTGTTAGCTAATCCTTCTACTGACTTTGTTCCTAATCGATTCTTTGTTCATCCTGAAATGTTAGCTGATTATTCAAAAGATCCTGTATTAAAACGGTTATGTAACTTAGATGGTTATTTGGAGGTTAGTCCTACTTCTTCAACACGTACTTTGCTTCCTGTGAATAATACTGGTTATTTTGTTAAAACACACTTAGATAGGCGTATTTCGCGTTATATTAGACGTATTCGAGCGTCATCTGTAGAGCATAGTTTAAAGATTAGTCGAGATATTGACAATGCTATTGATTTGCCTTCAAATTTTGGATATTTACCTGAAAGTGTTGGAATTGTGTATGGGGGGGTTGGGCAGATATTACGAGAAAGTACTCCTCGGCCCTTTTCTTCTAATTCAAATGTTTTAATTCCTTATTTTTCAATGCATTCACATGATTTAAAGAATTCAAAAGATGAACCTTTGATGGTACAAATGATTAAAGAGCGAAATCTTAATCCTTCTTCTTTTATTATTGATATGATAGAACCAGTTGTTTCAAGTTGGTGTTACTTTGCACAGAAGCGTGGGATATTGTTGGAAAGTCATGGACAGAATACTTTACTTGAATTAGATTCGGATTTAAATTTTAATAGAGTTGTTATTCGTGATTTTCAAAGCTTGATGGTTGATTCCGATATGAGGCGAGTTAATGGACTGCATTTGGACTTTGATAAGCATATTTTGGGACACGAAGACGGAATTACTTCTAAACAGAACTACAGCTTTGTATACGACTGGTTCTTAGGTCATTACTTATTTGATAAAATTATTGAGACAGGCGAAGAATACTTTGATGTTGATAAGAAAGAGATTCAAGGTAATATTAAAGAGATATTCAATCATCACTTCAAAGACCAGAAGGAGTTCTTTCCAAAGGAAGTCTATGGCTTTACAAAGAACTGGTTAGATGATAACCAGACAGAGTTGAAAGTTAAAAGGGTTGGGGGAGAGTATCGGTAGAAATCCTGCTCGAGGCACTCTTTATTCTGTTAGGTGTTTAGGACATTAACAATAACTAAATTACTCATTTTAGTAAAACTCCCATCGGAGGCTTTGATTCTTTTAGTTTGATTAGTACTTTTGAACTTAATAAGATAATTACTTTAGCTATTTGTATAATGCTATGTTCAACATAATTATTACTTGCAAATTTGACTTTTTTAACTTTTTCTAAAGTTCCTTTTTTCTTATCATCATAATGTGCTGCTTCCGTATTGGCAAAATCTTTTATCATTTTTCTTGGACAAACTTTTGTATCTCTATCTATCTTGATAATAGTTGTTTCGAGATAATCTTCTAAAAAATATTTGATTTGAGAAGGATTTGGTTCTGATATTGAAATAACAGACATACTTATTGAAAAAATTGCATCGTCAAAAACTCTTAGCGTATCCATTCTAGGGCCAAAACATATTAATGGGATTCTTGCTTCTTGTGCTAAACGAAATAATAATGCTTTTGTATCTCCTGAACATCCTTGGAATAATATTGCTCTTAATTGTGTTGCAATTGTTCTTATTCTTTCTTTATTGCCTTGTTCATAAGATGTTATATCTTCCTTAATAATTTTTAAACTATCTTCTAATTCTTTTATTTGTGTACTTAATTCTTTCTCAGCCATTATTTAACCTCTATTATTTCAATAATTATCTGGAATTAAGGATATAAAAATGTTTCCCCAAAGACCTAACAAAAAAAGGAATTCTCGCTCGGGGCAATCTATTCTTTTGGTTGCTTTTTAGGGACATAAATAACTCTTTATCCCGAAAAACTAATCAAGTTTATATACTTTAATTCATTCTAAAAATTATGACTTCATTTATTCAATATTTGACTTCAAGTAATACTCAAATAATTTCAAATATTTTTTTAATGTTATTTACTGGAGTTTTAGCATATTATACTTATTATTTATATCAGGAAACAAAGAAAAATAGACTATATCAAATTCAATTAAATCAACCAGAATTAAGTATTATTTTTGAACCTTCTAAAAAATACATAAATTTTCTTTTTATAAAAATAAAAAATATTGGAAGAAGTCCACTATATAATTTAGAATTAGAAAAGATAGATAATGACTTCGTTTGTTCTAATGGTAAAAAAGTATCTGAACTAAAATATTTGCAAAAAATTAATTATCTTAGACCAAACCAAGAAATCGAACAGTTCTTCATAACCTTTCTCGATGAAAAGAATAAACCTGAAGAAATGCAGTTTTCTTTGTTTTTTAAGTATAAAAACAAGAATAATAAACTTTTCAAAAAAAGATTTGATTTTGATTTTACACAATTTCAAGATATGAGTCAGTTAGGAGATGAGCCTTTGAACAAAATATCTGAAGATTTAGAAAAAATTGGAAAAGATATTGGACATTTAGCAACTGGTTTTAAAAAATTACAAGTAATTACTGAAACAAAGAAAGAAAATATGAAAGAAAAGCAAAAATATTTCAAAAAATAACTGCTAAAACAAAAAAGAGTTAAATCTGACGAGTAAAATAAAAAGCTATTTTAAAGATGTCAGTAAAATCTTAGAAGCACAGTTCAAATGTGTTTTTAGAGACACAATCTTTAAATATCTCGAAACTTTACTATTCTTCATGAGACATTATTGCAATCAATGTAAAAAGACAATTACTCCTGCAGTATATAATTATTCTATGAATCATTATAATCATGCTTTATGTAGAGCACATCAACCAAAAAATAACACTTCAAATAATGAAAAATCTGGCTTAGAAGAACTTGGAAATTTCTTTAGTCAGATAGGTAAAGTAATTTCTTTTCTTAATGAAAAAGGCGGAAGTGGATTAATTTTAACAGTTTTAGGTGCAGTTATTATATTGTATAATTTGCTAATGTTTAATGTTTGGACTATTGTAGTTGGTGGAATAATTTTAGGTGTTGGAATATTTTTACTAATAAAAAAAGAACAAAATAAATAATATTAAAATTTTTTTCGTTTCAATCTTTGTTTTTTAATTCTTGAGTTAATTGCAGAAGGTGTTCTTCCATGTATTTCGGCAATTAAACTGGTTTTTAAACCCATTTTGACTTTGCTTTTCAATAACAAGTCATCTTCTTGAGTCCATGGAAAATAAGCCTTTGGATAATTTCCACGTATTCTTTTGAGCATTTTCTGATAAGATGAAAGTTTCGTAGATTTATTCTCAACTTCATTTATCAAAAATTCTGTGTCAATTGTTAGTTTCATTTTTTTAGTTTTTTCTTAACTATTTCAAATCATTTTTTTAATTATTACTTAATTTTAAACTTATTTCATCATCCAAATTATTTAATTCATTTTTTAATTCTTTAACATGTTCGTTTGTTATATTAATAAGAAGATTAATATTTCTTAAATCTGATTCATTCAATAATTTATTTGCTTTTTCTTTAACAGATAAAATATGTTCTACTCGTATTTTATTATCATTTACTCCTGAAGCTTTTTGTATCATATCCAAATGATCATTAATTAAACCAAATGTGTGTAAAACTATTCTTAAAGTATTACGAAAACCTGCTTCTCCAAAATCATTTGCTTCTAAAACTTGTTCTAAATGCTTTGTTTCCAATCTACTCATATAATATCCTTTTGAATTATCAAGATCTAAAAAACTCTCATTAGTTATATATTTCAAAATAGGTTCGTTTATTGCCCAGAATTCAAATCTTAAATCTTCACCAAGATTAATTTTTTCTTCAATAATTTGTTTCTGTCTAAATTTTAATATCTCAACTTCAACATCGCGAATAGAATTTGTGGCACGAATAGATTCATAGGTGGAAACAATAAGAAAGAAAGTTAAGATAATTAGTAACAAAGATAATACAAAATTAATAGATAAATTATGTTTATTAAGTTTAGACTCGAACTTATTAAAGCACTTCTTCACATTCTTTTCCATATAATTCCAACAATTCATTTTTTATTTATTTTTTTCTACTGGTTCTTTCAACTCTAGCCCGAGCTTTAGATATTTTCATTTGTTTTAGTATATCAAATGTTGCTGAAAAAGGTTGTTCTTGTTCAGCCAATTCATTTATTTGTTTTTCATAATTCACAGCTGTTTTTTTTACTTCCAGAATTTTCAACGCAGTTTCTGCATCAAGTTTTGCATCTAATTTTTTTTGGTTTATTCTCCAATTCCAAATAGACCATGAAAATGAACAAATAGATATGACTGCTAAGAGGACATAAAAATCTCTAGTATTAGAATAAACATCAGGATTTAAATTTAATTTAATGACTGATGTAAATAAATAAGTAATTACTCCTATACTTATTAAAAATAAAATGATAGAAAAAGAAGTTACAAATTTGTAGAAGTCATCATAAACTATTTTAGGAACATTCACTTTACTTATAAGAATAAACTATTATTTTTAAATATTTCTCTTATCTCTAGAAATAACTCTTATTTCTATCTCTTTTAGGATAAATAAAAGAATTTTGTTACAACTTACCGTGACGAGAAAATAATGATTATTAGTAAGGTTTAAAAAGAAAAAGAGTTTAATTAACAAAAATGGAAGATAAAACAATAAAAGGATACATTGCAGGAGGACTATTTCTTATTATTGGAATTATTGTTTTTATAATGGGAATCGATTCTGGTTGGTCTTCTGGAAAATTCAATATCATTATAGGTGGAATTCTAAGTTTATTAGGTGGTGGAAGTATATGGAAACCAGATTCTATTGGTCAAGTTTTAGCGCATGTTGTAAAGAACATGTCTGATAAACAAGCAGAAAATAATACTCAATCTCAAAATAATACTAAAAATAGTAATCAAACTATTGCAAGAGATAACGCAAAAGTAATACACAATCACTACAATATTACTTCATCTCCAGATGAAAAAGATGAAGAACATGATGAAGATGTTATTTGGACTTGTGATGATTGTGAAGAAGAATTTGATTCTGAAGAAGAATTAGATGATCATTTAGAAACTTGTGTTGATAGAAGAACATTCTAACATCCAAGTATTAACATATTTGACAAAATGTTAATAGTATTTAAATATGCAAACATATTAAACAAAATAAAATGAATAAAAAAGCTCAAGCTTGGTGGATCTGGATCTTATTAGGAGTTTTAATAATTGTTGTTGGTTTTGTTATTGCAAAAGCACCTCCATTTTGTCTAGCTTGCTAAAAATAAATGATAGAACGAGAAGATTTTAATATCTCAATCGGAATTAGTATACTAATTTATGCCATTATTGCATTAAATATCGCAGGTAGTTTATTTCAATTCTATTTATTCATTCCTAGTATTATTTTAGCATTATTATTTTCATTCACATTTAGTAAGTATCATAAAGAAATAGATTTAACATTAGACAACTTATTTAAATTCTCAATGTCTATTGCAGTGGTTATTTCGTTATTAATTTTTATTTTAAGTTATGGAAAAGATGCTATCCCAAAAGAATTCTTAAATAGTGCTTTAATTTCAGTCGGATGGACGATGATTTCGCTTTTTTGTATTTCTTTATGTTCAATTTTAGGAAGAAACTCTTTCAAAAAAGAAAATAAAGTTTTTCTGCTCAGAATAGCTACTTTATTTTTTGTAATGGCTTTCATGGTTATTTTAAGTTTTATTGCAGGATTAGTATTTTCGTTAACATGAAAAAAATAAATGTTTCATGATATAAACATGATAAATAGGTATTCGAAAGCTCTTTGGTTAGCTTCAATTCATTTAGTAATAATTTGCATTTTCATAGTTTTACATGTTAGTAATTTATTTAGACAAATATTCGTTATTTCTGTATATATAATCTTAATACTATTTATAAAAACATTTATTACTAATAGAAAAGGTTATTTGAAAGAAGATTTTAGAAAAGAATTAACTAATTTTGTTTATGTACTTATTTTTGCTTTAATATTTATCATAGGAGGTTTTACATTAATTGAATCTGCAAATAAAACAACTTTAAATCTGCCTTTCAACGAGTATGAATTCGAAATTAAATTTCCTCAGAATCAAGAAAACATTGTTATTAATAATTTTAATGTTTACTTTGATTTTGATAAACAAAAAGGTTCAATATATTTTATAATTGTGAAACTTAATAAATCTAATCAAGTCTCTCAGATTCAAGTATCTTTACCTCCAACAACAAAAGTGGATACATTTACAATACATAACAGAACCGGGTGGAAATTAATAAATAAAACTTTTTATAATACAACATTTATTTCAAACAAACATAAGACTTTTGTAGCATTTTATGAAATAAAATCTGATTTAGAAGGTACTAGAATAAACATAAGCTTCAATGGATCTTTAATTCCTAATGGAAAATTCCGACTATACAGTTATGCTAAAAAAACTTATTCTGTAGGAAGAAATACTATTTCTTTTAATTTGGGAAAATATTATTGTCAGAATTATTGTTTTGGAGATTTATTAAGTTCTGAAATAGAATTGAATAATCAGTTATTGAAAGTAAGTTATCCTCAAGATTATTATGGAAATGATGGTAATATAAATAGAACTCTTCAACAAAAAGTTACTCTTAACACTTTTGATTCTGAATTAGAAAGAGAAAAACAAATTGGTACAAGTCTGGCAATAGCAATATTAATGGCAGGAATTATAAGTTTAGCAGAAGGAATAAGAAGATATGCTTTGTTATTAATGTATAAATAATCAATACAATCAATATACAATATTACAGCAGGCATTAAATTTATATAATTCATCAAGTATTGTCTAAATATGCAGTATTTAATATTTATTTCTTCTCCAAAAAACCACATATTATAAAAATCCAAAATAAAAATTGTGAAATTATAGCAGGAATAGCATAAGCATATCTTCTAATCATACAAGAAGTTAATAGTTCTCCTTCTAAAATCATGGCATTACAATATGGACTGGCCATTTTGAACATAAAACCACTTAAAATAAAAAATCCTATTCCAAAAATAAACCATTTTATTTTATTCATTTTTTGAAAATCATTTCAATTTAAAAAGTCTTATTTTATTGTTAAATAATCAACTCTGCCTTTTTCTTCTTTATATTCTTGAATCTCTTCTTTCAATAATTCATAAAGAGTTACTTGAATTTTAACTGATCTTGTTTTTGTAACAGTCTTATATCGAATAACATCTCGTTCTTTTGTTTCTATTCGATCTTTAACAACATCTTTACATTCTTCTAACAATTTATTAGGATCTCCAGACATTAAAGCTTCAATTCCTCTTCCAATATAATCTTCAGGATTTAAAGAAATATCAAGTTCACATTCTTCTACAGAATACGGAACAACTTCTTGATATGTTTCTGTTCCTACATAAGGTTCTGTATCAGTATATTTTTCTTCAATATACTTGGGAAAAGGCAAATACATGAATAAAAGTAATAAAACAGCAACAACAAATAATACTTTTGTGAAATCAAATTTAAAGTTAAATCCGATTGTTTTTTTTCCACATTTTCTTTCATGCAATAAACAATTTTCTTCAGAACTAAATTCTTGAAGACAATTTTCACATTCCCAAACAACTTCTTTTTTTGGCTGTTTAGATTTTTTATTATGCGTTTTTTCATGAGCTAAACATTCTTTTTTTGTATCAAACTCATCATCGCAATATTCACATTCCCATTTAATTTTTTTTGGCATTTTATTCACATCCACATTCCAGATTATTTTTTTGATTACATTCATAACTTCCTGTAAAGCCTCTCTCAGCTTCTTCACAATATTTTCTGCAGAAAGTCATATACAATGATTGTTTGCTTAGTTCATTTGCCGCTTTTCCTAAAGTTAAATCTTCGCAGGTTTTTATTGTTGTTAACGTTGTTCTATCAAACATCCATTCAGCAGTTTCTATAATTCCTTCATCAGTTTGTTCTGATTTTATTATATTGGGAGGCACAAGTAAAGTATCAGGAATTATTTCTGCTTTTGGTTTGAACCAGTTCTGAATATCAGAATATTTTTCTCTTCCTAATTCAAATAAATCTGCTTGTTCTGAAAGTTGTAATATAATAAGAACAATAATTAAGAAAACAAATATAGGCCAAAATTTGAATTTCTTAGTTGATTTTTTTGCAGATGATTTGCTTTCACAATCATGAAATTCTGGGTGTCGATGATCATCACAGAAATATTTTTTACAATTCTTACAAGCTTTATGGTGAGCAATGTTCTGACAATTTTTAAAGTCGCATCTGCCGTCAGGCATTTTAGTTGGCAAATCGTTTATTGGCTCATTATTGTTTGATTTTAAAGATTTTTTCCAAGAGGATTTTTTTGGCTTGTTTAACCAATTTTTATAAGCTTCTTTAAATTTGGCAGTATGTTCAGTATCTCCTTTTGGTTCTGCATCACCAAATTCCATTCGACCGCCAGTATTAGTTCTTACATTAGCCATAATAATTGCACAAAACAACAGAAATATAAAAATGTTTATTTTTTATTTTTTGAGAATGTTGTTTTAATCCAAAAAACAAAAATTATTGGTAATGATATAGTAAAAAATGCAAAAATTGTAAAAACGAATTTTTTCAAAATAGGATTATAATACCAACTTAAATTATTTAATATTGTCGAAAGTCCGGAAAAAATAAGCGTCATAAAAGTTAAAAGAACTAATAATACGTATAATTTGTTAGTGTTATCCAATATTTTTGTTTGATTTTTAAGTAATTCTTTATTTTCCTCGTGCCTTCTTTTTCTTCTCATCTCATCAAATGGTTTATCTAATGATCGATTCATACTTTGTAATTTTGAAGAAATACTTGATAACTCACTTTCAACACTCATTTTATTGATAAAAACTATTCTTTCTTTTTAAACTTTGACTTTTTTCAAGATAACTTTTGAAGTGGTTTGAGTAAAGAGTTAAAAACTTGTCAAAATTCTTTTTTTATATGAGTGACATCAACCCAATCAGACTTGGAGCGGGGATAGTTAAGCGAATTACTGGCTATAGTGCTAGTTTTACGAACGAGCCTATCATTCCTATATATGATGTAAGGCCTTATAAGAATAGCAATCAATGGGGCGATACAGTCATGTATGAAGTTGTTGGTTGTAATGAAGATTGTGCTCATTGCTATGTTCACCCTGATTTATTAATAGCTAATACCAACTCTAATATTATTAATCTCTTTTTGTTCAAGCACAATATTTTTACATTTGACAAGGAATGCTGGAGTTTTCTTCTTGATAAGATTATAGTTTTGGTTTGGTACTTCTCTGTTTACATAATACTGTGAGTCTATTCTGGCTGAGAATGCTTTATCTATTAATTTAAAATCTTCATCAGTGAAGTGGCTTTTGAGAAATCTTTTAGTAAACTCAATTGTGCATGTGTGAATCTCGCATTTCACTCCAATTTTCATAAGCAATGAATATAGTCCATGATAAATTGTATAATAAGCAGTAGTCAATTCCCAGTCTTTGCTTTTTGAAGTTCTTAATGTTTCTAATGCTTCCTCTGCTTTGATAAGATAAGCTTCTCTTAGATTATCACTTGGTTCAACAATTTCAATTCCTTTCTTTTGGTTTAAGCACCATTTTATTTGATCCATTTTACAACCCTCCGAACAAATCCTTCAGTATCTTTTATTAAAATATGATTTCCTATAACTTCTTTAAGAAGGATATCGTCGTTTATTTTTGTTTCAAAAAGATTCATCGGATAACTCTTGATGTTTATATCAATTCCGTACTTTGTTCCAACTTCTTTTATTTTATCTTCATCGTATTTGCCCACTATGAACAAATCAAGGTCAGAATCTTCCTTTTGTATCTCTTTGGCGAAACTTCCAAAGACAATCACTATTCCTTGTATAAATTCATCTGCTTTTTCAAGCACTTCTTTAATTAAATGATTTTTTTCAATGAATCGTATTTTTTTGTATTGTTCAGTCAGGACAAAATATTCTCTTGAAAGAGTTGATTTTTTTATTGAATAAATCTTGGTCTTTCCTTTGGTTTTTGATTCAAGAATGCCTTTTCTTTCAAGCTTAGCTAAAGTTACCAGAGAAGTTCTTGAACTAACCTTTAAAAGATTTTCAACTTCACGGATGTAATATTCCTCTTCATATCCTTTTGTAAATAAGCTTAAAACCTTCAAATCAGTATCGTTTACTTTAGTAATCATATGAGTACATAAGTAAACAACAATATATAAATGTTTTGGTTTTAATTAACTTTAATCCATTATTTTTAATCTCCCAAGCTCAATCTTTAAATAAATCCATCTATTACCCAATCTATGAGTGATATTGATCCTATTAGACTTGGAGCAGGGATAGTTAAGCGAATTACTGGCTACAGTGCTAGTTTTACGAACGAGCCTATCATTCCTATATATAATGTGAGACCTTATAAGAATAGCAATCAATGGGGCGATACTATCATGTATGAAGTTGTGGGTTGTAATGAAGATTGTGCTCATTGCTATGTTCACCCTAATTTATTAATTGCTAATACTAACTCAGATACTTTTAAGAAAAAGATTTCTAACCTTCCTAAAAGTCTTCAAGCTTTTCCTCAAACGTCTGAAGCGTTAAACAATTATTTTTCTAAGAGAAAAGAAGCTGTTATTGAGTTTACTGGTGGCGAACCAACTCCTTTTAGAGGAGGTTTAATAAAACTTGCAGAATTAGTGCAAGACGCAACTATTGCAATTAACACTAATGGATTGTTAATTTCAGAATATGATGATTACTTAGAGCCTTTTAAAAATTTCAATAACTTTGAATTCTTAATTTCTATAAAAGGAACTACTCCAGAAGACTTTAGAAGATTTACAGGCGTAAAATCAGACTACTGGGAATCACCTTTCAAAGCTTATGAAAAATTAATCGATGCAGGCTTTAAAACACATCTTGGTATAACTTTAGATACTATTGGATTTAAAGAAGAAGAAAATAGTTTATATGAAATGATAGAAAGATTAGAAAAAATAAATCCAAACGCAATCAAAGATATTACTTGGGATAAAATAATTGATCAAATGTGGGGACATAAGTTTGTAGGCACTCATAAAAAAATGGTTGAACGTGGTTATTGGACAATTAGTGACCAAGGAAAAGTAATTAGGCATACTAATATTAAAAAAACTAAAGAATTTGTTGAAAGTTTGTAATTTAAGGTCTTAATTTATTTTTCCTAAGATATTTCTTAAAATCATTATAAAACATATGAGTATCATAATATGTTTCTACTTTGTTTATAATCAATCCGTTCTTTAACCACGCATCTAAACAATTACTTCGATTAAGAACGTTATATATGTGTATTTCATCTGTATCAATCATTTCTTCTTCATAGTTTAGAAATGACATAAAAACTTTGCTTCTCCATTTGTTCACATATTTTTTTGATTGTGGTCTGTCAACTGTTACAAGTCCAATATGCTTTGCTTGAAATACATTTTTATCTTTATCTTCAAGAAGATTTTCATCGTATATTGACAGAAAACTTTCTTCGAAATTATCATATCGTGTTCTTACAACATAAAAATGCCTTGTATCTTTAGTTTCGAACCTTGAAAGAAGATATTTGGCATCCACATACTCATTTTCAGGCATAGAGTCTTTTAGTATTTCTAAGGGTGAAGAAGCTATTTCTGCCCAAAAATTAAGATAAACTTCTTCAAGATGTTTTACTATAAACCCACCATCTATTCCTAGCATATTTGGAGCTTCTATTCCTAAGACAGTTCTTTTTTCATAAGGAGACCCTTGAGTTGTTCCAAAAATTACTTTATCAAATTCTTCTCTATTAACCCATTTTACATTATTAGTAATACTTGAATTTCGTGAGAAAACTGCTTCATAATTTTTAATAATCCTTTCTATTTCGCTCCCATTACCGATAAGTAATCTTCTTCCGTCAAAGCGTTCTGCCAAGAATTCTTCATGTTCATCTATCATTTTTTAAATTCTAATCTTCTTCCTCTCCTCTTCTATTTGTTAATCTGGTATATTTTTCTTCTATTGAATCAAATCTCCATGCATGTTTTACTCGTTTACAATCATAAGAAACATGATCTGATATTGAAGATGAAAAAGTATGCATCTTAGTTGGATTTTGTAATTTCATTTCCATCGTGTAAGTTGCTTTTTCTTTATGCTCTAACATTTCAACAAATCCATCTGGAATAAAGTCTTTAGGATTAGTAAATGCAAAATCTAATCTATTCTGAATATCATCAGGAGTCTTTGGCGGATATGCTAAAACAACAGGATCTTTTAAATCAGGATTTGTTGAATGAACAAATCCAACTGTATAGTTATTAAAATTATCAAATATGACTAAATCACCTGCTTGTAAATATTTATGATTAGTCCAATGTCCAAAACCCATATGTGTTGCAAAAGAAGGTTGATCTAAATTTTGAATTATAATATTTTCATCGAGTTTATAACTTTTAGAACTTATGTTTCTATTTCTAAAGACAGGATCTTGAAAATAATTGATAAAACTAAAATTCTTATACATCCAAATTCTTTTTTTAGTGATTTTACTCACTATCCCTGCAGCTTCCCAGCCTTTACTTTTACTTCTTATAACTACTAAATCTGCATCATAATGCATGAATTGATTATAATCTCTATCATAAATTATTTTATTATCTAAATTTTTGTGCAATTGTTTCATTTAAATCAAATAAGAACAATTAAGGAAAACATATAATGATACCTGCTCAAAAATGGTACAAAACAGTGAAATTTATAAATATAATCCCTTTATTAGTCTTATGAAACTGGATTTATACGATAAAAAACTCTTATATTATCTAGATATAGATTCTAGAAGTAGTTTAAGATCTTTAGGTAAGAAAGTAAGATTATCAAAGAATGCAGTCAACAACAGATTAAAGAAACTAATGAGCAAAGGAGTCATAAGACAAGCATACTCGGTATTAAATGTAAAAAAACTAGGATACTCGTACTTCAAAATCTACTTTAAACTACAAGACACAACTGAAGAAAAAGAAAAAGAGATAATAGACTATTTTGTAAAGAACACACCTAGTCTGTGGATTAATACTTGGGATGGAAGATATGACTTAATGGTTGGGATATTGGCAAAGAGTGTAGATTCATTTTATGAAATACTAAACACATCAATAAATAAGTTTAGAAAACACTTTCAAAGTTATGATATATACATAGTAATTAATGCACCTCACTTCAAAAAAGACTATTTAATAGATGAAGTAAACGAAAGTAATATGGAAGAATTTGGGGGAATCTATGATACAGTTAACTTAGATAAAATAGATGAAAAAATACTAAGAATACTATCTACTAATGCACGAATCCAACTAGTAGATCTTGCCAAAGAAATAAACACAACAATAGATGTGGCAAGATATAGAGTAAAAAAATTCAAAGAAACAGGTATACTACAAGGACATAGGATATTAATAGACTATGCTAAATTAGGATATCAACTATACAAAGTATTGATAACAACTCAAAACATGGATGAAGAAACTGAGAAGAAAATGATAACTTACTCTGCAATGCAACCAAATGTCGCAGATATAATAATAAAAGGAATAGGTCCTTGGAATATAGAGTTACAGATAGATGCAAAGAACAACCAAGACTTTCATAAAATATTCAAAGGTTTTAAAGACCACTTCAAAGATGTAATCAAAAATCACGAAACAATGACTATGGTAAAAGAATACAAGATGAATTATTATCCATTCTAAATATGAATTCTAAGAAATTGTTAAACTTGTTTGAATATTTTAAAAAATCACTAAAAGTTTTATAAATTCTTCTTCAATCCCTAATAATTACAATGAATAACGATTTAGAAAACAGAACACGTAATGAACCAAAGCCCACTAGAAGAAATAAAGCCAGAGATTATTCAATGACTGCAATGTATACTTCATTAGGGGCATTATATACTTCATTAGCAGTATCTAAAGATCAAGATATGTTCTTTGTTTGTGCAGGTTTATTTTTTGTAGCAGGAGCAATGTCTGCTTACACAGGATATATTAGTAAATAATTAATCAAGTTTTATGTATAAGTCTTTCAAAGAATTAAATTTTTCTTCAAAGTCAGGAAGACCTATTAATTGATCAATCTGACGCTCGATTTCCATATTATAAGCATTAACATAACTAATATCCCTATCTGGTCGTGGTTTTCGCCCTAATAGAGCGTCTCTTGAGCCCCAAATAAACATATCTTCGTTTAGTTGATCATCATGATGTCCCATTGTGATTATATAAAGAATAAGAAATATATAAAAGTTTTCTAAAAATAATCCTTCTATAAAACTAAGTTTTACCAAAGAATTTCCGGTTTTCTCTTAATAAAACTTTTAAAGAGCGATTAGTGATATTTTACTATCAAAAACAAAACCTTTATATATTGATTGATACTTATAAAGTATCAATTGATATAAATAGGTGATAGCAATGCAAGAACTTAAATTTACAAAAAATGAATTAATCGAAACAAAAAATCACAAAATAAAAAGATATCCAAACCTGAGCACCGTCTTAATGGTTGAGGATTTTCTAAAAATTCACAGAACAACACCCATAAAAATTACTGAATTAAAAAAACAATTGTCAAAACAAATTATGCACCAAACATTAAAAATTATATTGGAATATCTTTTTAAAAGTGGAAAAATAATGTATGGTCCTAAAGGAATACAATGGATATATTCAGAACCCGAACATTTGAAAATGATGATGGAGAACACTTTGGAAATTTAACATGTATCTGGGTAAAGAAGTTAGAATTTTATTAAAAGGTCAAGCAAAGGATAGTTACCTTGAATTAAAAAAGAGAACTGATAAAGAATCTCAAAGCATTCTGAATTCAATAAATAGAATTAAACTAATTCTTAAAGAGAATCCTCAATTTGGCAATCCCGTTATTAAAAAATTAATTCCAAAATCATTAAAGGATTTGAATATTCAAAACTTATATAGAGTGGAATTATCAAATTATTGGAGAATGCTTTATACAATTGAAGGCAGCAAAGTTGAAATATTTTTGTTTGTTTTAAACATAGTAGATCATAAAGATTATAATAAGTTATTCGGATACAAGAAAAAATAAACCACATAAAGTTTTTTAAATTACTCTTCAATCCCTAATAATTACAATGAATGTACTTGATTATATAGTAAACAAAGAAGATCAATTCTTAGGATCAAATGAAGAAAAAGAGCAACATCACACTTATTTTATGGCAGAATGCATAATTGGTGCTGGATTAGTTTTAAGCAGTATGTTAACCTACGATCCTATAGCTATTCCTGCAGCAATAGTAATAGCTGATGCTGGAGTTCGTCTAAGAAGGGATGCATACGCAGAAAAACCTACTTCAGGACTTATTGGCATACTAAGAAATCTTTAAAATAAAAAATAAAAAAAAATTAAAGACTGTGACTAAGATTGTATTGAACTTTAGATTCTTTTTTTTCTGCAGCCTTATTTTTCTTTTTTAAATCTTCAAAGCAATCATAATTAACACTTATATCTGCGTATTCTATTGCAATGTGATTATGATTAAAATAAACTCTGGTTGCGCCCATAAGTTCATCACTTATACCAAGATCCTCATGAGTTATGCCTTGTTTTTCTAATTCAACCCAAGAAATTTTGTGCGTTAATAGCTTACCAATCTTTTGTTCATCAAGTATTTCTTTTAGTGTTTTGAATTGTTCCATGTTTATCACCTCCATTCTTGTTTATTGAATAGAAGCGATATCTTAAATCATAAAACTTAACATTTTCTTTTATATGTCCAAGAAGAATCAATCTCTTTAAACTATACCTAACAGTTCTTTCAGAAAGACTTGTTAATTCTATAATTTCCTTTTGACTAATAGACTGGTATTTAGAAATGATTTCTAAAACAAGGAAAACAACCACCTTTTAGAATAGACTGAGAACTAAATAAATCATTGTTCACAAGGAATACAATCACTTTTAGTTTTCATAAAGAAAAGAAACGAATATTAATATATAAAGTTTTAGATACCGGCAAATAGTTTCTTAGAAGCAATCCTTACAAGCACATCTTAACTAAAAAAAAATGATTTATGCAACTGCAAAATTCATAGTCTTAGAAGAAACAGCATTATGACCCAAATCTACTGTTAATGGAATTGCAACTTCTTTTTCTTTTTCATTAAACATTAAAATTAAGTTAATAAGTAAATAATCAGGTTTGTAAGTAACAGCCATACTAGCTTCAGATAAATCTTTTAATAAGGATTTTTTTAACTTTAAAGTTTTAGAAGCATCTAAAATTTCTATACCAGATACAAAACCATTCATATCAATATCTACAATGAAGTCTCCAATATTAATTGAAGCTCTTACAGTTCTTTTTTTTGATAAGAACAATATGTCTTCTTCATTATCATAAATTATTTTTGTATTGATTTTTGCCATTTCCTATCACTATTCCAAGCTGTGATTATATATAAATCTTTTCCTTTAATAGCAACAATAACAACTAGGCTGTATCTGTTGCTTAATTTAAACCATAATTTAAATTTTTCCTCCTTAACTCTTGTTGAAGATAATAACTCTACTTTTAATAAGGTTTCTGTTTTTTTAAGATACTTTATAATTAGAGATTCTGAAATAGGTCTTTCTTTAACACGATCAAAAAAGTGTTTCTTGAAAAAAATATTTTCTTCTTCAAGCGCATCTAAAAACTTTTTGAGTTTTACAATCATTATTAACCATACGAACTATTGTATATAAATATTCTTATCTTATTTATTTAATTATTTCTAAAAACAATCCTTACACAAACCTTTATCTGTAATCCCACCAAGCATATAATCTATTAAGAAGATTAAAACGAATATTAAACTGATGTATAATAAACTAGGAGACTGCTTAATTACATATAAGACTAAATCAATAACCGCAACTACAACAGCTGCTTCTCCGACTACTGAAGGTTTGTATTTATTCATAAGAAAAGCCGGAAAATAAAGGTTTAAAAGAGTTTAGGAGAAAAAATCGGAAAATTTACGAAATAAGGTGAAGATTTTAATAATTCTTAACAGTTCTTCCGTTCTTCTCCACCCATTCTTTCAGCACTATAATTCTTGATATCTGGCCGACATAAGCTTCGTAGCCACCCTTTACTTTACATCCAATCATGATTTTTGCCATAATAAACAGAAAACATTCTTGTTTAAGTAATTGCTTGACAAAAATATTCCTAAGAGAATTATATCGCCAGAACTTTTTTATCTATATGCCCGCAGAGTTCACAGTTGATTTGAACACTAAGCTTCGTTGAGTTCTCTCGTTTGTATCTCCAAACAACCTCAGACTCATCAGCAAACTTCTCATAACAAGAAGAACAAATATTTTGTTCCAAAAAATTACCAAGACTTTTCTCAGCTATAGGACAAAACTCATCTAATTCAATAACCATAAAAGAATAGAAAAGAAGGATAATATAAAATTGTTTCGAAAAGTAAACAGTTAATTTATTATTTAAAAGATAGTGGCAGGAAAAAACGTGAAAGAAATGAAAAACCTCAGAATATATAAACAATTCTGAGTTTTAAAAATACGTGCACAAATTTGTTAATCATTATATGTTAAAAATCATTGTATTATTTATAATTCTGTTAGTTTTTGTTAAATCAGTTCAAAAAAACATAAATCCTATTTATTTATTTGTATTATCTGTAGTATTTGTTCTTTGGAGACCATACTTAAGAGGAAAAGTAATTACATTTTGGAGAGATATAAAACAAATGAATCACTTTCTATGGTACAAAGAATATAAATTCTTATTCATGCCGTAACTTGTTTATACTCTTATTTCTATTATCTTTTCTATGTTTAAGAATAAGGATTAGTGGAAGAAGTAAGTTTCTCAATCATCTATACATTTTTATAAAATACTTCGTTTTCATTTACAATGTCCTCTTTGTTTGATTTAGAAAGTGTTGTAAACTCTTCTGTAGATTATATTGATGAGGCTAGAGGGCCTTTGAGTAAAGAAGAGCTGTCTAATGAGCGTAAAGCTGTCATTAGTATGGCTCCAAATACCAAGAAGTCTTTTCTAAGGTCCATATCTTTTCTGTCTAGGATTGTGCCTTCTTTAAACAGAGTTAATTTGTCTTTTGAAAAAGGTGTTAATCCAAATGAATTATCATCTCCAACTAAACCAGTTATTTACGTTGCTAATCATGCCAGTAATTTAGATTCTTTATTAATTGGAACTCAACTTTTTAGAAATGATCTTCCATTCCCAATTTTTGCTGCCGGAAATAATCTTTTTAAAAGTAATTCTGTTAAAACTCTTCTTAATTACGGAGGCGCATTTGAACTTGAAAGGTCTTTTCCTGATGATAACGGTGCTTATGTTACAAGATTAAATTCTTTTCTTAAAGCAAGTTTGAATGCTAATACTCCTATTTTGTTTTTCCCTGAAGGAACTCGTTCAAGAAAGGGAAGTATCAATACTTTTCAAAAAGGATTATTAAGTATGATTCTTGATATTTATCTGAGTAATTTAACTCAAAATCAAACAATTGATGACCTAACATTTGTTCCTCTTGGAATAACTTATACAGCAGTTGGTGAAGAAGCATCATTTTTAGAAGATAAAAATTCTAGAGCAGTAAAATCAAACATATTTAAGGATTTTTTAAAATTAAGTTTTGGATTAAAACCTGTTTATTTACATGTTGGAACGCCTGTTAGTGCGAAAGAGTATATTTTATCTAGAAAAAAACAATTAAAAGTTCTTAGAAGAGTTCTTGCATCTGATTATGTTCCAAAAATTGATGCTAGTAACGAATTTTTTACAGTTGGAAAACATAAGTTTTCTCAAATAAGGCGTGTTTTAAAGTCAATTAAAGGTAAAACTGAACCTGCTCATTTACAAGACTTAGTTAATTTATTTGAATACCATGTTCCTTCTCAAAAACATCGAAAATACTTCATTTCAGACGTGTTTGCAGACGATATGCTAATAAACCTTAGAGAAACAGTACCTGTTCTTGAAGACCATGTAAGAGATTATGTTATTGTTGAAATAATGAAGAAAAAAAAGCATTATGCGGTTCCTTTGAGAAAATGGAGTAAAAGAGTTGATCAAATAATGAATTCATTAGATGATTTTGGCTATAAAATTATATCTTCAGAAACTTCTAAAGAAACCTATCTTAATTCATTAAAGGAAAACGACGAAATATATAGAACTTACAATCAAATTCATGTTAGAGAATCTGCTCGTTTTGAATTCTATGGTAGTAGAATTACAACTTTACTTAAATTAAAAGGAAAACCTGGCATTAAGAACTAATCCATTTTCCTATAAGGAAAAAGATGTTCATGAAAATCTTCAATAACGCCTGTTGAATGAAAGTTTAACCAAGCTAAGAACGCTGGCGGATGAGTTCTAATATAAACTTCAGGATCACTAACAAAACCTCCTTCTATTGACATTCCAGCCATTGATGCTAAATGTAAAGCAGAATCATTTGAATACCCATCATCAACATATCTATTATAAAAACTAGTTTGTAATTCATTTAAACCAAGAGGTTTTTCTTCTTTTGTAGTCATTATAATTTAGGAATATGAAGAAGTATTTAAAGCTTCATTTGATAATTTTAAGAATTCTTTACTTTAGCAATAATCTTTTTAATCATATTATAATGAGATGTTAATTCAACTTTGCAAGAATCAATAGATAAAATAGTCCATTTTTCTTCAAGTTTACTTTCGGCTAACGCTAAATCTTCTTCAAAAGTTGAATCTTCTGCCCCTAATGAATGAAGAAATTCTAACCAGTTTTCAACAAGTAAAAATCTATAACAATCTGCATTAGCACAAATTTCTGATTCTTTAGAAGTCCAATTTTTTACGCCATGATGTTCTTTGACACAAGCAACTATTTGTTCTTTAACGTCATTTATCAATTCAAATTGAGATAAGAATTCTTCAGTTGCAGTAACTCCCATAGCAATATGTTCTTGTATTCTTCCTTTAGTTAAAGCTTCACCTAATTTAATATCCATTAATCTTGTTCCAATTTGAACAATATCTGAATTAGCATCAAATTGTTTTGATAATTCTAATCCTTTTTCATTAGAAATATTATAATTCATCATACTTGGCAAACCATACTTTTTAATCTCGGAAAGTGCAAATTCTTCAGCTTTTCGTATAATCTCTTTCATAGAAGTACTAAACTTGTTAATAATATATAATTGTTTCGAGATTATATAAAGATTTATAAAATTCAAATAAATTCTAGTTTCTAAGAGGTGTTAGATATGATTATGCACCTCAAGAATTTCTTGAGTTGTTAGGGGGATTAAAAATGGAAGAACTATATATTATAAAAACAAATGTTAACCCACACTTTCTAAGCATGTATCAAGCAACAGAGTTTCCAGAAGAACAAAAAAAAAACTTTGTAGGGTTCTTAGATAGAATTGCAGAACAATATAAAGATATTAATTTGCCCATCATGGCAATTACAGATGATGAAGGAATAACTGTTCCAGATCATATTTCTGGTGGTGGAAAAAGAATACCTACTCCTGGAACAAGTCAAGATATTGCTGATTTAATTGATAAATATCGAGTTGGAGACGGAACTATTTATAGAGATCATGTAATTCCAATTAGAGCAGTTGTAGACTTTACTAATTCAACTCCGGAGTTCTTAGGCGCATATAAATTATTAGAAGAAAAATATGATGTCAAGATGCTAGAAATTATGGATGTAGAATAAATATTAGAGGATTAAAAATGAAAAACTTAGAATTAAGACTTACAACTCAATCTTTTAGAGAAGCAGGTGGTATTGAAGCGTTCCCTAAATTGATGATGCACAGCATTATATCTGCAGAATTAATTGAACATGAAAATGTTGAAGGGATGAAAAATGTCTTAAACAAAAAACTTAGTGAACTAGGCAAAGAACTTGATTACTCACATATCTTTGATATTAAGTACCAAGAAAAACCAACCAATAAAGATGATTTTGTAATTTACGAAGCTATTGGAACTGGATATATGAACAAAAATAATTATCAAGAATTATAAATCTTGAGTTTTTAGGAGGATTAAAAAAATGAAACCACGAAAAACAATTGATAATCATTTCGACAGATTTGATAAAACCCAGAAAAATATGACTAACACAGTAAAAACAGGCCTTATCGGAGGCGCAATAGGTTTTGTTGTAGGTGCTGTTGGAGGAGTTTATTTAGGAGAAGCACTTAACGAGTACATTACAGTTTTAAATCAAGCACCAGAAGCAATTCAATACGCTGTTGATTTAGTTTGTGGAGGCGTTGTTGGAAGTGCAGGCGCAGGTCTTGTAAGTACGATAGTATCAATGCCTAAAATGTATAAAACATTCAAAGATTTTTAATTTTTTTACTATGATTTGTAATTGTTCGCCAGAAACTTACTCTCCTAATTTTGGATTGAAAGGAATTAACGCAGATGAGAAAAAGATTTTATTCGTTGCACATCGTTCTGATAGTAGAGCTTTACAAAGCAATTATGAAACTGAACTTGCTAAATCTCAATCTGGCAAGATATTAGAACAGATTCTTTCTACAGCTAAATTAAGTTTAGACGACATTTACCTTACTAATGTGTTTAAATGCTTATTACCAAGCGATAGGATGCCTAAAAAGGATGAATATGTTGCTTGTTTATCTAATTTAGACAGACAAATAATTAATTTTAAACCTAAATCAATCGTTACATTTGGCCATAAACCTTACGAGTTAATGTTTGATGATAATGCTTTTTCAGAAGTTGTTGGTTCCAGAACCGAGTATCACAGCATTCCAACATTCATTTCTTATCACTTCAGTAAAATTTGGAGCATGCCAAAGATTGAAAGAGAGAATGTGTTTGATAATATTCAATGGTTCTTAGAAAGAAAATAATTTATGAAATAATCGAATCAGTTAATGTTTCTATAGAATCTAAAATATTCTTACAGATCTGATTTATCTATTAGTTCTCATAACAGTGCTGTTCTTGTATAAATCAACGTAAGCTTTTGCAGTTGTATAGTCTAAATCATTCACTAATTGGTTATTATTTACTTCTTTTGAAATGCCAATTTGTTCATCCATATCAAGAACACCATTTTTATTACCGTATAGTTCGTGATGGTCTGCAATCCAAGTTGCTTGGTTAATAACTGCTTTTTGTTCAGCTTTAGGCGTGTTTCTAGAACTTAAAGCATAACCTCCAATCACCCCTATCACACCAACTGCTACTATAGTAGTTACTACTCCTTTTACCCAATCTTTAAACATTCCTTCGTACATTTATTATACCTCTGTGAATTTTATAGAATAAGAAATACTACACATTATATAAAGGTTTCTTGCCTTACTACTCTTGAGTGATTACAAACCGAAACATTTATATATTAAAAGTGTAATAAAAGGTAAAAAAAGAGGTAACTATGACTACACTATTCGTTGGAGATGCATGTTTAAACGATTGTCTAATTTGTGGAGTAGAAGATGCTCCAGGAATGAAATTCTACAATATAGGTGGGAATGAAGTAGAAGATAAAGCATTAGAAAATCTAATTAAAAGTGTAGAAAATGATTATCTAGACATATCAGGTGGAGATCCATTATTCAATAAACCAGTCTTAAGAAGTATTGCAAAAAACCATAAAGGGGACAAAGCAATTGTTCTAAACCCTATAAGCTTCTTAACAATGGAGCTAAAAAAACGAGCTACAAATTTAACTGAAGAAGATTATTCTGCTCTTGTTAAAAAAGTAGAAACTGAAGGTTTAAGTGAAAATACAAAAGAAACTCTTGCTTATTTGTTGGAGTTTGACGGTATAGCTTTAAGTAGTGGAAATTTACAATCGCCAAATCCCGATGTAATGGACTGGGCTCTAAGTTTTTTTAATACACACATAAAACCATCACTAATTTCTGTGCAATTAGCAGATTATTCTTTAGACGCTACATTTGAGGAAGGAGGCACCATTTCTGATGCTGAAAGTATAGCTTGTGTTGGAAAAGCAAGAACATCAATAGAAAACAGATCATTAAATTTTGAAAATGTAAAAACAGGTAAACTCCCTGAAGAAAGAGATGACGATTTTCAATACGGAAGTGATTGTAGAAAGGGAGGATATAAAATTTATTTTCAAAGAGAGGGCGAAAGTATAAGAATGAATTACATGATGTGTTGCACTCCTGGAGTTACAGGATATACTTCATTTAGAAGCGAATTAACTGTTGAAGATTTGGCAGTAATGAAACCTGAAGCAATAATAGACACTATAACTGCAGAATATACTGAACACAAAGATTCAGTATTGCACAACATGTTGAATTTTCGTAAAGTTCATGGAAGAAACGGTCCTTATCAAAATGATCTTGGAGAGTTATTAAGAGGAGATGAAGTGCCTGCAAAACCAACCACTATAGAGAAATATCATTCTTCTACAGCTATTAAAATAGGCGAATTCTTCCCAGAATATGTTGCTGAAGCAGAAAAACTGATTTTAGAAAAAACAGGAAAACAAGTATCAGTTGCAGATAACACTTATACAACCCAAAAAGACACACCAAGACTGTGTGAAGCATGTTTTACAGTAGGATACCTTCTAAATGAAGCAGGCATTAAACCAGATGAATGGCACAATCATCTTGAAACAGAATTTGGAAGAAAATAATTATTTCTAAAAACAGTCCTTACACAAACCTTTATCTGCAATTCCTCCAAACATATAATCTATTAAGAAGACTAAAGTAAAGATTAAACAAATATATAATAAGCTTGGAACTTGCTTAATAACATAGAATACTAAGTCAATAACAGCAATTACAACTGCTGCTTCTCCGATTATTGAAGGTTTAGGCATCATAAATTTTCTCCAGAAACTTCATGGGCTTAAAAAGTCCTTTTTTAAGTTTCATATGTTGAGAAAGAAATTAATCATTCATAAAGTTAATTACAGAAAAACCGGAAGATTTCCGAGAAAGTTCCATAACTATTGATGAAAATCATTCTTTAAAAAATCGACAAGAGTAATAATACTCTTCTAAAATTTCTACGCACCTAAATACTTAAGCATCTCAAGAACTAAGAACAATGGCCATACAATAGCTTTCAAGAATCCCAATACTCCGTTCCAGAAGCCTGTTGATGTTGATATATAGTAGATTGCTGCGCCTAAGAATCCTAAGAAGTATGCACATCCTCCTGTTCCGCAGTTTTCCATATTACATTTTTTCATTTTTTTAACCATAATTATCACCTAAGTGCTTCTTAGATTATTGATTATTTAAATTTTTCTTTAAATTAACTTTAGAACTTTCAGTTATCAAAACAACTATAAATAACTATAAAACAAATCAGTTATCTTTCTAGTAAGTCTTCCTGCAACTGATACTGCATCTGTACTACCAAGTCTTTTTACAGCATCTTTTATCCTTATTAACTCAGCTTTACTTGGTTTATCTTTACCAGCTTCGTCATTAAATTCCTTAACTAAGCTATTTATCTCTCTTTTAATTTTATTATCTTCTCTTAAATCTTTATTTGCTTTAGCTTTAGCAATTTTAGAATGTTTTTGTAGCCTATTAAGTATTAAAGAACTTTGAGACTGTGAATTTTCAACAACTTCACTACGTAAATCACTAATAATTCTGCTTAATTGATCACGAACTATTTCAAGAGTCTCTACAACTTCACTAACAGAATCAAATTCATCATCATCTAAAACTTCTTCAATAACATGATAATCTTCAACCCATTCAAATTCTTCATCATACAAAGCTTCTTTTAAAGCAGATATATCACTAACATAGCTATTACATTTAGCAACAGAAATATCTCTTTTTGAATCATCTGTCAATCTTTTAAGAATCAATAAAGCTTTCTTTTCAAGTTCTTCCTTAATCATTAACTAAGCAGAACAAATTATTATTTATATATTTAGTGATGATAACATTCACTCTAATTCTTTAAGAAACTGTAATGGATTAACCATTCTTACTTGTAAATCATTATGAAATGGAAATGCTCTTAGGCCGCTCCTGCAGTTCTCCATTTCTATACTCAAATGATCATAACTTCTGCCGTAAACTTCTTCTACATCTGCAGGAATGTCTGCTCTTCTATCTAACTTTCCAGGCCATAGTCCAACATTACCTAATGGGCTTCCTTTTTTTATAACCATTCTTTTGTAATTTTGACTATGAAGTGGTTTTGCAATTTTAAAATCGTAAGGCATGGTGCCATATTGAATGTTTCCAAAAGTGTATAACATTCTTGATTCTAAACCCCACATTTGTATATATCCTAACTCGCCAAATTCTTCATCATATCTTCTTGCATCTACAAACTTTGCATCTTCTGGAGCAAATACTTCAGTTCTTTTAGGAACTTGAATATCAATAGCGTCGTATTCAAAACCCTTTTCTTTTACAAAATAATGTTTACCAAAGAAACTTGCAATGTGAATATTAGGAGTATTTAGGTTAATTGGCCAATCAATAGAATGAAGTATTTTCTTTAAACCAGGAGTTAACTCTCCTTTGTTCTTTTGTGCTTCATATTCGTCTACTTTTCCTATTAGATTCATAAAACAAAGGGAATTTAAAGTTATTAATAAAGGTTTTAGATAAAATTAAGAATATTTCTTCTTTAAATTGTCTAAAACTTTTCCATATAATTCTACTGGCAATGTTTTCCCTTCTTTTGGCGGACAACCTGTATTAAATCTATCATCAGCAATTCGCCGAGTCTTACTGTTTTCCCAGATTTCGGCTAACGACTGTTCTCGAACATTTCCTTGTGTTTCTATATATCCTGGACAGCCTACAACATTACCTTTCATTGTGAGATAAAGTCCAGCACCCAACTGATTACATGGATGACCACCAGGTAAGCATGAAACTCCATCTTTTTCAACTTCTTCTAATGTCTGCAGATCATGTTCTATATTCCATGAGTAAATATCAGTCCATAATTGAATTTTCTGACCAACATTCATATCATGTCCTTTCAAGAAAGTTCCATCGATTTGCCTACCTGAATCCATCAAAACAGCTGTTACGGGATAAATATTTCTTTCTCTAGCATATTTATAGATTGAAAACGCATCTGAATATGTAACGGCACGAACAGGCGCATTACAAAAAGCCAAACGTGTAGGACTAGAATCTGCAAAACCAACATCAACTAAAGTCTCAAGAGCTTTATTTCGAACTTCTGTATAACCTGGTGTTCGAACAACTGAATCTTGTATTTTAGAATCAAAAGAATGAAATCCAAGCATAAACGACACATTCAAATCTAACATTCTTTCAGCTAATTCGACAGAATTAGTAATTCCATATCGTTTGTGAAAAGTAGAAGCAACATCATCATTACCAAAACCTTGGCCTTTAGTAAATACAGCAGTTCCAATCCCCATATAAGAAAGTGTCTCTAACAAAGGTATCAACTTTCGACTTTCAGTAGGTTCACCAACCCCGCAAATTTTAACATATTTCAATCCTAATTTTTTACCTTCTTCAACTATAGAAATCAATTCTCCAAAGTTTAAATCTTTAGTACCATTATCATCAACAACACTATCTTGTCTAAAACAATCCATACAATCTAATGAACAGTACCTATCTAAGTCAATATCTAATAATAAAAGCTTGCCCTGGCCTAATTCATCTTTAGAAAAGAATCCCCAATTAGGTAAGTGATTATCTAGTTTAGAAAAATCTTTTACTGTTTTTTTAATATTTGGCATCATTTTTACATCATGGTTAAACTCATCACCATTAATTTAGAAGACATATACCCTATGCTAGTCATTCCTCCATCAGCCAGTCCTTGTATCAAAGAATTTCTTTCTTTTGATTCAAGTTCCGAATCTAAGAAAAAATTATTACGAAGTTTTCTTTTTCTAATTTGATATCCTAATATGTGTGATTTAATATAAGTTGAACTCATTGAACCAATTGCAGGTCCAAATGCTAAAGTTTTTTCTACTAAATCAGTCATTTCTTGTTCCGTTCCATGCATATATCCAAGTGCCCATCCAGCAACAAGAGCATAAAAATGAGGTCTAAATATTATGCTTGCATCCATTCTAGTCATGTTTTTTATTTCTTCTACTAAAGTCATTTTCATTATTTTGAAGTAATCTCGCCAATAATATAAAACGAATCAATTATTTTTTTACTATTTATCCAAAAAACTTATAAATATTGGTTGTTTACGTTAATTATGTCTTATAAATTAGATAAAAAAGACAGAAGAATTCTATACCAATTAGACTTGAATAGTCGACAAACTAATAATCAAATAGCAAAAAAAGTTGGTTTAAGTAGAGAAGTTGTACAATACAGAATCAAACAATTAGAAAAAAAACAAATAATAAAAGGATATCAAACATTAATCGATATAACAAAACTTGGTTATCTAAACTGTCGATTCTTTATCAAATTACAAAGAGATTCTCCAAAACAAAAGAAAGCTTTAGTTGAATACTATAAAGAACATCCTAAATTCTGGTGGGTGAATACTATAGATGGTTTCAAAGATTTAGGAATTGCTTGCTGGGTAAAGAATATGTACGAATTCTTTGAATTAAAAGAAGATTTAATGAAAAAGTTTGGAATCATAATAAATGAATTAACTATGGAAGTATATTCGAAATTCCATATTTACAAAAGAGAATATCTGCTTAATGAAAAAACAAGAGTCCATCCAGAAATAACAATATTCTCTCCAAATAAAGAAACCTTAGACAATAAAGACTTAGACATTCTAAGATTATTAACTCCTAATGCAAGAATAAGCTCTGTAGAAATCTCTGCAAAAACAGGAATTAGTATTACAAATGTTAATTATAGAATAAAAAAATTAATTGAGAAAAAAGTAATTGTTGATTTTAGATTAATATTAGGTTTAGACAAAATTGGTTATTATTGGTACAAAGTTGAAATGCAATTAGAAAACTTTGATGCAAAAAAAAGCTTATTAGAATATTTTAGAAATCATCCAAATATTATATACGGCTATGAAGCTATAAGTAAAAACGACTTAGAATTCGAAGTAGAAGTAGCAAGTACAGAAGAATTAAGAATAATAATGGACGATATAAGAAGATTATTTAGTAAGGACATAAAACAAATGAATCATTTTCTATGGTATAAAGAGCATAAATTTCTGTTCATGCCTTAAGTTTTATATAATTCTTCTATTTCTTTCAATTAAAATGGTTATAAGATTCCTGAGTACTATCGAACAATGGAAGGATTTCTCTAATTTAGCACCTTATCCTATAGAGCTTGATGGAGAGACTTGGAAATCAAGCGAACATTATTATCAATTTAAGAAGTTTGAAACTACAGACCTTGATTATGCAAATAAAATCAAGAATGCAAAAAGTCCTAGAGAAGCTAAAAAATTAAGTATGCAAAACGATAACTTTTCTTCTTATTGGAACGATATTAAGGTTGACGTGTTAACAACTGCTGTAAAAAAGAAATTTGAATCTTATCCTGTATTAGAAGATTTACTTCTATCTACCGGTTATGAAGAGTTAATTGAAGCTAATCCAGATGATTATTTTTGGGGCGAAGGAGAACATAAGACTGGCAAGAATATGATGGGCAAGATTTTAATGGAAGTTAGAGATTATTTAAGAGCTAAGAACTAAATTTAAACTTGTTGAAACCATCAACAAATTTAAATACTAAACAACTCAATTCTGCTATATGAACTTCAAACCTAACAAATACAATTCGTTAATAACATTAGCGTACATTATCTTTAGTTGGATTCCAATGTTTGAAATGCAAATTCGATGCATTACTTACCCTTGTCCAAATCCAAGAATTCCTATGGTTTTCTTATTAGATGCTGGCGGTTTATGGTTGTGGCTATTATCAGTAATGATCCTTTACGTAATAGTTTCTTTGTTTAAGAAATAGTTTTTTTATACACTTTTTTTCGATGATCTATTTTAATTATTAATATTACTAATTTATCATCCACAATATCTAATATTATCCGATAATCACCAGATCTTAAGCTATAATACTTCGAACCAACAACTTTCTTAACATGAGGATAGGGTCTTATTCTAGATCGTTCAATAACAGAAATAATTCTTTTTTGAATATTGGCTGATGATTTATTAAGAAATTTCTTTGCTTGTTTGGAATAAATTAACTCATACATTAAAAATCACAATCCTAGTTCTTTTTTTACTTCTTCATGAGTATAGACTTTTCCTTCAGCAATTTCTTTCTCAGCAATTTTTATATCTGCCAATGTTTCTTCAGAAAGTTCCATAGTATCTTCTAATAAATCCCAAATAATATCTTCATAAGATTCTTTGGAATAACTTTTTCGAGATTTTAATTCTTCTAATAGACTCTTGCTTATTTGAATGGTTGTAGTTGTCATAACAACTATATAGTGCGCTATAGTTTTTAAAGTTTTTGTTTTAAACATGATAATTTAATGAAAATAATAATTAATAAGGTTTCACAAAGAAATCTCGAAAAAATCACGAATAAATTTAAATAAACAACCAAATAATAAACTCTTATGAAACAATTCTTCTTAATCTTAAACGGACCGTCTTGCGGTGGTAAATCAACTACTGCAGATGCAATAAAAGAAAAACTACCAAAAGTTTTCAACGCCAGACAAGATAGAATCAAATGGCTGATTTCAGACTATGGACTTGGTAAATACAAAACAGTTGTAGAAGAAATGGTGTTTTCAATGATAGAAATAGCCTTAAATAATAAACTGTCAATAATTAAAGAAGGAGTTTTAGATAAACCAACTAAGTTTGAAACTTTAGCAAAGAAACATAAAGTTCCTTTCTTCATAGCAAACATTTCTGCACCTGAAGAAACACTCCAAAAAAGATTCAAAAAACGATTAGTTGCTGTAAAGAAAGGCGCAAAGATAGCTAACACAAGTCAAGAACGTTTTAATTTTCTAATGAAACTACATGAAGAAACCAAAACTAAAACAGAATTAGAATTCGATTCTTCCAAAATAACTCCTGAAGAAATAGCAAATAAAATTATAAAT
>CALDOJ010000005.1 GCA_937912225.1 Candidatus Woesearchaeota archaeon | reverse complement strand
TTTGAGTAGAAGCTTTTGTGTTGTGTGTGTGATTAGAATTGCTTCTACTCTGTGTGGAGTAGAAGCTTGTGTTGTGTGAGAATGAATCAGAAGTTGGTGTTGATCTAAAAGAAAAAGTGTTATTCGTGTAACTAGAACTATTATTAAATAGTTTAGAATATAATACTATTTGACTATTACTACTTAAACATACCATTACACACACAACACACAGCTTCTATTAATTTATCAACACAATTAAATATACTCTTTAAGGCTAGTATCTTTTACACTTTCTTTCATAAGCAGCTCAACTTTAGTAGAAATTTTCATACCATTATCGGAACAGAATTGTTTAAAACTGTTATAAATACCCTCATCAATAGTCATTGAAATTTTTCTCTTTACCATCCGCTCCCTAACCCTCAAATAAATATAACTATACTTATCTATATAATACTTTTAACTTCTATATATAGTTTTTGGTTGATTTAAAAAGAAAAAATTAATTATTTATACCAATTTGAAGAAGGACAACCATTATTTTCAACAGAACCAACAAGATAAGGACAATGATCATATTCAGGATTTAAAACAACCATTGCTATTTCATTAAAATCTTCTATTCCGTCTTTATCAAAATCAAATTGTCCAGGATTACATAATCCATCATTATCAGAATCTTTTACTCCTTTAACAAATTCATTAGAACAATTGCCTTTTATAGTTGGTAAATTATCTTCTAAATCAGGCCATCCATCTCCATCCCAATCATAAAATTCATTAATTTTTTCAGCCCATGAAAATAAGTCTTTATCAGGCAACCCGTCAAAATTTTTATCATAAGTTAATAAGTTTTGAAAATTTGTTAAACTAGATGCGTCACATCCAAATCTATTAATATAATACCATTCTCTTTCAGAAAAAAAATCTGCATTAAATCCAGGAAAAGTAAGATAATAAGTTCTATAGAAACCTTTTGTTTTATTAGAATAATAAACTTGAATTTTATACATTTCTGAAGATTTTGAAATAGTTATTGAGTTACCTTTTGTAGCTGCTTCATCTTCTTTAAGGAACCGAATAAAACCACCAATCATTTTCATAGGTGTGCTAACAACAGTAGTTATTAAAAAGTCTGATTCAAAAGTTAATTTAACTCTATTAGTTAAAGCTTCTATTTTTGTTTTTTTAACTTCAATATTTTTCCCAGAAACAATTATTTCATTGTCAGGACATAAATCTAAAAAATCAACAATTCCATCATTATCAGAATCATTTCCTTTTATAGAACTGCTAAAAATATAATTATCTTCAGAATCAAGACTTCCGTCTTTATCAATATCTTGACAAAAAGAACCCCAAGAATCTTCACAAAAAAAATTATTAGCAGGTTTACATAAAAAACCTTCCGCATCTAAACAATTTTCTTCAAAGGATTCTTTTTCTAAAATACCAAGAGATTTCAATATATGTTCATCAAAAAATAAACCTTCAAATTCTTGAGAAGAACTATGAAGTAAAATATTGGTTTCAGGTAAACCAGAAGACCAATCAATAAAGGAATATTGTTTAAACATTTGATCTTGATGATTATAACCAACTGCATGAAGAAATTTATGAATCATTAAAGCAACAGATCTTTTATTATCAGAAGTTAACATTGGATTAAAAAAAGCTTCAGGACAAAAATAAGCATTACCTTTGTAATTAAAACCTTGACTAGGGCCATCCATACACCAGGGCATTTCATAAATAGGAGCAAAAGATAAAATATTATGATCATAATCTTTAAAATAAATATCAAAAGCTTTAATCCAATCAAAAATAGACTTATCATAAGATAATTCTTTAGATCCAAATTCTTTAATATCAATAAAAACAAGTTCAGAAGAAGGAACAATTTTGCCTAATGATTCACGAGATAAAACTTTATCAAATAAATTTAAACGTTCTTCAAAATAAGGTTTATAATCTTCAATTAAACTTTTACTATATTTATCATATAAAACAACATATAAAAGATTAAAATAAAATTTATCAGAACCATTGATTCTACCAAATTTAATAGGTTCAGAAGATGAAATTGAATTACTAAGATCAACTTGAATAATACTTGATTCAGTTTGAGTTAAAGCAGTATCTGAATTTATAGAAAAAGGAGTTTTAAATTTAATAACTATAAGAACTAATAAAATAATGATTAAAAAAATTGTTTTATTAAGTTTCATTGAAAAATAAAAGAATTAAAAATAAAATAAAAAGTTATTGGAAATCTTAAACCATTGCTTCTTCAGTAGCGTTTTCTTCAACAACTGGTTCTACAAGTAGTTCATCTTCAACCATTGTTTCAGTTTCTTCTTCAGTTGGATGATCTGCTTCATCATGCCATAAACCAATTGAATAACAAGCATCTCCATATAAGTCGATTTTATGATAATCTCCTCTAGGTATTTCTATATCTATTTTTTTCATAGAGTTTCCTTCAATAAGAATTTCATCAATTCCTACAGGATCTCCAGAACCTAAATGACCTGAAGTCAATAAAACACTTTTTAAAACAATATCTTCTTTTCCAATATTTCTTAATAAAGCAGAAATTTTGTATGTAGCATTAGGATTATATACATCTAATGCTGATTTTTGATACTGTATTGGAACATCATCTTCTGTAAATAAAATATTAGTTGCAATAAGATTTTTTATTTCTTGAGGACAACCAATAGGTCCATCTGTTTTTTCATTAGATCCGAAAAAATCAAAAAATAAACTTCCAACTAATGCAATAACTATTATACCAAGAATAATATTTCCTGGAGTAAATAATTTATCATCATTTTTTTTTGCCATATAATCAACCCCCTATGTTATTTACTGAAAAGTAATATTATTTATATACTTTTCGTTAGGTAGACATATTTAAACCTCATAGTTTATTTAATTAAATATAGTTTAAAACTTGTTTTTTAGAACGCAGAAGTTTATAAAATAAATTTTCGAGTTTAAATATTAATTTTTAAAATTCAAATTCTTATTACTTTAAAAAAAGCTTTTGTATAGTGTATTATTTCTTTTAAACTTCGTTTTCGAAGTTGTCTTATCAAATAGTTTGGGCGAAAATAAAATCTTAATATTGCTTCTTTTTGTTTTCTTATTAAATATTTTTTTGTTAATCCTTTTGGAACAAAAATGTTGTTTCCGTGTGTTAGAATTACACTATCAGAAGTTGATATATGTCCATACATTGGATAATCCAAACTGATTTGAGTACCTTCTTCAATACTTAATAAGAAAAATATTGCCATATCCAATTTTAGTTTTTTAGCAAATGAAATTGTTTTATTAATTGTTTTTTTGGTTTCTTTTGGTAAGCCTAAAATAAATAATCCTTTTGTAATTATATTAGATGCATTAACAGTTTTAATTGCTTCAGAAATTTGTTTTAAAGTAATTCCTTTATGTACACTGTTTAATATCTCTTGAGATCCGCTTTCAATACCAAAAGCAATTTGCCAACAACCGGCTTGTTTCATAAGAGAAACTAATTCTTCTCTAATATCATTTACTCTAGCCATACAATGCCAAGTAATTTTAATATTTGATTTAATAATTAGTTTGCATATTTCTTCTACTCTTTTTTTGTCATTCATAAAATTATCATCACAAAACCAAAAATCATTAAAGCCTGATTTTATATAGCTTTTAATTTCATTAAATACTCGTTTAGCACTTTTAGTAACATATTTTTTTGGAGAAAGACTATAGACACAGAACGAGCATTTATATGGGCAACCTCTACTTGTGATTATTGGAATTGATTGTTGAGTTTTTCCATATATTAGTCCTGATTTATATTCCTTCATATTTATTAAGCTATAGTCTGGATTAGGATATTTGTCAATATCTGACAAATGTGCTTGAAAACATTTATTGAAACTTTTATTTTCAGATTTAGAAATAAGACCTTTTATTAGTGGCGGTTGCTTTTTATTAGTAATGGAGTTAACTAGTTGTAAACATACTTCTTCACCATCTCCAAGAATTACATAATCAAAAGGAGTTTTAGCAATAGTATCAGATTTATTCGCTAGATCAGTACCTCCTACTATAATAATTATATTTGGAAATTTTTGTTTTATGAGAACACCTAATTTTTTTACAAATTCATATTGTCCTACAGAAACAGTCATGCCAATAATATTTGGTTTTGTTGAAGCTATTTTATCTAAAAAATCTTCTATGACTTCACAATGAATATGTCCATCAAAAATTGAAACTGAGTATTTTTTTTCTTTTAAGTATGTGCCAATAAGAATTAAACTTGTAGGAGGTAAAATAAAAGCGTTTACTTTACTAACATATTTAGTGTTTTTTAAATTAGGATTAATTAACATAATTTGAGTCATAATAAAACGCCTTTTTGTTAACTATAAATATTTTATTATTTTTTTTTTTAAAAGACTAATAGCAATTCTTATTAAAATTTTTGATAAATTATTTAAAACAATAACCAAGTCTATTTTTATATAAAATGAAAATATTATTAATTAATCCTTTACTTAAATCCTCTGATATGTTTCTTAAACTTAAAAGTGCGAATAACATAATTCCTCCTATGGGTTTATTGTATATAGGATCAGTATTGCAGAAAAGTGGATTTGAAGTAAAATTATTAGATGGTTTAGTCTCGTGTGATAAAATAGAAGATTTCATTGCTGAAGTAAAAAATTATAAACCAGATATAATTGGTTTTTCTTCAATGTTTAGTAATTTTAAATTAGCTAATAGAATTTTAAAAAAAATAAAACTTTTCTCAAAATCATTAATGATATTAGGAGGAAACTATGTAACAGAGGATCCTAATTGTTTATTAAATTCTGATTTTAATATAGGAGTTGTAGAAGAAGGAGAAAAAACTTTTTTGAACATTTGTTTAAACTGGAAAAATAAAAAATCATTGTTAAATATTCCAGGATCAATAATAAAAAATAAAAACAAAATAATTTCTTTTCCACCAGAAGAACTTGATGATTTGAACAAGTTACCTTTTCCAGACAGATCTCTTTTAAAAAATATTTATTTATACAAACCTGGAATAGTAAATGTTAAAGAATTACCTTGTGCGTTAATGTTCACTAGTAGAAATTGTCCTTATGAATGTATTTATTGTAATGTAACTGCTAAAAAAAGCAAATATAAAGAGCATTCATCAAAATATGTTCTTGCTGAAATGGAATATCTAATAAACAAATTTAAAATTAGAAATTTTTGGATTTCAGATGATATGTTCACTTTAAACAAAAAAAGAATCATGAAATTATGTAAAGCAATTTATGATAAAAAATTGAATATAAATTGGAGTTGTATGAGTAGAGTAGATACTATAGATTCTAAAATGTTAAATCTAATGAAAAAAGCGGGTTGTTGGCAAATCGATTACGGAATTGAAAGTGGAAATCAGAAAATATTGGATTTAATAAATAAAAAAATAACCCTTCCAACAATAAGAACAGCCATATCTGAAACAAAAAAGTTAGGTATTAAAACTAAAGGATTTTTTATAATAGGTTCTCCTGGAGAAACTAAATCAACCATTAATGATACAATCAAATTAGCTTGTGAACTTGATTTGGACTCTGCTTGTTTTTTCTCTTTGAGTATTATTAAAGGATCAAAACTGTATGGAATGTATGAAGATTATGGTTTTATTGACAATCATGATGGTTTATTTCTAAAACAAAATTTTAATCTTTTCATCCCAAAAAGTTTAACTAAAAAAGAGTTAGTTAAATTACAAAAAACTGCTTATTTTAGATTTTATTTTAGACTTTCATATATTATTAAACAATTAATAAGCATTTCTTCTCTTCAAGATTTAAAAAATAAATTCTTAGGATTAACAAGTTTTATATGGAATTAATTATTTTTTTTCTTATTTTTTTCCTTAAAATTTATAAATGAATCACTTTTACTTTTATAATGAAAAAAATACTTATTCTTGGAGGAGGAATATCGGGTTTAATAACTGCAGAGAAACTTTTAAACAAAGGATTTGAAGTTATCATTATAGAACAAGATTCAGTTCTTGGAGGATTAGCAAGTTCTTTTGAATATCAAGGAAAACTAATTCCTAAAACGTATCATCATGTATTATATCACGAAAATCTTTTTCAAGATTTAATAAAACAATATGGATTTGAGAAAAAATTAAAATGGAATGATTCTGAAATGTGTTTTTGGTTTAATAATATACCATACAAATTAACTAAACCACTAGATATACTGTTTTTTAAACCACTTGATTTTGTATCTAAATTAAGATTTGTAAAATTAGGAATAATTTCAGTATTAAAAAAAAATTGGTCTGATCTTAAAACTAAAACTGCTACTGAATGGTTAGATCAAGTTGTTGGAAAGAAAGTTAGAAGAGAATTATTTGAACCATTAGCTAAAATAAAATTTGGAGCTCTTTCTTCTGTTAGTGCAGCATGGTTGGGTGCAAGACTTCATGAAGCAGCATTAAATAAAGAAAAATATGCTTATCTTAAAGGAGGTTTACAACCATTAATAGATAAACTAGGCGAGAATATAAAACGTAAAAAGGGACAAATATTCTTAAATGCGACTGTAGAAAAAATTGTTGGAACAAAAGTTCATGTTAGAATTAATAAGAAAATAAAAGTTTTTGAATCGGATAAAATTGTTAGTTCATTACCGCCACCAGTATTAACTTCAGTATCTAATTTATCACCAGATATAAAAACTAAACTTAATCAAATAAAATATCAACCTTTAGTTTGTTTAGTTTGTGGTTCGAAACAATTATTAACAAAATATTATTGGAATGTTTTAATTGAACCTGAATATTCTTTTGGAGGAGTTTTTCATCATACTGCACTTTATCCAGAAGGAGGAATAAATGGTGAATATCTTTATTATTTTTTTAAATACTTGGATAATAAAGATTCTTTTTATAATAAATCTGATGTTGAAATAAAAAACATTTTTTTAAATGATATAAAAAAAATAAAACCTGATTTTGAGTTTTCATGGACAAAAATATTCAAAATAAAATATAGTTCGCCAATTTTTTCTTTTGATTATAAAAATTTACCAATTAAATTAACTGACGATATTTATTTAACAGGCGTATATAAAGAATATCCAAGTACAAGAACTATGAATAGTGCTGTGAAAAGCGGTTTGAAAACTGCAAATATTATATTGAATGAAAAATGATTTTGTTTATTTGAGGAAGTTTTATGAAAGTAACATTAATTGAACCTAATATTATATCAAGAACTTTTAATTCGACAATAGCAGCTAGTTTACCATTAGGAATAGCTTATTTATCATCTTATTTATTATTTAGAGGCATTGATGTACAAGTAATTGATGCAATTGGTGAAGGAATAAATAATTTTTCTTTTATAAAAAAAAATTATCTTTCTTGGGGATTATCAAATAATAGTATACTACAACAAATAGATAAAAAAACTTCTATTATAGGAATAACAATTAATCATTCTTGTCAACATAATATTGTTTTAAATCTAGTTAAGAGTATAAAAAAATTATTTGTAAATATTCCTATAGTTATAGGTGGTCTTCATGGATCTGAAAGTTATGTTGATTTTTTAGAAAATGGAGTTGATTATGTTGTATTAGGAGAAGGAGAACAAACTTTTTATGATCTTTGTTACTCTCTTAAAAATAAGCTTTCTTTAGACGATGTAAAAGGTATTGCTTATAAAAAGAACAACACCATAATTAATACGGAAAAAAGACCTCCTATAAAAGATTTGAATTCATTACCTTTTCCAGCTAGATCTTTATTTCCGTTAAATAACTACTTTAATTCAAAATTAATGCATTCTCCTGTAAATCATAATAACTCGCCTATTCTATCATCAAGAGGATGTTCACACAAATGTTCTTTTTGTTCAATACCTGTTTATTGGAAAGGTGTTTGGCGAGGAAGAAATCCAAGAAATATCGTTGCTGAAATAGAATCTTGTAAAAAAATGTATGATATTAAAGAGTTTCATTTTATGGACGATGATATGCTTTTTCATAAGAAAAGAATAATTGATTTTTGTAAATTATTATGTAAGAGAAATCTTCAGATATCTTGGTCTGGTTCAACAGGTTTAAGAAGTGAGAATATTGATGATGAAATGCTTTTTTGGATGAAGAAATCAGGTTGTAATCTTATTGCCTTATCTCCTGAATCTGGTTCTCAAAGAATATTAAAAAATGTTTATAATAAAAAAATTGATTTAAATCATATAAGAACAATTATAAAAAAATCTAATGATTTAGGAATTATAAGTACTGCTTATTTTGTTATTGGTTCAGATACAGAAACAGAAAATGATAGATTATTAACAAAAAATTATATTAAATCGCTTGCAAAAAATGGTTTAGATGAAGCAGGGATTTTTGTACTAATGGCACATCCTAATACTCCTTTATCTTTAAATATGTATAATAACAAAAAAAATGTTAAGGAGTGGGAAGATTTAGTCCAAGGAACCGTTCCAATTTCTCATAAAAAACATTCTTATTTGAAGAAATACAAAACAAAATTATATCTTCATTTTTATTTTACTCAATTAATATACCATCCTAGTAAAATATTTAGAATTATAAAAAATTTTATTTTAAGAAAACAAGAAACAAAAACTGATAGAGTATTGTTATCATATATCAAAACTTTTTTTAAGATTCATTTATATCCTAATAAAATTATGAATAAATAAAATGAAAAAAATACTTTTTATTAATCCGAATCATTTGTGGTATACTAATCAAGATGCATATTTATCTAAAGGTCAAGTTAGACTAAGAAAAATCGTTCCACCTTTAGGAATAGCTTACTTAGCAAGTATTATAAGAAAGCATGATTTTGAAGTAAATATAATTGAAGCTAATGCTTTAAATTTATCTATGAACGAGGCAGTTTCTTTATCTAAAAAGTTTGAACCGGATTTTATATTTTTATCTTCATTTTTTTCAACAGTTGATGCTACTTTAAAACTTTCTTCTATGTTGAAAAAACTTTTTTCTGTACCTTTAATAGTTGGTGGATCTGATCCAACAGCCAGACCTGAAGAATATATTAAACATTTTGATATAGTTGCAATTGGAGAAGGAGAAAATACTATTTTAGATATTTTAAAAAATAAATCTTTTACAGAAATTCCTGGTATAGTTTATTTAAAAAATGGAGTTATAAAAAAAAATCCAGAAATAAAAATAGAAAAAAATCTTGATGAATTACCTTTTCCTTCATGGGATCTTTTACCTTTAGAAAAATACAAACCTGAGACTATGTGTATAAAATATAAACAACCATTAGCAACAGTTATAACTTCTAGAGGATGTAAATATAATTGTTCTTTTTGCGCAGCAAAGGTTGTTTTTCCTAAGCCCAGATATAGAAATATAAATAATGTTTTTGAAGAAATCAAAAATCTTTATTTTCAAAATAATGTTAAAACATTAATTTTTTATGATAGTACTTTCACAGCTAAAAAAGAACGAATAATAAAATTATGTAATCTTCTGTTAAAGAACAAAATTAATCTTCTTTGGAGTATGGAAACAAGAGCAGAAGATGTAAACTTAAAATTATTGAAATTAATGAAAGCAGCTGGTTGTTATTATATAAATTTTGGTGTTGAAACATTTAATAAAACAAGTTTGAAGGCTGTAAATAGATCGGCTTCGAGTTTGAAAATTAAAGAAGAAACTGAAAATTGTCGAAAACTTGGAATTATAACGCGATTAGAATGTATTCTTGGTTTGCCGTATGAAACAAAAGAAACAACTTATAAAATGTTTGAAACAATGAAAATAATGAATCCAGATTTTGTAAGTTATTATCCTTTATTATTATTACCAGAAACTCCTTTAGCTAAAAAAAATTTAAAATCTATTTTAACTATGCAAGAACTTGAAAGTTTAGCAAATAAAGGATATAAAAAGTTTTATTTACGTCCGACTTTTTTATTCTCTAGATTAAAACATTTTTATAATCTTGTTTATATAAAAAGATATTTTGATTGTTTTAGAGGTTTTTTAAATTGAATTTTTAATTTCTTCTAAAGTCTGTTTTTCTATCCAAAACTTTATTAATAATAAGATAATCTTCATTATTTATTTATAAGGGGGTTAATCTATTGAAATTAATATTAATATTTCCACGTATGATTCATACTTCTGGAGATCCACCTCTAGGAATTGGATCTATTGCTGCTTATGTTAAGAAACATACTGACGCAGAAGTTTCTATTCTGGATACAACTTTTCATCCTTCTTATGAATATGTCTATAAAAAATTAAAACGAGAAAAACCAGATGCTATTGGAATTTATGTTGATACAATTATGCACAATAATGCTTTTAAAATTGCTCAAATTGCAAAAAAATTAGGGATATTTGTAATAACTGGCGGACCTCATACAACTGTAATGCCAGAAACTATGCAAAAGTTTTCAGATATGATTGTTATAGGAGAAGGCGAGATTACTATTAAAGAAGTAATTCAAAACTTTGAAAAAAAACGTTTTAATAGTATAAAAGGAATTTGGTATAAAAAAAATAAAACTTGGTTTAAGAATCCTGCGCGAGAACCAATCCATAATTTAGATTCTTTAGAATTTCCTGCTCTTGATTTAATGGAGATGGAGAATTATATTCAAATTTGGCATTCACTAGATAGTTTTGACCCAAGTTTGCGAGGAACAAATATTATTGCAAGTAGAGGATGTCCATATAATTGTTCATATTGTCAACCAAATCTTAAAGCTATTTTTGGAGAAAAATTTAGATCAAGAAGTCCAGAACATGTAGTTGCAGAACTAAAAGAATTAAAAAATAAGTTTAAGATAGATGCATTTTTCTTACATGATGATACATTTAATATAAGTAAAGTTTGGGTTAACAAATTTTGTGATTTATTAGATAAAGAAAAAATAAACCTTCTTTGGTCTTGTAATAGTCGAGTTAATACATTAACAGATAAAAAAATGGTTCAAAGAATGTATGATTCAGGACTTCGAATGATTCACATAGGTGTTGAATCAGGTTCACAAAGAATATTAAATGAAATTTATAGAAAAGGAATAAAATTGAGTGATGTACCAATAGTAATAGATCAAGCAAATAAAATAGGAATTAAAACACTTGCATTCTTTATGTTAGGAGCGCCAACAGAAACAATCAAAGAAATTAAACAAACAATAAACTTTGCAGTTTCGCTCAACGCAACAGAGATAACAGCCAGTATAACCAATCCTTTACCAGGAACAAAATTACTAGATGTTATGAAAGACAAATATAAAATTAGCAAAAATTTTGGAGACTTTGACTATTATACAAAAAGAGCATTTGAAGATCCAGACCTTTCATATAAACAATTAAAGAAATATCAAAAGATATTGTTGTTTAGATTTTACACCCATCCAAAAAGATGGGGGTATATTTTGAAACATTTCACTTCAATTAAAGGATTAAAAAAGATGTGGTTAAAGGTTAAGAGGTTCTTGTAATGTTTGATTGGAATTATATAACTATTAATTATTACT
>CALDOJ010000004.1 GCA_937912225.1 Candidatus Woesearchaeota archaeon | reverse complement strand
GAATGAGACGATCTGCATATCGAGATGGTATGAATTTATTATTTATTAAATATTCGATTATAGAACGTTAAATTAATTTACTTTGCCTAATTCTTTCTTCAAATTCAACAAATATGAAATCATACTAGTTTCTGAAAAAAATCTTAAAGCAGATTTTTTACCCGCAATCCACAAAATAGGAATTTCACTTATTAAATAATTATTTTTTTGTGCTCTTAAAAGTAATTCTGTATCCCATAACATTTTTCGCTTTAATTTAAAATCATATTTTAACTCATTTAATAAGTTAAAAATAACTTTTTTTTTAAATATCTTAAATCCACATTCATGATCATAAATATTTGATTTAAAATATAATCTTACAAACTTATTAAACAAGAAGCTAACAACTCTTCTTGAAAGATTTCTATGAACAATCGCATTTTTTATATGTCGACTTCCAATAACAATATCTTGACCATTACTTATAGAATGAACCAACTCATGAACATGTTTTAAATCCGTTGAAAGATCCGCATCCATAAAAAATATTAAATCATAGTTTGCTTTTTTAAAACTTTTAGCTAAATTTTCTCTTCTAGTAGGACCATTTGTAAATCGGAGATATTTAATTCTAGAATGATTCATTGCAAGTTTTTTACAAATTTGTGGAGTTTTATCATTAGAATTATCATCAATTAAAAAAAGCTCAAAAACATATTTTAATTGAGTTAATTTGTTATAAATTTTAATAACATTTTCTTTAATAACTTCTTCTTCATTATAAATAGGAACAAAAATAGATACTTTAATCATTTTTTTATATTTTTAAGAAACTTACATTTATACAAATGAAGTAATTGTTTTAAATATTCAATTTCAACAGAAAGACTGATTTTACTCTCACCAAATGTTCTATTCAAGAAAGTAAATGGAACTTCAACTGCGTTATTATAATCAGCAAGAACAAGTATTTCTAACAATATCTTATAACCATAAGCTTCTAAAGTTACATTTTTAAGAATACTTTTTTTAAAAGCAAAAAACCCAGACATTGTATCTTTCACAGGAGTTAAAGGCCTTGCCAATAATTGTGCAGACCAAGAAATAATTTTTCGGTAAAACGGCCAAGATTGAGAACCTCCTCCTTTTACAAGTCTGCTTCCAACAACGAGTTCTGCTTTCTTTAAAGCATTAAACATTTTTGGAAGAACATCTGGTGGATGACTAAGATCAGCATCCATTACACAAATAAACTCTCCTTTAGCAGCAGCAAATCCTGCAATAACAGCCGAAGATAAACCTTTTTCTTTCTTTCTAACTAAAACTTTACAATTATGTTTTTTAGAAAGTTTTTGAACAATTTTAGCAGTACCGTCAGGAGAATTATCATCAACTACAATAATTTCATGAAGAAACTTGTCATTAAGAACATCATCAATTTTAGGAATTAAAAGATTAATATTGTCTGCTTCATTATATGTTGGAATTATAATTGAATACATATAAGAAGGGAAATATTAATATAGTTAATAAAAGTTTCTAAGTTCGGGGTTAAAATTTTGAAAATAGCTATATTTATACCAACTTATAATGCTGCAAAAACATTACCAATAGTTCTTGATAGAATTCCAACAGAATTAAAAAATAAAGTTTCTGAAATCTTTGTTGCAGATGATGCAAGTTATGATAATACTCATTTAATTGGTGTAGGTTATAAAAAAGTAAAAGGAGCTAGAAACCTTAAAATTTATCATCATGATAAAAATAAAGGTTATGGCGGTAATCAAAAATGGGCTTATGAATATTGCATTAAAAAAGGTTATGATGTTGTTGTTATGCTTCATGGAGATGCACAATATGCTCCAGAAATGATTCCAAAACTTCTTGAACCATTTGAGAAAAATAATGCAGATATGGTTTTTGGTTCAAGAATGACTGGTCATCCGTTAAAGGGCGGTATGCCAATCATTAAATTCTTTGGTAATAAAACTCTTACTTGGATTGAAAATAAAATTTTAGATCTTAAACTATCAGAGTATCATTCTGGATTTAGACTTTATAGCTGTAAAGCATTAAAACAGATTCCTTTTAATCTCTGTTCTAATGATTTTCATTTCGATACTGAAATTATTATTCAAATGAAATTAAAAAATATGCAAATAAGAGAGAAACCAATTCCAACATTCTATGGAGATGAAAAATGTTATGTCAATAGATATAAATATGCAATTAATATTTTAATATCATTATGGCAATACTTATTACATAAATTTAAATTCAAAAAGTTTAAAAAATATGAACTTAGATAGGGGAGATATATGACAAAAAAAAATCATTCATTAATAAGAGATTTATGGGCATTTATGAAAGAAAATAAAAAATGGTGGTTATTACCATTAATAATAATGCTTGTATTAACTGCATTATTAATCATATTAGGTCAAAGCACACCTGTTAGTCCATTTATTTATCCATTAATATGAAAAAACGCAATAAAAAAACAATAACTCTAATTTTAACAATTATAATATTTATATTTTTAGTTGAAAATATATCAAAAATTTCTTTTAGTGAAGAAGAACCAAAACAAGATATTCAAAAAACCAGATATTATTTTTCTGAGAATCCTTTAATTTTATTTGAATTAACTCCTAATTCTTATGCACGATCAGATTCCATAAAACCAAATTCTGAAGGACTTATAGATAAGGAATATTCTATTATTAAACCTGAAGGAATAATAAGAATAGTTGCTATTGGTGATTCTATTACTGAGGGTGTTGGAACTAAATTTAATGAATCTTTTGTTGAAGTTCTAGAAAAAGAACTCAATGAAAGAACAAATAAATCTTATGAAGTTATTAATTTTGGTTTATCTAGATATTCTTCTATACAAGAAATAGAAACTCTAAAAACTAAAGCTCTTAAATATAATCCCGATATAATTTTGTGGGAATATTTCTTAAATGATCCTGCATTTGAAGATCCTTTTGTTAATTATTTAAAGAAAGTAACTTCTTTTAAAACTGATAAATTAACACTAAATATGATTGATGCGCCTAAAAATTGTTACAGAGATTTAAATTTAAAAATATTTTTAAATACCTTGTCAGAAAAATCTTATTTTTTCAAAAGCATAATCTCACAAGAAAGAGATATTGGTAATTTAGAATTCTATAAAGAAATTCATGAAAATATTTGTTATTGGAAAACTGTTGAATATTCTTTTAATGAACTAAATAAAATATCTAAAAATAACAATATTACAACTATTGTCACAATTTTTCCAATACTAACAAGTTTTTTTAAATATCCTTTATTGGAAGTGAATAATCAAGTCTATGAAGAAGCACAAAAAAATAATTTTACAATTATTGATGTATTAAATTTATTCAAAGATTATCATCCTCAAGATTTAATATACCAGGAAGGAGATAATGTTCATCCAAATAAACTAGGTCATAAATTAGTGGCTGAAGAACTTTTCAATATTATATCACAAATTTAATAGACAAACTTAATATGAAAAAAATACTTTCTGAAAAAAAAATATTTTTGATTGCTTTAATAATAATATTTATTTTAAATTTCTTTAAAAAAATAATTCCTGAGT
>CALDOJ010000003.1 GCA_937912225.1 Candidatus Woesearchaeota archaeon | reverse complement strand
ATATAAATATTTTGTTTTTAGAAACATTTATGCTCAAAAATAAGTTTTTGATTGTGTAAAGATTTTGTTTTTAATAACTTTTATTCATGTAACTCAGAATTAAAAGAAATATATGAACTTAAGCAATTTCTAAGCATTTCTTCTTAATAATAGTGTTTTATAATCAGCATTTCTTTTTTGTCCTTCTTGTATTAAATACTTTTTATGTACTAATCGTTGAGGATAAGCAGCTCTATTAAAATATTTTAATGCATTTCCTGCTTCAGGATCAAGACAATTAATTGCTTCTTTCCAAGAAGACAGGAGTTCTATTGATTCTAAACAATTAATTCCGCAAGGTGTAAAACTTGGAGGCCTATAATCAAATACCCTAGGATAAGAACCTTCAGTTTTAATTAGATGTTCTAATTCTTGACCAAATAAGTAACTTAAATACCTAGGGCCTTTTTCTTCAGCGATTTTTTGTTCAGAAGTTCTTTCTTTTACATATTCTTCAGTACAACATTTAGGATATCCAAGAAACCAACCCGAGATTTTATGAAAATCGTTTTCATTTGCATTATTTGGAAGATTCAAATATTGTTTATTTTGTTCTTGTAAATCTTCTATTTTTGCAACTACTACGACAGGATTTAAAAGAAATTTATTAGTATTTAATCTATATTCTAAACCTGTTTTTTTAAGAACTTCCATAAATGAAGTCCAGTTCCCGCCAATAATAGAGCCTTTTTTTAATCCTTCAATCACTAATAGAAGTTGAGCTCTATCTAGTTTATTTAAGGATTTCCATTCTTCACTTTGATATAAATCGTTCATAATAAAGGAATTGTTAAGAATTATATAAACTTAAGTAGATTATTTAGTCATATTACAATATCTTTGCCTTGCAAAATACGTGAATGGTCCGAATGTTGGCATAATCTGAGGGATTTCTGTTTTAAATATCTCATCATGTTCATTATCATAAGCTTTTATATCAGGTCTTTGTTCGACTGCTTTAGTTAATCCATCTGTTGATTTAGCAATCACATAATCTAATGCTAAAACACCACCTATTGCTCCAAGTCCTGAAATGATTGTTACTAAAGTTAAGTTATCCATTTAATTAGGAAAGAAAGCCCCATATATAAACTTATTTATTTTTACCACTCATCAATAGCTAATAGTGAAAACATTTATATATTAAAACACATTTTCCAAAGATTAAAATGAATCCTTTAGAACTAGAAATACAAAAACCCGCTTACAAAAAAGCAGTTGATTTTGTTCAAGAAAAAGCATATTCTGTAATGTGTAATAAACATGTTCAAGCAGGACTAACTACTACTGCATTAACAACAGCAGTACTAGCACAAGACTATGATTCTATTGATGCAATTACAAAAGAAGTATATGGTGTTGGTTCAGGAATGATTGATGGATTTCTATTACTGCCAAATGTATTTTTAAATGCATTTAATGATGGTCAAACTTGGGCTAGAGATGGAACAGGCATGATATCTAATCCAAATACTGGTTTAGGTTATTGGATTGGGTTTTGGATGATGGTTAGTAGTGAATCAGGCATTAGTAGCAGTAGTTCAACAGTTGCTAAACGTAGAAGAAGACAATCCATTTAACAAGGATTAAAAAAATGTCCAACATACTAAAACCAGTTACTGAATTGTCCCGAACAGAATTAAATAAATTATATCAAATATACAACGAAACTTATGTTAGAAAAGGAATTGGTTATCCTCAAGAAAAATGGGAAGAAGAGCTTTTCACACCATATCACAAACATACTTCTAAGCAAATTCAAATAACTATTGGACAAGACAACAATAATAATTTTGAAAGTTATACTATCTTCACAGATCAAAAAGAAATAGAAGGAGAATTGTGGTCAAAAATGCTTGAAAGTGGTGTTTTAGTTAATGATAAATCATTAAGAAAGCCAGCTTTTCTAAATAGATTAACTCAATTAACAACAAATCATCCTAAACAATGGTTTTTTTCCGAAGTAGGAATTGAATATTTAGGCGTTATAAAAAAATATGATGATTCAGATTTTAAAATGATACAAGACAAATTATTTGCAAACACTCTTATGAACGAGTTTTTAGGTTCATACAAATTTACAATTAAAGAATCTGATCTTGGTTGCATTGTTTCTAGAGATACAAAAGTTAAACAAAGTAATGCGTATCTTTTAACAAATAAGTCTATTTTATACAAGTAATTGTTTTAATTCGCACGTAAAGTTTATATACAACTTCTATTTTTTACAACAAGTATGAAAGAGGCAGAGTTTAAGTTTAAAACTACTAAAGAAATTAAAGTTTCTAAGAATATTGTAGACCAAGTTATTGGTCAAGACGATGCAGTCAATGTTATTAAGAAAGCTGCTGCTCAAAGAAGACACGTGTTATTAATAGGAGAACCAGGAACAGGAAAAAGCATGTTAGGCCTTGCAATGGCCGAATTATTACCAAAAGAAAAACTAGTGGATGTACTTTCATTTCCAAATCCAAACGATGAAAATCAACCTTTAATCAGAACAGTTGCTGCTGGAAAAGGCAGAGAAATGGTTGCAAAATCAAGAATTCAAGATATGGGTGGATTAAAAAATCAAAATATTATCATGTTTATTTTTGCAGTTTTAGCCATGATTGTTCCTTGGTGGGTCAGGGAAAAATATCAATCGGACGTTATGTTTGCGGCATTCTTTTTAGGAGGAATGATCTTCTTAGCAGCCTTTATTATGTTTATGAACTTAGGTAAAAAAATGGGTGGAATGAAAGTTATGTCACCTAAATTAATAGTTGATAATTTTAAGAAAAAACAAGCACCATTTTTGGATGCTACTGGCGGACATGCAGGAGCACTTTTAGGAGATGTATTACACGATCCTTTCCAAAGTGGCGGCCTAGGAACTCCTGCTCATGAAAGAGTAATTGCAGGAATGATTCATAAAGCTCACATGGGAGTTTTATTTATTGATGAGATTGCAACTTTACAACCAGGTTCTCAACAAGAATTACTTACAGCAATTCAAGAAGGAAAAAATGCAATTACAGGTCAAAGTGAACGTTCAGCAGGTGCCATGGTTAGAACAGAACCTGTTCCTTGTAAATTCATATTAATTGCTGCTGGAAATGTTGAAACCGTAACTCACATGCATCCTGCTTTAAGGTCGAGAATTAGAGGTTATGGATATGAAGTATATATGAGAGAAACCATCCTAGATACTAAAGAACATAGATTAAAAGTTGCTCAATTCGTAGCTCAAGAAGTTAATAAAGACGGTAAAATACCCCATTTTTCACGAGAAGCAGTTACTTATATTGTTGAAGAAGCTAGAAGAAGAGCTAATCGTAAAGGTCATTTATCATTGAGATTTAGAGATATTGGCGGTCTTGTTAGAGCAGCTGGAGATTTAGCTTTAGAAGAAAAAGCTGTTGCTGTTGAAAAAGATCATATTATAAGAGCAAAAAAGATTGCAAGATCATTAGAACATCAAATGGCAGACGAAATGATTGCCAGAAGAAAAGAATACAATGTAATTGTAATAAAAGGCGAACGAGTTGGAAGAGTTAATGGCCTTGCAGTTATGGGTTCTGGCGGCAGCTACTCAGGAATAATTCTACCTATTGAAGCAGAAGTTACACCTGGCGGTAAAGAATCAGAAATTATTGCCACAGGAAAACTAGGAGAAATTGCTAAAGAAGCTGTTAAGAATGTTTCTGCAATTATTAAAAAACACTTCGGCCTAGACATAAAAGAAACATGCGATATTTATGTTCAATTCTTACAAACTTATGAAGGTGTAGAAGGAGACTCAGCAAGTATTGCAGTTGCAACAACCATCATCTCTGCATTAAAAAATATTCCAATTAAACAAGAATACGCAATGACAGGTTCATTATCTGTTAGAGGAGAAGTATTACCTATTGGTGGCGTTTCATCAAAGATTGATGCCGCAATTGATACTGGAATTGCAAAAGTTATTGTTCCTAGATCAAACCTTCAAGACATTGTTGTAGACAAAGACAGATTAAAGAAAGTTAAAATTATTCCTGTTGATACAATCTATGATGTCTTAAAAGAAGTTCTTAATTGGAAAGGAAAATCAGCCATTCTTAGTAAAATTAAAAAAGCTGGACAGAAATAATTATTCATCCGATAAAATAAAATCTTTACCAGTTACTGCTCCAATCGCTTCTGCTTCTAAATCATTATCAACATCTTCAGTGCCTTCAGTAACAATAAGTCTTGTTTTAAAACCAAGCGTTCCTTCAAGAACTTTCTCCATATCTGGTAATGGAAGATGATAAAATGGGTGTGGAGATGGTAATCGCACTCCTTTAACACCATATTTTTTAAGATAATTGGCCATTAACTTCAATAAAGTTTGTCTTCCTTCATTTAATTTTAAAACTTTAAATCTGCTTTCAGGAACATCATAACCTAATCTTTCCCAAACATAACTTAAAGTATGCAACAGGTTTTCATTTGCTTTTCTAACAGAATAACCTTTAACAAACTCGTCTTTTTTAGGAAGTAAATTCTCTGGGAAAAATAAATCCACTCCACCCAATCTAAAAAGATCATAAGGTCCTAGAACCATTGCAGGTCTTGCATCATCTAAATCTTTAATTGAAGAAAAAGTACCTTTCTCAGACATTTGATTTCCTATAGTGAAATATAAGTCTGCAACAGATCCTTTATTCATTAAATCATCAACAACACCCGTTAAAATGTCATCTAAAATAGTTCTAGCTTTTACTGTATCAAAAGGAACCATGTCACAAGTTGATAAAAGAGTAGCACCTGATAATTCATATCTTTTTACAGTATCTTCAATATTACTAAAAAGAACTTTTGCATCTCCTTGTGCAACTTCATTTACAAATTTATAATCAGTAATTCCGTTCTTTGCAAAATAAGGTTCGAGCTCTTCTTTGAATCTTTCAGCAGGTCCGTTAATGTAAATAGTCGATGTTTCTGGCAATTCATTCCAGCCTTTTATTATGGGTAAAACCATAGGTTCATTATTAATTTTAAGTAATGCTTTACAAGCTTCACCGTTTACAGGTTTTGTAGGATTTGTTCCTGCGGCTATATAAACAGGAATTCCTTCAGAAAAAAGATTGTTATATTCAGTATTTAATTTTTCTATAAACGCGTTCATTAATTTAAGAAGTATGAAGTTATTTTTAAACCTTTACTCAGAAGTAACAAATTATCTCCAAATTAACGCCAAACAACGTTAATATCGTCTGTTCGTTCATAAGGCCTAATTTTAGAGTCTTTCATAGAAGTTATTACACCTGCTTCATACATCAATAAACCAGTCCACGCAATCATCGCAGCATTATCAACCAAGAATTGATTTTCAGGAATAAAAACTTTTGCGCCACGATCCTCACACATAATTTTAGCCATTTCTTTCAAACGAGTATTACAAGCAACGCCACCACCAAGCAACAATTCTTTTTTCTCACAATGAGCCATCGCCCTTTCAGAAACTTCAAGCAACATTGCAAATACGGTTTCTTGAACAGAATAACAAATATCTTCATTAGGAAATTTACCAACAACTTTGTTTTTTAAAAAAGTTTGAATTCCACCAAAAGAAACATCCATTCCTTTAACAGAGTAAGGTAATTTAATGTAATTCTTGCCTTTCTGAGCTAGTTTATCAATAACAGGACCTGCAGGGAATCCAAGACCAATAATACGCCCAAATCCATCTAAAAAATTACCAACACCATTATCTAAAGTTTCGCCAAAAACACGATATTTACCACCATCATAAGCTATAACTTGAGTGTTTGCTCCACTCGCATAAAGTAAAATAGGATCTTTAGCGCCACAAAGCCTACCAATTTCAAGATGAGCAACACAATGATTAACTCCAACAAGAGGTTTCTTTAATAATATTGATAAACTTCGAGCAACAGTTGCCCCAATTCGAAGACAATGTCCCATTCCAGGACCTCGAGAATAAGCAATGACATCAACTTCGTGTAAAGAAATATTTGCTTTTTCTAAAGCAGTTTTAAGAACTCTATCACAACATTCAACATGATGTTCAGCAGATTGCACAGGAATCATACCACCAGATTCAGTTGTATAACTATCATTAACATTGGCCAAAACTTGCTTGTCTTTAATAATTCCAATGCCAAAAGTGTGAGCAGTGCTTTCAATACCAAGTACAATCATATAAACAATAGAAAAAAATGTGATTTAAATAGTTTATGAATAATTAATTTCATAAAAAAAATAAAGAAAAATGCGAGGTCACATAACCTAGCATTGCAATAAGCTGAAACCCTACGGCCATCACAGTCATCCGGGTTCAAAACCTCTAAACACCAGTTTCACGGGTGAAACACTCAAAAATTAATTTTTGGTGCTCAAAAAGCAAAGCTTTTTATTGTTCCCGGCCTCGGCGCACATTTAATTATTAGCTAGTTTTTTAACTGCTTCATCATAGAATGGTTTTGCAAGCTCTTTTGCTTTGTTAAGAGAAATTCGTTCATACATCCAAGTAATTTTCTTTTCAATTTTTTCTTTTCCCATAATAGGAATTCTTGCAATGAATTTTGAAACATTATTTTCTAAAAAACTAAGACTATCAGCTCCTTGAATTAAATCAGATTCTAAATCTCCACCTTCTTCATGATGTCGAACCATATTATAGACTCTTGCAGTATTTGAATGTTCATAATTATTTTTTTCTAAAAATTCAGAAATTATCATTGCGCCTTTTTCTTCGTGTTCTTTTAATTTTTCAGGATCATTAAATTCTTTATCTTTAAAAAAATCATCATTACTTCCTTCTCTAAAAGCTCTTTCAATATCATGAGCGTATGCGGCAATTTGCATTGCTTCATCAGCTTCAGGTTTTAATTGTAATAACCAATAAACAGTTCTTTCAAAATGAATCATTGCTTCATTATTAACTTTACTTCCAAACGATTCAGCAACAAATGTTTTGGCTTTTTCTAACATGAAAATAACTATTCTAATCAATTATAAAAATTTAACGACCAAATTCCTAATTTGTTCTTACTTGAAAATGGAAAAATTTATATACTATTTCGCCACCATGAATCTTGTTATAATTTTATGAAGAGCTAAGGGTGGTAAAATGTTTAAAAAATTTGTATTAGTATTAGCAGTAATTATGCTAGTTATTCTCTCCGGATGTAATAATGGAGAAGGTACTGAACCTTCTATTACAGGCGAAGTAATCAACGAAGAAAAAGTAATTGTAGAAGTTAACTTGCCAGAAGAAAAAACGATGGGTGAAGTTATCGAGATTGAAGCTTTAGAACCTGTAGATGAACTAGAAGTTGTTCCTGCAGAACCAGTTGAAGCACCTAAATATTTAACTATGGAAGGTATAGAAGGAGATTTAATGAGCTTACAACCAGAAGCATTTGATCCTGATGGAGATTTTATAGAATACACTTTTACTAAACCTTTTAATGAAGAAGGGTTATGGCAAACAAAAGAAGGAGATGAAGGAACATACTTAGTAACAGTTACAGCTTCTGACGGAGCATTATCAACTTCAGAAACTATAAGAGTTCTTATCAATCCAACAAACAAAGCACCAATTATTGAATGTGCTGATGAATTAATGTTAAAAGAAGGAGATTTATTAGAAGTTACCTGCAACATTTATGATCTTGAAGGAGATGACTTTGAAGTTAAATATAACGGTTGGTTAAATAGTCCTAGCTATCAAACAACATTTTCAGATGCGGGAATATACATGGTAAATGTTTACGCAACAGATGCAGAAAATACAAGAGAAAAATCAATTAAAGTAACTGTTGAAGATGTAAATAGAGCACCAGTTTTTACAAATTTACCTGAAGAAATTAAAGTAATGGAAACTGAAACTTTAAAACTTAATTTAACAGTTGAAGACCTTGATGGAGATACAATTGTTCTAACTTTCGCAGAACCATTAGATGAAAAAGGAGTTTGGGCAACCAAATTAGATAATGCTGGAACATACTTAACTTCAGTGGTTGCATCAGATGGAACTGATGAAGTTGAAGCAGAACTAAAAATTATTGTAACTCAAATGAATACTGCACCGACATTGGAAAACATGATGCCAATCACAGTTAATGAAGGCGAAACAGTTGAACTTCCAATTAATGCAATGGACAGAGAAGGAGACGCAATAGAATTAACAATTAGCGGATGGATGAATACTGCAACATATGAAACATCATTTGAAGATGCAGGAGTTCACAGCGTAACTGTAACTGCATCAGATGGAGAACTTGAAAGTTCACAAGATGTTTTAATAACAGTTAATGATGTTAACAGAGCACCGATTTTCAGAATTGTGGTGTGATGAGGAGGATATAATAAAATGAAAAAAATAATTGCGATTTTAGCGATCCTGATGTTGTTCTTAACAGCATGCGGATCTGAAACAACTGAAGAAACAGAAACAACAGATGCAGATACAACTGCAACAGTCAAAGAATTTGAAGTTCGAATGTACGAAGACAAAATCGACCCGACAACAATGACTGTTAATGAAGGAGACACTGTAAGACTGGTCTTTTTAAACACGAATCCTAAGCATTTCTCATTAGAGAAATTTGATATTGAAGAAGATGTAACAACCGGAGTAATTGAATTTGTTGCTAGTGAAAAAGGAGCTTTTGAATATCGATGCTCAGATTGTGATCAAGAAAATCTCTACGGAGTTTTAAAAGTCCGTTAAGGACTTATTTTTTTATTTTTTAATATTTATTTCTAAATAATTTAACAAAGAATTAGTTATTTTGCTCTTTTACTAAATCTAGAAAAAACACTTTTCTTTTCTGACTTTGCTTGTTTAACTTGATGTGTTGCTTTTAACATATCATAAGCTACTTGTGAATCATAATTTTTACGAGTTATTTCATAAGAAAAGCTTTCTTCGGTTTTTTGACATAAATCTCTGACTATTTGAAGGTTTTTCTTAAATTCAATAACTGTTTCTTTTTTAATTGAATTAGTTCTAATTAATTGTTTAAGATAAGGGTTATTCTCCTGATGACTTACTTCGTGAATTATTTGATTCAATTCAGAAACATAATCTATTTTTAATTTGTTTTCATAAATATATTGGGCTAATTTATTTTGAGGTATTTCATTATTATTAACCATTTCATCAATACAAGAAGCCGCATTTTCGAATCTTTTAGCCAAAGAAACAGGTTCGGTTAAATATTGTAATAAACCACTCATATGACTATTCCATTCTTGTTCAGTTCTTATAGGATTAAAATATTCATTTTCAAACATCATGAAAAGCTAAGAAAATTTGTTTGTTTTATATATTTATCTTTTATATGAACTTACCTAAACTTTTCTGATTAGAAGAAAGTTCATTTTCAAAATTATCAAGATTGCTTTTTTTAACATTAGAATCAAGAACTATTTCGCCATAAACCCCATCAAACCCTGGTTTAACTTTTAACAAACCCTCTCGATTAAGCATTATTAATTCTGCAATTTTTACAGGTGTTTGTTTCAAAAGATTATTTTTAGAAACATTTAATAAAACATTATATTCTGATTTAAACGATTCGATAAGTTTGTTATAAACTGCCCAGACTGATTTCGTAGCAATGTTTTTGCCAATAGCTTTTGCTAAGATTTCAGATAAAGGAATTATTTTTTGAAACGGAAGAGCATTTTTTGGTTTAAATCCTAGTTTTCGGTCAGCGAGTTCTTCAACTCTGTGTGCAACGCCAAGAGTTAAAGGTTTTTTACAAACCGGACAGATATTGTTATGTTTAATTGCGTCTTCAGGTTCCATTTCAACACTACAATTTCGATGTCCATCAATATGATATTTTCCATATCCAGGATCAACTTCAATAGTGCTTGTAATCCCAGAATCACCTCTTAAAGACTTTAAAATGTTATTGTAAGTTAATTCTTTCATTTCAAAGATTGTTGCTTCACGACCAAGTCTCCAAGGCCAAAAACTATGAGAATCTGAAAAAGAAACAAGTTTTTTACCATCTAACTGGCTTAATCTCCAGTTCATTTCAGGGTCACTTGACATGCCAGTTTCTAAAGCATTAATATGTTGGGTTTGGTCGCCAAAAGCATCTTTTAAGGTGTCAAAACCTGAGTTTGAGCCAAATAAACTAAACCATGGAGTCCAAATATGAGCAGGAATAACTTCTATTTTATCAGATATTTTTCTTAAATCATAAATTAAATCCCTACAAGAAATCTTAAAGATTGGTCGTCCATCATAATCAACCCGTCCTTTGCTCTTAAAATACTCAGTAATTTGACTTACAACCTCTAAGGATGGTGCGAAAATTACATTATGAACTCTTCGACCTTTATCATCTTGAGAGTAAATTGATGATACTTCTGTAGTTAGCATAAATGGAAAACCTGATTTTGTTTTGTAAATACCTGTTCCATCATCAAATAAAGTAGATTTTAATTCTTTAATCCATTCAGGATGTGTAAAGTCACCAGTTCCTAGCAAATTAACTCCTTTAACTCGAGCCCACTTTTCAAGATTAGCAATACTTAAAGCAGTAGAACAAGCTCTGCTATATCGAGAATGAATATGTAAATCAGCAATAACCTTCATAAAAAAAGAAATGATAGAACATTATAAAAAATTATTGCTCTGTTGGTTGTTTAAAATATCCTTTCTCAAATACTAAGAAAAAGAATCCTGCTAAAAATATAAATGAACCTGCAATAATATGAGGCCATTGATAACCATAAGTTGAACCGATTGGCGAAAATACTAGCGAACCTACAAATCTGCCAATAACTGTAATTAATGTTAATAGTCCAAAATTTCCGCCCATTCGTTCTTTTGCAAATAATGATTCTGCGCCAATAAACATAAATAATGTAAATGCTGCATCTCCAACTTCATGAATCACTCTAAAAAAAGCTGATAATATAGGATTTGTAGTTATGGCCATTAATGCTAAACCAGCACCAGCCATTAAGAATCCTGCCAGTAATAAAGTTCTAATTGAAGGTTTTTGGTCATAACGTTTACCCATATAAATCGATGCAAAACCAAGAATAATAATAGGAATACTCATATACCAACCCATTTGAATAAAACTAAGATTTAGATTAGTTCTTAAAAATAATCCGTAAGCAACACCTTCAACACCCCAATGAATTGTAAAGATAAATATTAAGATTACAAAAGGTAAAACTTTCATATTAAAAAAATCTTTAAAATATGATTTAACTGAAGAAATTTTCTTTTGAGTACTTGGAACTAAAAAAGACATTATTGTCAATGTAACCATAACAAAACCCAATAATTTTAACGCAAGTGAAAACTCAATATTTGTTAAAAGATAACCTGCAACAAGCATTCCAAGTGCTGCAGGAATTACTTTTGTTGCACTATATGAACCAAAAAGTCTTCCTTTTTCAAAACCCGCTTTTTTCAAAACCAAATTATCCATCGATAATAAATAAAGATTATTTCCAAAACCACCTATAAAGAATAAAATAATTAAAACCGGAAATAAAACAGTGTTTGAAAATCCAAACATGTAAACTCCCATTAACAACAATCCTGTCATCAATAAAGCTTTTATTGGTACTCGGTCAGCCATTAAACCCATATTAAAAATGAACAATAAACCTGTTATTGCAGATAACGCGAATAACCAACCAATTTGATAACCAGAAAGACCAATACTTTCTAAGTAAAGAGGAACATAAAAGTATAATCCTGAATTAAAGAATTGAAATATTGTTATGATTAGAAAAGCAAAGAATAAATTTTGTTTCCAGAGTCTTTTAAACATAAAACTATGAGGAAAATTATTTCTTTAAATATTTATTGAAACAAAATTTAGTTCTAAATTTCATAAACTTTTAAAACTCAGCATCATTATAAAAAAATAATATGAATAAAACAAAAATTCTAGCTACAATTTCTCAATTAAGAGGTACTTTGGATTACTTACAAAAACTAATTGATGCAGGTGTTGATGGATTCAGAATAAATACCGCTCACATCTCTTTAGAAGAAGCAACTGGTTTAATCAAGAATATTAGAAAAACAACAGATAAAATACCTATTGTCATCGATACAAAAGGACCAGAAGTAAGAACTACTAACTGCGAACCTATCAAACTAAAAAAAGACGAGACCATTCTAATACAAGGAAATGCTAAACAAAATTCTTCAAAACAATTATTATGCACTAACTACAACGGATTTCATAAAGATTTAAACATAGGTGCTCAAATAATTATTGATGATGGCGAAGTAGAACTTAAAGTTATAAAAAAGAAAAAAGATGCTTTGCTTTGTAAAGTTATAGAAGACGGAGTTGTTAAAGGATATAAAGGAGTTAATACTCCAGGTATAAATCTTAAACTACCGTCAGTTTCAAAAAGAGATAAAGAATTTATCAAAATTGCAGCAGAATTTAACGTTGAATTCATTGCTCATTCTTTTGTTAGAAATAAAAAAGATGTTCAAGCCTTACAAAAAGAGATAAACAAATACAAATCTAAAATCGAGATTATAGCAAAGATTGAGAATCAAGAAGGTGTTGATAACATTGATGAAATACTTGATGATGCTTATGGAATAATGATTGCAAGAGGAGATTTGGGAATTGAAGTTCCAGCAGAAAAAATTCCATTCATACAACAAAAACTTACAAGAAAAGCGATAGAGAGAAGCAGATTAGTAATTACTGCAACCCAAATGTTGCATTCAATGATTGAAAATCCCAGACCTACAAGAGCTGAAGTAACAGATGTTGCAAGCGCAATTCTTGAAGGAACTGATGCAATCATGTTATCTGGTGAAACTGCAATGGGAAAGTATCCTATTAAAGCAGTTGAAACAATGGTAAAAATTGCAAAAGAAGTTGAATCTGAAAGAAGAGGTTATCACAATCACGAAGTTAGAAAAGTAGTCAATAAAATTACTTCCTATCTTGCAAGAAGTGCGATGGCTGCAGCACACGACTTGCCAGTAAAAGCAGTAGTTATAGACACTTATGGTGGTCGAACTGCGCGTTATTTATCGTCATATAGAGGAGAAAATAATATTTATGCTTTCTGCTATCAACAAGGAGTTAAAAGAGAATTAAATCTTCATTACGGTGTTGAAGCATTTTATCTTGAAGAAAAAGCAGATTTTGTTGAGTTCCATAAAGAAGCGTTTACCAGATTAATAAAAATGAAATTCTTAACTAAAGAGGACATGGTTGTAGTTGTTGCAGGTAGCTTTGGTAAAGATCATGGCGCTTCATATGTTGAAATCAGCACCGCAGAAAATATGTTGAAGCATTAAAATGACTCATTATAATGATCAGTTTATGTTACTAAAAGAAGAAGACAAATCTAATATTTCTATTGCATTAAATCATTATACTGCAATTGATTTATTAATAAGACCTTTTAGTTTATCTTATAATAAAATGAGTATTTTTTCTGAAATTATTGATAATAAATTAAACTTTCAACTAACTGAAGATGATTTAAATTTGACATTAAATGAAGTTGTAAAATTTCATTTTGATAATGAAGATTATCCAACAGGATTTAAAATTGAATATGAACGATATCTTGATGAAACTAGATGGTATAAACCAGAATATTTGCATCCAAATCTTGAAGGTTTACCAGAGCCAAAGTTTTCTAAATTAAGAAATGTAATTGATGGATATTTAATTGAAATCAGTTTTGAAGGTAGAGTTAAAATAGCTGAAATTGAACCACATTCTGATAAACACGTTACCAATAATTATTGGAGACTAATAGTTCCTTAAAGTATTAAATCTACAAATCTTTTTATAATAATTATCTTTTTCATTCTTCATGATAAAGAAATTACTTCCACTATTACTTTCTACAAGCATGTTCTTTTCTTGTGCTTATAAAAATATTGAACCAGAAATAAAACTTGAATCAACAAAAACCAAAACAGTTTTTGAAGTTAATCCTGAAATATATAAAATTAATCCAAAAATAGAATCTGTTGCAGATTTCGTTTTTCAAACAGTTGAAGATAGTTCTAAAGGTTATAAAGGAGTTCATAATTTAAATTTTAAATTTTCAAAAGATACCTTTTCTTATACTGTGAGTAAAGAACAGAATTTTCAATTTATAACCTATACTAATGAGCATGATTTAATTCAATTTTTAGATAAAGAAAGAGATGGATTGTTAGATTTTATTTGGGATGTGGCTCATGATTCAATGTATTCAGTACAATCAGAAAATCCCTTTAAATGGATTAATTTTCAGAAAGCATACGAAGACCTTCTTGAATTTGGATATAAACAAATTAAACTTAAAAATACAACCAGTAAAGAAAGATTAAAAGCAATAAAAGATTATTCTCAAGAAAAAGGAGTATTATCAATTACAGAATTAGATTTTATAACACCTTTAATCTTTAGAAAAGTTAATATTGATTATTTTTCTTTAATAAATGAGTTTTTTGTCGGGAGTGTTAATACTATTTCAATTGAAGAAGATTTAGGAATTGTAGTTTACTTTGATGAAGGTTTAGATGGAATGCTTGATCACGTACAAAAACATCCCGACACAGAGGTTATGGATGTTTATTGGGATTTGAACAAAACTACTTCAAAATTTATGAACGGAGATTCAGTTGTAATAGAGAAAAAAACAAATCCATTAGAATGGGTGTTTCATAATTATAAATATGATGGTTTAATAAAAAGAGGTTATACTGAATTATTAGAAGAAGAGATTAAACCAAGTATTTACATCAATGAATAATCATTTAAACACTTAAATAAATCTAAATAAAAATGAAACCTAAAGGCAAAGCGAAATCCGTTAGAAAATATAACTATGAACAATTAAACAAACACATTAATTTTGAAAGGGAAGGTGCTAAAGGTAATGCAAGAAAATGGGCAACAGACGTAATTTGTGTTAAATGTAAACAAAAGTTTATACTCCCATTTAAACCAAGAAAACCAGAAGTATATTGTGACTCATGTTTTAAGAAAAAGAATGATTTAATAAAGCAAAACCTTCAAAAAAAAACGTGTTAAATAGTTCTAAAACATTTTATCAACATCAACATGATAAAATAAGTCATAATTGCTTATGATAAAGACTTTTATTTATAAAAATTATATAAAACAAAACACTAACAATATCACACAACAATAAACAAACTTATAAATAATGACTACTTTTGACAACAAAGGTGATAAATAATGGCCGCAACTCCAAAAGGACCGCAAAAAGTAAGAGCAGATTATAATATTGACAAACCAACTTATGATGAATTCGTAAGACTATGTAGTAAGAAAGGATTCGCACCAACAATCATTATCGAAAGATTAATGAGAAAATATGTCGATCAAGGCGGACAAATTTAATTTCAAGAAAAAAGTTCTTAAAGGTTTAGATTAATTTATTTTTTTAATTCTTTAAACTGTCGTAGTTCTTTCCACTCTTTACGTAAGTTTTCAGCATCAGAATAATCAACAAATTTTCCATAATGAGCATGAGGATTTTCCATTCGCTTCGCATGTTTTATAGGACACCAAAATCGTTCAGTTCTTCCAACAATCTCTTGTAAATAACTTGAAAGACAATTGTAATATGAACAGTAAAAACAATTGAACTTTTCAAACCAATTCAGATGAGGAAGATGACGTCTATCAAATATAAAATACTCTTTTGGATTTACAAGCGGAATACGATAAATTCTAAAGCAAATTTGATGATAAATCTCTAATAAAACATGCATAAAGATGCCTGGAATAATCATCATATAAATAAAAGGCATTGAAAAAATATAAGCAATACTAATCCAAAAATTTGTTCGAATAAACTTTCTCCAAACACCCATTTTATGTCTTCGAAGTTCATTCTTTTTAGTTAAAACTTCTAAGATATAATCTCTTCTTTGGTATAAATTATCAAGTCGAGAATCAATTTTTAATACTACTTTTTTCTTTAATTCTTCAAGGTCATTAATGCTTTCATTCTTTTTTTTAGAAAGATGATCCATCAGGGTGTTAAACTCTTGTGTCCAATCAATATTTTTCTTCATAAGGTTCTAGAAATAGAGTTCTTTTAAATAACTATCTTGAAAAAAACACACATAATAATTCGCTCTTAAATCATTATAAACAATTTATTTAAGAAGTCTTGTATAAACAAAATCTTGACTGAGTGGATGAATGTATAGTTCACCTTTTGAATCATATCCTCCAATTAAATGTTCTGTGCTAAAATCATCCCATCGACGAATTATCTCAGTTACAATTATATGTGGAATTTTATCTTCTCGAAGATAAGAAGTTAACTCTTTAATCCTATCAAACCATTCATCTTCATATAATTCTCTTAAATCACGTTTATCCATTAAATGTTTAACCGAATATTTGAAAACATCATCTGTAACCAAAACTGAAAGTGGTTCGAAATCAAATTTATCTATAGATTGGTGATTTTCACTAACAGCTTTATCAAGAGTATAACTTGGAAAGCCAGATTTACTCTCATCAGTTCGCCCTGATGCAAAATAATACCCCTCTTCAGAATCAGGTTCAGAATCAATTTTTATAACATCAGTTCTATAAACGCCAAAATACTCAATTAATTTATCAACTGATAAATCAGTATAAATAAACAAATCACAAACATTCTCAGAAATATTCCAAGATAGTGTTTCATCTGAAAAATTGACCATGAAAGTAGGAAAATAAAATTATTATTAAAGGTTTTGTATAAAGAATTATTTATTTCTCTTCAGAAGCTTTTTTCATCTTTTCAACTGCTTTAATAAATGCTGCAACTTGTTTTTCTGAAAGATTCTTATACATTAAATATTTAATCTTAATATCTCTTAAAAACATGTTATCTTTATAGAATTGTTCTGGAATATCAAACATTTTCTTCATTTCAACATCAGTAATTTCGCCAACTAACTCAGATTTCTGACATTCATAACAAGTTACATAACGTGTAGGCTTTACAACTAATTGATAGTTTTTTTTACATCGAATACATTTTATTTTATAATTCATTTTAAAACAGTTCAAATTATTAATCTTTTTAAATTAATCGATAAAAAAAAATTAAGCGAAAATAATTTTAAGATTATAAAATTAACATTCGCCTTCTATCCAAGAATCAACACCTGCAGAACAAGCAGTACAACCATTACTATAAGTTTCTTCTAAAGGAGGACAAGGTGCTTGTATACATTGAACGTTTGTAGTTCCACAAACAGGCATATATTCTCGAGTACAAATCATGTTTTCTTTTTCTTCTTCTGTACATGCGTGTATTTCTAAAGATTCAGTTGAATCTTCTTCAAGAGGTTTCATTTCTTTAACATCAAATTCACAAACCAAAACACATTGCATAGTACACATTTCAGCTTCAGGATCGTTTCTACAAGCAGAAGCACATTCATTAAAATGTCCGCCTAACAAATCACATGATTCTCTAGATATGTCTTCGCATTCGTGTACCGAATCAATCCAATTTCCGCTATTTTCAACACATAATGATTCTATTGAAGGAAGTTCTTCTATAACTTCAGCTATTGTTTCTTCTTTTGCAGTTTCACTTGAACAAGCAGCAAGCATAATGCCAATTGTTAGTAAAACCACAATCATAATAGTTTTTTTCATATTTTTCACCTTTGAAATATTTTTTTGATTTAATAAGAATAAAACAACCAGTATTTATAAATGCTTTTCTAACTTTGAATTGAGTTGAAGTTATCAATAATCATTAAGTTTATTTAGAATATCTTAAAATAACAATTCCTTCTTGAGTTGTAGATTCTTTTAAATGCAAATTAATTGTAGGATTATCTTTTAAAAATAAAGGCCTTCCACTACCTAAAATAATTGGAATGATGCCAATAATATATTCATCAATAAGATTTGCTTTAATAAAAGAATCTGTTAAACCAGCACCACCAAACAACCAAATATTTTTGCCTTTTTCTTTTTGTAAAGCAGATATTTGAGAAACTAAATCTCCACTAAAAAATTCAACATTAGAATAATTGGTATTAAGAACTTTATTTGTTGCAACATAAATTGTTTTGTCTTTAAATGAATCTAAAGTTTCTTTTGGACAATCTAAAAAAGCAATTTTTCCCATAATAATAACATCTACCGACTCAACAAATTCTTCATAATCAAACTGTGCTTTAGTATCGTGAGTTTTATCACCATCGCCCTTAATCCAAGTAAAACCACCATCATCATCAGCAATAAAACCATCTAAGCTAATTGCTAAGTTAAGAATAATTTTTCGTTTCATAATAAATCAAATAATTTGTTTGTTATATTAAAAGATTGTGAAATAAGAACTAACTTTTTTAGTGTGGTCAAAAATTATTCTAACTCACGTTTCAAAGTTTTATGATGTTCATTTAACTCTTTAAACTTTTCATGGTCTCCAGTAGGCATATCTGGATGAAGAGTTTTTGCAAGCGATTTGTATTTTTTATTAATTTCTTCAAGATTTATATGGTCTTCTTCTAAGTCAAAAAATTCACGTGCTTTAACTCTTTTTTCATCAAAGCCATCATGCTCTCTAAAAATTTTAATAAAATCTTCAATAGTTATTTCTTCAGCAATAAGCTCATCAATATTGTGTTCTATAACTTTTGAAACCACTAAAAGATTATCAACAAATCGAGCCATCTTATTAAAACTAAAATGACAACGTTCATCATGAATCCACCAAGAAACATTCGCAGGAGCTTTCTTCATAGCCATTCTTTCTTCGCTAACTTCAACATCATCATTTGTTAACCCAATACTTCTGAATTGTGCCATTATTTGATTAGTGTATTGAATAGCTCTTCGATTAAAAGAATCTCTAGCAAGATTAATTTTATAGTCGTATCCTCGAATTTTTATTTCAACCATCAAGCTCAGGAGAAAAGGTTTGTTTTTAAAGGTAGGTATTTAAACAACCTAAAATAATATAAACTGTGCAAAACAGTAAATAAAACAATGAAAGAAGAATCAATAAAAAAAGAGATAAAAAAAGAAAAGAAATGGTTTGTATATATTTTAGAATGTCAAGACGACTCTCTTTACACAGGAATCACTAATGACTTAGATAAACGAATGATCACGCACAAATCAGGCAAAGGCAGCAAATATGTGAAAATGAAACATTTCAAACAATTACTTCACTCAATTGAAGCAATTGATAAAGTAGATGCTGCAAAAATGGAATATAAAATAAAACAATTAGAACGAAACGATAAGATAACATTTTTTATGAAACATCCAAGATTAAGTTTTTCTGTTAGTAAGATAAAAGGATAATTTTACCGAAAAGTTGAGCCATTATACGCTGATTTGAGGGTTAAACTATCTATTTTATTTTGGTTTAATCTCTAATAAATAAGAAGAAAATCGTTAATATTAACAAAAATTTATTCATCAACAAAATTTATTAGCAACCCATCAAACTCTGTTTGTTTTTTTTGTTTCCCTATTTGTAAGAAATTATTTCCAAATATTCTCTTAAAAAAAATAATCTTATTCTTTTCAAATGTTATTCTGTCTGCAAAATTAAATCTCCAACCAAAATCCCTATATTTACGAAGAGAATGTAAATCTTTTTTGTACAAACTATTGCCGTTTATTTCTCCTTCAGCAACAAAACCTTTGTTTTCATCTTTTTCAGATTCCAATAAATGACTATCATCAAAAAAAACTACTGGTAATTTTAAATATTTTCGCATTAGTTTTCCCAAGAGAGGTTCTTCAGAGTCAATAATAGTCAATAATTTTTTTGCATAAACCTTACTTTTCTCACAATTATAATTGCAAGGATAATGAGATATAAGATAAAAAGGAGAAACTTGATTATTTAGAAACAATAAAAAGTTATTCAAATAAAAAGAGAAAGAGTCTTTATTATATTTTGTATAAATATAACTTTTTGTATTCATGTTTTCATTATTTTTAAAAATATATTCATGTTCAGGATTACAAGTCGGATCAACTTCAAAATTTATACAACATTCAGGATACTGAAATAGTTGTCCAGTTTTGATTGCAGAGTCTTTTGTACGAACACGTTCAATATTGAAAACTTGTTCTATTAAATCAAAATTTTTAGTTATATAAATAAATAGTTTTTGAGAAGAAATTTTATTTATTTCAGTTTTTGTTACTTGAATAGAAACGCCTTTAAATAGCTCATCATACGTTTTTGCAGAAATAAATAAACCAAACTTCTGACAAACTTCTTCAACTGTTTTTAATTCATAAGAATTAATAGTGCAACGAACAATTTTTCGTAAATCATTTTTTACAGCCAAAAACTCGGGCAAAATATTTGAAGGTAATCCAAACTTATTTTTATATTCTGTGTGGAACATACTTTCTAAAAAGCTAATTTATTTAAATATATATCTGAAATTTTAAACCATACAAAAATATTATGATAATTTAAAAACTAAACCAAATCTTTCCCTATTTTAATTATCAGTATTATTGTCATATAATTTTAAATTTTATACTCGGAATGGATGTATAGATAAAAATAGCCCTGCCCGGAAATTGAGCCACTATACAAATTTGAGGGCCAAACCATCATCATATAAAAATATGATTTGTCCAAGATATTTCCGAAAAAACAAGCTAAAGATATATATTAAATGACTGGCATTAATAATTTATGAACTCTTTAAAAAAAGCATCAGGAACATTTAAAGGTCTTGCAGGCGAGTGTATGTTCAGGTTAGTGAAGAAAAATTCTATTTTAACACATTTTCAACCGAAAGAACATGCAAAAAAACAATTAAGAGAAATTTATAATGTGGAACAAATTAAGTTTTTAATGGATAATTGGGATACAATAGATGCGATAGATATAGAAGAACCAAAAATATATGAAATAAAAACAAAATCTTGTAACTACGGAAATTATAAAATTAGAATGATGGCAAATTGTCATAATACCTTAAAAAAAGCCAATAATCTAGGAATAAAACCAATTCTAGCGAAGATAAAATTAGAAGAAGATTGGTTATATCTAATCATAGAATCAGATTATTTGAAAATACAAAAAGAATTAGATATAATTGTACCGACAAAGTATAATAAACCATACAGCAAAATCTTGAGCTAATTCTGAACAGCAAATGGACCTCGGTTCGAATAGGGGCGAATTTAAACTATTTATTAACTGATACTTAAAAGAATAAATAGCCCCGCCCGGATTCGAACCGAGGTCCCAGGACCCAAAATCCTAGATGATTGGCCACTACACTACGGGGCTGTTATTGGACTAAGCAAACTTTGCGACGCGCACGTCCTATTTTGCGTGTCAACGGAGCGTAACTAGTTGCTACAGTCCGGGCTATGTTGTGTGTTAGATTCGATTTATTTATAAAATTTGCTGAAATTTCTTTAGCAAATTCAAAATTTATAATTTTGTAATTTATGTTATTTTTATTTATTACTACTTCTTAGTGGTTATAAATAGAAAACTTTATATATTATAACTTCATCTCTCCTCGATATGAGTAATCTCGATGAACTAGTTTGGAAAGTTGAAGAACTAACAAATGAAATAGTTGAGAGAACAAAAAACGGAACTGTAAGAGATTCTTACGTCGCTGAATTCGCAAAAAACTTATCTATGCGAACAACTCATGCAACTGACGATTTAAAACAATTTAAACAGAAATATTTCTGGTATAAAGCAAAATCCTTTCTTCCTTGGAATAAGAACAAAGAAGACAGTGCTGAATTCACACAATTAACAAAAAACTATGGAAATATAGGTATAATGCTTAAAGGAATTTATGAAAATATAACTAGTTTAGCACTATCATTAGGTCATTTTTCAGATGAAGAATTTGAAGCATTAGAAGGATTAGACGAAGAAGAATTAGAAAGAAAAGAACGAAGAAAATTTTCTGTAATAAAACTTGGAAATCCAGATGTGAAAGAATCACTAAATGGAATTGTAAACGAAGAAACTGGAAAAACCCTTTTAGATTATGTTGATGGATTTTTCTATTCAGAAAACAGAGAACTCTATAATAAACACCGTAAAGCTCATAAAGATGCAATCAAAGGACATATTCTCAAAAAACAACAAATAATGTTCAAATCAGATGATGTTCCAGAATACTTAAGAGATGGAGTACAAGATATTGACATCGAAACATTAATGCAAGGCTCTGTAGAGAATTATTTGATTAATACTGTCGAAGCGCTTGAAGCAATTGTAAACTCAGACTTGAGCACTATGAATCCTCGAGCTGAAAAACAAGATGCAATAATTGAAAAAAATGTTGGAAGAAAATCACTTCTACAAACAGCAAAATATTTTACAATAGGATTGGGAATTATTGCAATGATAGCCACCCCAATTTATTTAATTAATAAATACAAAGAAGATGCAGGTCAAGTATACAAAATGTTAGTATACCAATTAAATAAAGATAATTACCCAATAAGCGGTTTTGTAAATCCAGAATCAGAACCATTCATGTTAGAACCAATAGATATTTCAAAAATAGACAATTATTCAGATAAAGATGGTGCTTTTTTATCAATCTATCTTGAAAAAATGATGGCTGAACCTGGACAAGGATATTCAGCAAATGCTTATTTAAAAAATTTAGATAAAATAAGCAAACTACACAAATCAGCATTCAATTTTAATAATCCTGTAATTGACTCTTTATTTGAAATAGATGCTTCAAAATACAATAGTTTGGCATTTACTGATCTTAGAGGCGAAACAATAGACGATTTATTTCCTAATGCTTTTGGAACAATAAATATGAACATTTTTGAAGTATCCAGTGCATATGTAGAGAAGCTTGCATACGATCAAATGTTTTTGCAAAACATGATTTCAGATATAACTATTGATGAAAGTACAGAACTGTATATGGACCCAACGACTGTTTTAAGCAAAGCAACAAACATAAAAGACCTATTATTAATGGATTTAATACAGGCAAGAGTAATGACTCGATATATTACATCTGATGAAAAAACCAGTACTGAAGAAATAAAAGTTTGGGTTGATGAAATGATTGACGACATTTCTAATCCTGACAGACCATTTTATAAGCTCTTATCCAATGATTTTAGCACAGGAATTAATTTTCTCTGCAGAGAATATGACCCTGAACATTACGGGGAATTCATGAGTTATATACTACAAAATCATACTCCTTACCATGCAGATATTGCTGCACAATTTGATTCAAGAATTATTAAAGAAGCTGACGAAAATGCGAAAGCCGATGGACTAAGAACAACAGAAATTTTCATGACGCCTCACACTCAACTATTAGAATTATCTGAAGCAAAAGATGAACTCTGGCCTCAAGTCTATGCAATAATGCCTTTGATGATGATTGACACTCCCTTAGATATGAATAAACTACATTCGACTCTTACAGCTTATTTAAACTTTCAAGAATACAGAAAAACATTACCGCATTACAATGAGTAAAGAAACTTTTTTCCAATTAAACAATAAATAATTTAAACTCTAAACAGTTCTTATTCTATTATGATTATCAATTCTCTTAAATTAAAAAATATTCGTTCATACATAGATGAAGAAATTAAGTTAAGAGAAGGTTCAACTTTGTTAAGTGGAGATATTGGTACTGGAAAGACCAGTTTATTACTTGCAATTGAATTCGCTCTTTTTGGCATTATAAGAGGACAAATTTCTGGAACCAGTCTTCTAAGGCACGGAGCAAAAGAAGGCTCTGTAGAGCTTAGTTTTAGCTTAGAAAAGAACAATGTGACCATTAAGAGAGTCTTAAGAAGAGGTGCAAAAGCCATATCTCAAGAAGCAGGATACATTATCATCAACAATTTAAAAATTGAAGGAACACCAATAGAACTTAAGGCCAAAATTCTAGAATTAATAGGTTATCCTGACGAACTTTTAACAAAATCAAAATCATATATTTACAGATACACAGTCTATACTCCGCAAGAAGAGATGAAACACATTTTATTTGAAGGTAAAGATGAAAGATTAGACGTTCTTAGGAAAATTTTTGGCATGGACAAGTATAAACGAATAAAAGAAAATACGATCCAGTATATCCGTGAATTAAAAACATTAAAAACCGCTTTAGAAACTCGAATTGAAGATTTAGATCCTAAACAAACAGAATTAAAAGAGTATGATGAACGAGTTAATCTTCTAAATAAAGATATTCATGAAGTCGCAGTTGAGTTAAAAAAAATCACTCATAAACTATCTGATAAAAAAGAGAAACTAACAACTTACGAACAAGAAATGAAAGAGTTTGCCGAAATCAAACGAAATATAAGTTTAAGAAAATTAGAACTAAATAATAAAAAACAAGGCTTAGAATCTAATCAAAGAGAATTAAGAGAATCAGAAGATAAAATAACTAATCTTAAAAAACAATTAAAAGATTTTGATACTACAGCATTTGATGCAATACAAAAAAAGATTCGTGAAAATGAAGACCGGCAAGAAATACTAGAAACTAATATTGCTAAAATAAACGAACGAGAAACTGAATTTAAAACTAAGAAATCGACTTCTGAAGATATAAAAAAAGAAATTTTAGAACTTGATAAATGTCCTGTTTGTAGACAACAAGTTACCGAAGACCACAAACATTCTGTAAAACTAAAAGAAGATAATAATATTTCTAGATTGAATCATGGAATACAGGAATTACTTGTTTTAAAAGAAAAAAGAGATAAAGAGATTACAGAATTAAAAGCAAGAATCGAAGTTCTTAATAGAACAGAACGAGAAATGGAAATTAGTAAGGTTAAATTTGATAATTTAAAAGAGTTTATTACTCGGTCTGAAACATTAAAATCAAATCTTAAAATTACTGGCGAAGAAATTTTATTCTTACAAAAAGAAATTAAAAGATTTGAAGAACAAACACATAAGTATTCTCTAACAGAAAAACATTATGATAAAGAAAAAGAGCATGTTGAAGAAATAAGAGCTCTGTACAATGAAGCAATTGCCAAACAAGCATCATTTTCTGCAACAAAGAACGAAATAAATGATAAAAAACAACGATTAGAAACTGAAATAAACATCAAATTAGTATCAAAAAATAAACTAGTAAAAGTTAATGAAACCCAGAATTGGCTTATGAAGTTCTTCTTAAACGTTACAAGTTTAATGGAAAAACAAATAATGATGAAAATTAATCAAGAATTTAATGAACACTTTATGGATTGGTTCAACATATTAATTGAAGATGAAAATTTAAATGTTAGACTTGATGAAGAATTTGCACCAATAATTGAACAGAATGGATATGAAACCTACTTAGATAATCTTTCGGGCGGAGAAAAAACCTCTGTTGCACTCGCATATAGATTGGCATTAAATCGAGTTATAAATGATTTCATCAGTACAATAAGAACAAAGAACTTAATTATTCTTGACGAACCAACAGACGGGTTTTCAACAGAACAATTAGATAAATTAAGAGATGTTCTTGAAGAATTAAGAATCAAACAAGTAATCATTGTCAGCCATGAACCAAAACTTGAAAGCTATGTGGATAATATTCTAAGAATTACAAAAAACGAACATATGAGCAGAGTAATTGCATAAAATGAAGTTTCCAAAATTATCTTCTAAAGCAATTCTTGCACCAATGGCAGGAGTTACAGATGTTGCATTCCGAGCTTTAGCTAGAAAATATGGCGCAGGACTTACATACACAGAGTTTGTTAGTAGTGCAGCAATTGTTAGAAACAACAAAACAACCAAACGAATGACTTTAACTGATCCTTCTGAAAAAATAAAAGCAGTACAAATATTTGGAAACAATCAAGATGAGTTAGTACAAGCTGCAAAAATCTTAGCTAAAGACTTTGACATCATCGATTTAAATTGTGGATGCCCTGCTTACAAAGTTTTAAAGATTGGTGCAGGAAGTGAACTACTAAAAAAACCTGAAATCATTGGTTCAATTGTTGAAAAGCTAGTAAAAGCAACAAACAAAATAATAACTGTTAAAATCAGATCAGGAATTGATGAAAAGCACATTAATGCCATAAAAGTTGCAAAGGTTGCTGAAAACGCAGGAGCATCAGCAGTGACGGTTCATGGCAGGACGGTAAAACAAGGGTATAGCAATACTGCAGATTGGGACTTAATAAAAAAAGTAAAAGAATCACTAAACATTCCAGTTATAGGAAATGGCGATATAAACTCTCCAGAAGCATTCAAAGAAAAACTTGAAGAAAGTGGAGTTGATTATATGATGATTGGAAGAGCTGCCATGATCAACCCCTACATTTTCAAACAAATCTCAGATTATATTAAAACTGGAAAATATAAAAGCCCTGATAAACTAGAATCTTTTTTTGAATATATGAAATTAGCAAAAAAATATAATATCCCATATAACTCAATTAAACATCATGCAATTAAGTTTACAAAAGGAATTGATAGCGGTTCTGCCATCAGAATTAAAATGAGCCAGTGTAAAGATATTGATTCTTTGAAGAAAATTCTCAAAAATTTATAGAGGACGGTTGATTTCAAGTCAACCAAAAGATTTATATAAACAGCTCCCTTAACAGTTTTATGAGATTTACGAAGATAACAATCATCAGTTCTAGAAAACCAGCTGAACCAGATATAAATGAACTTCTACAATACTTTGGCGGATCATTAGGTTTGTTTGGAATCAGAGATAAAGATAAAAGTTGTTTTAGAATTTTCATAACACTTCTAAGAAATTTAAAAGAAGAAGGACCAATCTCGTCAGATGATATCGCCATAAGAACAGGATTGACTCGAGGAACCGTTGTTCATCATATCAATCGATTAATGGAATCAGGCATTGTCACTTCTGAAAAAGGAGGTTACCAATTAAAAGTTGATAAATTAGAACATCTAGTAGATATCATTAAAGATAATGTTGATAGAGCATTTGAAAGTTTAAAAGAAGTTGGTAAAGACTTAGATAAAAAATTAGGATTATAGTTAGAAAGATTCAGATTCTATTTTAGTAGTTTTAAAGAACGATTTCACAAATTCTAAAGCAATAATCTCATCAAATTCTTTACAAGTATAAATTATCAAAGATAAAAATTTTGAATTTGACCAAACATACAAAGAGATTCCAGAGTCAATTAAAGGTACGAACGCATCATAACCTTGATTTTTTTCTTTACCTTCTCCACCTGGAGAAAATATGATTGGTTCTCCATACATTCTAAGATTTAAATCTGAAGTTATTTTGTTAAAAAAATCAATTATTCTTTCTTTATCAATATCAATAGAATAAAACCCTTCAATTAATAATCTTTGTCTTGTAATATTTGGAGCTAAATATTTCATAATTAATAAAAAATGTTTAATTATATATAAATTTAATTGTGCGCCGAGGCAGGGAGTTTCACCCTAAGCACAGAGGTACTTACGAGATTTGAACCCTGAAGCCAGTAATGGCAACAAAGTTTCAGTTCGTCGCAATACCAGATTATGCGACCTCGGCATGGAAAAATTTAAATAGTTGAATTAGTTTATTATAATTGGTTTCAGTTCGTTACAATGCCAGGTTATGTGACCTCGCATTTTCTTTATTTTTTATTATGAAATTAATTATTCATAAAACTAACCACATTTTTTTCGAAAATTTTCCGAAAGCTATATAATAGGATTTTATTTCTAATATTTTATGGGAAAATTACCATTTGAGACTAAAGACCGAGAAATTCTTGTTAAAAAAGAAGCTAAACCAAGTTCTAAGTTTGGCAAAAAACCAGAAGATAGAACTGCTGAAGAACTATTAGAGTATGGGATCGTAAATATTGACAAACCATCAGGGCCAAGTTCTCATCAAGTTTCAGCTTATGTTCAACAAATTTTAAATATAAAAAAAAGTGGACATTCAGGCACATTAGACCCTAGAGTCACAGGTATTTTAGCAGTCTCGTTAGGAAGAGCAACTAGAGTTTCAGAATCACTTTTAACAGCAGGTAAAGAGTATATTTGTTTAATGAGGCTTCATTCTAAATTACCTGAAGAAGAAATCATAAAAGGTATAAACAGTTTTGTTGGAAAAATTAAACAATTACCGCCTGTAAAAAGCGCAGTAAAAAGAAGATCTCGTTATCGAACTATCTACTATATAGACATTCATGAAATAAATGGTAAAGATGTACTATTCACGGTTGGCTGTCAAGCAGGAACATATATTAGAAAATTATGTCATGATATTGGATTAAGATTGAATACAGGTGCAAACATGTTTGAACTTCGAAGAACAAAAGTAGGACCGTTCAAAGAAGAAACAATATGCACATTACAAGATTTAAAAGATGCATTTCATTATTATACGGAAGAGAAAAATGATTCTTATTTAAAAAAATTAATTCAACCTATTGAAAACGCTATAGAGCATTTGCCCAAAATATGGGTTTTAGATACAACAGTCGATACTATTTGTCATGGCGCTAGTCTTAAAGTTCCAGGAATCGCATCATTAGAATCAGGAATAGAACCTGATTTAAAAGTTGCAATTTTAAGTTTAAAAGGAGAATTAGTGGCTGTTGGAACATCAAAAATGGCCACAAAAAAGATTTTAGAAGAAGAAAGAGGCATTGCAGTTAAATGCGAACAAGTCTTTATGGCACCAAAAACATATCCTAAAATAGAAAAACTATAAAAAGAGAAAAGGTTTACAAATAAACAATGGCCAAGAAAAAAGTAACTAAGAAACAATCTGTAAACAAACAAACAACAACCGAGCCTAAAATTTCTGCTAAAGAAATGAAGAGAAGGAAGTTAAGCAAATATGGTTTCTATGGTTTATGGATTTTGTGGGCCTTATCAATGATTCCATTCTATTTACCACATACTTGTGCAGCATTTTTTGATGCATTTGAATGTCCAGTTATTTCTGCAGTAATAAGCATTGTATTAGGATCATTATTCTGCGCATTCGTTACATGGATTGTTTACTGGATAGTTATCTGGTTATATTTCTACCATAGAGAACTTACTTGGAAAAATATTGTGCAATTCTTTAAAGAATAAAAATGCCTGTTAAAAAAAGAAAGCAAATGTTATAAAAAAAGTAGTTGTTAAAAGAAATTCTAAAAAAGATAAATTAGCAGCATGGCTTTCAATTATTCCAGGACTGGGTCAAGTATATAAAAAAGATTGGGTTGATTTATTTGCAATATATTTTGGATTCTTAGTTGCACTCTGGTGTTGGGGAGTAAAAAATATTCTACCAGAAGAAATGGCTTGGTTTACTATTCTTAATATTCTAGGATGGATTATTTTGCTTGGAACTTATGCTTGGAACTTTTATGACGCCTATAATTCCTAAGAAAAAGTATTTAAAACTTTAATATCATAATCTTGTAAAAAGTTCTCTAATCTCGTATTAAAAATATCATGTTTATCTCTTGTTAAAACATTTGCACCTACTTTTACGGCTGCAGCAACCATGACTGCATCACTTGGATCATGTTCTGTTTCATCAATCGCAGGTAAGATGAGCTTTACAAATGCATGTTCTTGACCAGGATTACCTGGGTGAACTGGAACTTCTAAAACAAATAAATTCTCAACCTTGTGGAAAAACTTCCTTGTAGCAACTTTAATATTATCATGAAGTCGATGTTCGACATGAATTAGTTCCTCAACATTAAATGAAGTTACAGCACATTTATTAGTTTGTAAAAATTTCATAAAATCTTTTTCTTTATGATGTTCAAAAATCCAAATAAAGAAACAAGTATCAATTAAATAATCAACTTTATCTTGCAAAGTTAATTTTGGTAAGTTTTCAAATAAGTCTTTCATAGTTTTAATTCTCCTTTGAATTCAAACACGAAAAATCTGTTTTTAGATTTTTCATTAGTCGTCCACCGTAAATAATCTAGAGTCATGAACGTCAAATAAACCAATTCGAGCACCTGCATCAAGCCATCCATGAGCATAGTTTAACGCTCCAAATGCCAGTACATAATCCCCTTTTTCCTTGAAATGTTTAGCATCAGAGTAATAACGAGTTGCCATATCTAAAAAATCTTCAGCTTCAGCCTTTCGAGTTTCATCAATTTTGTCCTTTACAGCGTCTAAAGCTTCGCCTGTAATTGCAAAGTATTTCTTAAGTTGTTCAGCAGTAACTATGTTGTTCATAAAATATTTAAAACTCTTTTTTTATAAAAACTTTTTTATAATAGGGCGTTATTTCTTTTAAGATGAAGAGTTGTTTAAATGTTGGTGGCCAAGCAGTTATTGAAGGCGTAATGATGCGTTCTCCTAATTATGTGGCTACTGCTGTTAGAACTCCTGATAATAAAATTGTTGTTCAAAAAAAGAAACAAGTTTCTTGGACTAAAAAAAATAAACTTTTTGGATGGCCATTTGTTAGAGGAATAATTATCCTTGGAGAAACCCTTTCATTAGGAATGAAAGCATTATCATGGTCAACTGATCAGAGTCTTGGTGAAGAAGAAAATGTTTCTGGATGGGAAATGTTCTTTTCAATTTTAGTGGGTGTGATTCTTGCTTTAGTTATATTCAAATTCCTACCTTTATTGCTTGCAAATATTTTCAAAAATAAATTAGGTTTGAATAATTTCTTATTTAATATAATTGATGGAGCTATTAAAATTGGGATGTTTGTTGCTTATGTTTGGATAATCTCATTAATGAAAGATGTTAGACGAGTATTTCAATACCATGGTGCTGAACATAAAGCAGTTCATTGTTATGAAAAAGGTTTGAAATTAAACGTTAAAAACGTTAAAAAACATACTACATTACATCCAAGATGTGGAACTGCATTCTTATTAATTGTAATAATTGTAAGCATAATATTCTACATGTTCATTCCTTTCAACTTAAATTTAGCTACAAAATATTTGTTAAGAATTCTTCTATTACCTCTTATTGCAGGTGTTGCTTATGAAATAATCAAAGCAAGTGGTAAATATGACAACTGGCTTACAAGAATTATTTCTGCTCCAGGATTATGGATGCAAAAAATAACAACTAAAGAACCTGACAATAAACAGATTGAAGTAGGAATTAAAGCTTTAGAAACTGTTTTGAAAGCTGAAAAAGTTAAGTTCTAAAATGGAATATAAAGAGTTATCTAATGGATTCAAAATTCCAGTTATAGGTTTGGGTACTTGGTTAATGGGTGGCGGAAGAGAACCTGATTATTCTAAAGATGATAAAGAAATTAAAGCAATAAAAGAAGCTATTAAATTAGGTTATACTCATCTTGATACTGCCGAAATGTATGCTGTTGGTCATACAGAAGAATTAATCGGCAAAGCAATCAAAAAAATTAACAAATCTAAATTATTCATCACCACAAAAGTAACTAATGAACATTTACATTATGAAGATGTAATTAATTCTGCAAAAGCAAGTATGAAAAGAATGAAAATTAAATATATTGACCTTTATTTAATTCATGCTCCAAATCCAGAAATTCCTATTAAAGAAACTATGAACGCTATGAATTATTTAATAGAACAAAAACTTGTTAGGTATATTGGCGTTAGTAATTTTACCACAAAACAAATGATAGAAGCTCAAAAAGTTTCAAAAAGCAAGATTGTTGTAAACCAAATAGAATATAGTCTTCTTACTAGAAATCAAGGAAAATACGGTAGTAATAACAATATGGAATTAGAAACCGTGCCCTATTGTCAAGAAAACAACATAATAATTATGGCAGAAAGACCAATCGAACGAGGACTTTTATTAAAATCACATCCAATTCTTGACAAATTAGAACAAAAGTATGGTAAAACAAAAGCACAAATAGCTATTAATTGGCTTATTTCTAAAAAGAATATAGTTACAATTCCAAAATCATCAAATGTTGAACACATGAAAGAAAATCTTGGAGCTTTAGGTTGGAAATTAAGTAATAAGGATGTGAAGTTATTAGATGAAACAAACTTTGAGTCATTAAAAGAATAAAATGAATCAAGAAGATATTAAATCAATCTTAGAAATAATTCTTAATAAACTCCCAAGAATAAATTTTAATTGGAGACTGGAAGGTAGTGCCAATCTTCTAATACAAGGAATAGATGTTTCTGTTAAAGATTTAGATTTAACAACTGATGATGAAGGTATAAATATTTTTAGAAGCTCATTAAAAAATTTTCAAATTACTGATGTTTATAGTGAAAAAATTAAAGGACCGTCAATAATCTACAATATCAATGGATTTGAAGTTGAAGTAAATTCTTATGGTGATAGAAAATGGGATTTGTTTGATAAAACTAAATTCATTTTTTGGCAAGGATTAGAAATACCTATTTTACCTTTAGAACATGCTAAAAAGTTTTATGAATTAATTGATAGAACAGACAAAGTTGAGTTAATCTCAAGATATTTGAAACATTAATTCTTTTAAATACTAACTAAGACCTTCAATTCTTATATGTTGAAGAATATCAAACTTTTTTCTTAGCATGTGTAGTGTTCTTCTTGAGTTCTTTTAACTTTTCTTGCAAGAACTCTATAGTTCTTGTATTATCCTGATCGTTCATAATTTGACCGCATTCAGGACATTTGAAGTTAAATTCGACTGATTTATCAAAGGTCATTCTTGCACAAGCGTTTTTACACATGAAAAAATTGTTTGATTCTTCTTTTGAAAGTCTTTCTTCAATCTTTTCAATTTTTTGCAAACGAATTTTTTCAGCTGCTTCTGGAATTATTTTTTCATTAAAGTCCCAGTAACAAATGTACCATCCTTTGATTTTGTCTTTTTTTCTCAGAAAGAAAACTAAGTTGTGCTCATATAATCTATATAGAAGGTTTCTTGTTCTATGAATTTCTAAATCGAGCTCTTCTGCAATGATAAATTCAGAAATTTTACTTTTACCTCTTAGGAAGAAAATTATAGGTAATGCTTCTTCACCAACAAGTTCAACAACAACATCTTCTATAAATTTTTTGCTTAGTTTCATGTTTGTTTTCTTCTTCTCTATTAATACTTGTTTTTGTTCCATTTTGTTTGTCATTAATTATTTTTTAAGTGCGATTGATATTCCTATGTTATGTATTCTTAGCGTCTTACCCCCAAAGTAAGTTTTTATTAACTATATTTAATTCTTGATTTAACCCTTTATAAACTTTTTGTTTTTAAAGCCTTTATTTGTATGGATTAATCCATACAAAACAGCGTTTTTATATACAAATAAGTATAGTATTTTACAAAAAGTTGATATTCACCACTATTTAAAAGTGATTTTTTTAACAACAAAAATAACCTAGTTAAAACAAGATATTTTAGTTAAATAATACTAAATTAAATCCCATATAAATATTATTATAGAACAATTTTACATAGCTAAAGCTACACTCTCATTATTATTTTTTATAG
>CALDOJ010000002.1 GCA_937912225.1 Candidatus Woesearchaeota archaeon | reverse complement strand
AATTATCTAAAGAATTAATGTATAAGCAAACACAGAAAAATAATTCTCCTGTTTGGCTTTTAACAGAAATTGCAATTGAAAAAGGGAAGAAATTTTCTAAAAAATACAACGTTGATGAAAGATTAGTTTTAACATCATTATATTTAGCTCATACATCTTTTAATTTTAAATGGAAAAAAGAGATATTATCCAATCATCCAACCCTTAGTGCTGAATTTGTAAAAAAATATTTGGACAAATGGAAGGTTAATAAAAAAGAACAAAAAATTATACTGGATGCTATTAAATATCATCATACACAAAAAAATTCTTCTAAAATAGCTGAGGTAATGCGAAATGCTGAATGCTTCAAATTTGTAACTGTTAAAGGAAGTTTAATTTGGTTGCATGCATTAGGAAAAAGAGGTTATACTTATGACAAAGCCGTTGAAAAAGTTTTACATAAGATGGAACAAAAAAGAAAATTATTAAGTTTGGATTCTTGTGTTAAAGAAGGAGAAGCTAATTGTAAACAAATAAGAAAGATGTTTGCATAAATTAATTCTAGAATTAAAATTGCGCTCAGAAGTTACTTCCGTTCTTCATTGGCTGAGCCTCAGTGGGTGTTCACATCTTCATTGCGCAGTATAAAATAATAAGAGATTGTTTAAAAAACTTGTCTAATAAGAATTAAATTCTATCCATACATCTTAATATAGTCTTTTCCATAAGCGTCTTCTTCGTTTTTAACTTTCTCAATCGCTTTTTTGAAATCTACTTCAGATATTTTTGTTCTATCAGCTCTGATTGCAAAATATCCTGCTTCTGTACATACTGCTTTGATTTCTGCACCTGAAAAATCTTCCATGCTTTTGAATAATTTATCCACATTAATTTTTTTATCAACTTCCATTCTTTTTGTGTGAATTTTAAAAATCTGTTTTATTCCTTCTAATCCTGGATTTGGAACTTCTACTAACCTATCTAATCTTCCTGGTCTTATAACTGCAGGATCTAATATATCTTTTCGATTAGTACATCCTATTACTTTTACATTTCCTAAAGGCTTAAACCCGTCTAATTCTGCTAAGAATTGCATGAAGGTTCTTTGTACTTCTCTTTCACCAGATGTGCCTACATCGATTCTATTTGATGCTAAAGCATCTATTTCATCTATGAATATGATTGAAGGCGCTTTTTCTTTTGCAAGTGTGAATACTTCTTTTACAAGCTTTGCTCCTTCTCCTATAAATTTTTGTACAAGTTCTGATCCTACTATTTCTATAAACGTTGAATTTGTAGATGCTGCAACTGCTTTTGCTAATAGTGTTTTTCCTGTTCCTGGAGGTCCATGAAGAAGAATTCCTTTTGGAGGTGTTATTCCAACTTTTTTGAATAATTCTGGTTTTTTAAGAGGAAGTTCAATTACTTCTTTTATCTCTTCTATTTGTTCATCTAAACCACCAATATCTTTCCAAGAAATAGTTGGTTTCTCCATTATTACAAATTGTTCTACATTAAATTTTTTATTTGTTGCAATCTTATCAACAACTGTTAAGTTCTTTTGTTCTACAAGAATTGAATCTCCTGATTTTAATTTTTTTATTGATGAAGAAACATTTACAAAGAAATTATTTCCATTTGGTAATTTAATAATTGCATTTTTGCCTGATAACTCTATTACTTCTGCAACTAATAGCGCTGGTTCTCTAAATTTATCTAACTCTAATCTTAATTGACCAACAGTTTCTTTTAACATTTTATTCTCATCTTCAAGCGATGTGTTATAATTTGTTGAGTAAGAGAATAATGCTTTTTTCAATTCATCTTTTGAAGGCATTTTTTATTAGAAATATACGACCTTTTTAAAGCTTACTATAAGTCTATCGTCATGAGTTCTTTTGTAAAGATTGAAAGAACTTTTGCGCCTTTTTTAGTTATTAGCATATCATCTTCTATTCTTATACCAAATTTATTGTAATATCCAGGTTCAATTGTTATAACCATTCCTTCTTTAAGAACATCTTCAGATTTTGAACTTAAACTTGGAGATTCGTGCACTTCTGAACCTAAACCATGACCTAAACCATGAATAAAATACTTTGAATCGTTTCTCATGAGATCTCGTACTTTCTTATCTATATCAGCTACTTTCATTCCTGGCTTTGAAAATTTAATTGCTTCTTCTTGTATCCATAATAATTTATAGTAAAAATCTGCTTGTTTTTGAGAAGGTTTACCAACAAAGAATGTTCTTGTTATATCAGCACAATATCCTTCATATTTAAGTCCCATATCAATTACTAAGAAACCTTTCTTAAGTTTTTGATTACCTTCATAATGAGGAATTGCAGCATTCTTACCTGATGCAACAATTGGTTCAAAAGATAATTCACAACCTTTTTTTATGGCTTCAATTTTTATGAACTGTTTAATATCTCCTTCTGTTTTAAAATCAAAATTATTAAGCATATCTGATAAAACTTCTTCAGATAATAAAATCGCTTTTTTTATTTTAGAAAGTTCTTCAGAAGTTTTAGTTTCACGTAATATTTTAACATCATTATTTATGTCGACTATTTTAGCCAGTTTATTATATTTTCTATAATGTGTAACAGACAGATAAGGTAAGCTTATCCCTATTTTTTTAAGTTTGTTTTTATTAATTACAACTTGCATTTCTCCCCAGAAATCTTTGTAAACTTTTTGTTTTATTTCTAAAGAAAGAGATTCAAGATTGTTAATTAAGAGCAAAGGTTTTTTTCTTGCAAAAACTATTAATGCACCCATTGATTTAGTTTGTAAAAAATAAAAATAACTAGGATCAAATTTTAGAATTATTGCAGCATCTAATTTTTTTTCTCTTAAAACTTTTTGAAGCTCTTTTAATTTCATAATATTTATATTTCGTTGCTTTTTTTATATTTTCTTATTCACTGGACATTCTTAGACAAGGTTTTTAAACCAGATAACTATCTAAAGCATATGATTAATGTTACATTCCTATCGTCTTATGAATATTGTGCTAGAAAACTTTTTCTTGAACAAGTGTTGAAATTAGTTAGTATTCCTAAAGAAGTCATAGTTAAAGGAACTGTTCGACATCAAGTCTTTGACTTAATAAATAAACGAGAAGAAAAAATTGTTTCTTCAATTGATAGAAGGTTTGCTTATAGTCAAATCTTTGAATTATATAAAAATCAACATGCTCAAGTATTAAGAGATTCAATTATAAATAATAAACCTAAACTTAGAGAAGTAAATCTTTCTCTCATTGACATGTTTAAACATACTTGGCCTTTAATTTTAAGAGAAAGTAAAAATCGAGCTGATAATTTATTTGAATTTATTGCTAAGCATGAAGTTTATGGAATTGAGTTGTGGAATCAATTAACTCCAAAAATTGAATCTGAATTTAAGATTGAATCTGAAACATTAAAGATGCGAGGCATTATTGATCAAATAGAAATTTATGATGATAACGTAGTTCCTTATGAATTGAAAACTGGTAAAGCTCCTGAAAATGGTGTTTGGCCAAATCATAAACTTCAAGTTGGAGCTTATGTTATGCTTTTAGAAAGTCAAAATAAAACTGTTGAAAATGGATTTGTTAAATATTTAGATGAAACTAGAAATCAAAAAAGACCTATTATGATGAATAATTTTTTAAGAGATAGAATTTTAAAAATTAGAAATGAAGTTATTAATTTGTTAGAACAAAAAACTTTGCCTGATTATTGTGATAACAAAAATAAATGTGAATCTTGTTCTTTGAAAAAAGAGTGTTATAATGAAAAATTTATGAAAGAACAAATGAAAAAAATTATTTAAAAATAGCTGTTCCTATTCTAACCATGTTCGCTCCTTCTTCAATAGCAACTTCATAGTCATTAGTCATTCCCATACTTAAATATTTCATTTCAATATTTTGAATTTTTTCTTTTTTTACTTTGTTAAAAAGATTTTTCATTTCTTTAAAATATGGTCTTGCTTTTTCTGCTTCAATAAAAGGCGTCATAGCCATTAACCCTAATACTTTAATATTTTTTAAATTGCTTATTTCTTTAAGAAAAAAAATTATTTCTTCAGGTTTTATCCCATGCTTTTGTGGTTCTTTACCAATATTTACTTGAATAAGAACTGCAATTGTTTTGTTAAGTGATTTACATTTATGATCAATTTTTATTGCTAATTTTAGAGAATCAACACTTTGAATCATATCAAAAATTTTAACAGCTTCTTTTACTTTGTTTGATTGAAGATGACCTATCATGTGCCATTTTACAGGATAAGTTATTTGTTCTTTTTTTTCTTTAGCTTCTTTTATTTTATTCTCACCAATATCTGTTACTCCTAAAAATATTGACTGATTTATTTCACGAATAGAACATTTTTTAGTAACGACAACTAATTTAGTTTTAAGATTTAAATTATTTTTTACCTTATCTAAATTCTTTAGTATGTTCATTATAATAAGAGAATGTTTTTTAGTATAAAAATCTTCTTTTAATGCTAAAGATTTATAAAAAAAATAAACTTTCTCAAGACTAAATTAAATAAAATAAGAGGTTAATAAAATGAAGGTATTTGTAACTGGTATATCTGGAAGTGATGCAACAGGTTATTTAAATGAATCTGTTAATTTTGCTAAAAAACATGAACATAATATGAAAGTGTTTTCTGTTGGTGAAATGTTAATTGAAAATATTAATCAAAAAAATAAATTAAATTATAATTCTGCTAAAATACTTAATTGTCCTGAAGATACAAGAAAGTTAGCTTGTAGTGCAGTATTTGAAAAAATAATGTCTCAGATGAAATATGAACAAAATGTTATTATTGATAGTCATTCGACTTTCTTTTGGAATCAAGTTTATCAAAACGCTATTAACTGGCATTATATTAATGAAGTTGATCCTGATATTTTTGTAACAATAATTGATTATGAAGTGGATATTAAAAAAAGACTTGATGAAACTGAACAATGGAAAAGTCAAAATCTTAATTTAAAAGATGTTTTACTTTGGCAGAATATTGAAGTTCTAACAACTAAAAGTATTGCAGAAAGTAGAAATAAACCTCATTTTATAATTCCTAGAAAATATTCTGAAAAAACTTTGTATGGAATAATGTTTCATCCTAATGCAAAAAAAGCATATATTAGTTTTCCAATGTCTCATATTAAAAAACAAGCAAGTATAAAATTAATTGATGATTTTGCAAAAGACATTCAAGAATATTATTTAATTTTTAATCCTAGAAGTGTTGAACTTGAAAAAGAGTTTGATGAAACTCAAGCAGGTCAAACAATTAAAAGAGATTTAGATTGGTTTATTGACCAGATTGATGATGTTATTACTTTTGTTGCAGAACCAGTTTTTACACAAGGTGGATCTAGTGAAATCAAAGAAGGGCATGAAAATTGTAAAACTGTTTATGGAATTTTTCCAATGGGATTTGGTCCTTTTGAGCAACAACAATGTGATAAAGTTTTTGCATCAACAAAAGAATTCTTTAAATTTTTAGACGAGAAAGGACATAAAAAACTTAGTTTTTAAAGTTCTTATTTTTTTTATTTATCTTTAATTTGGAAATTCCGCCATTACTTTGTAAATAGCTTTAAATTCATCTCCTTTTTTTAATTCAGAAAGATAAAAGTCAAATGCTTCTTCATTTGTAAAAACTCTTTTACTCATTTGAATTAAATCTTTATTTAAAATTTTATTTTCATCTAATAATATATGGCTTTTATGTCGATTGAAGAAATATTCAAATCTGTGTTTGACTTTAAATGAAGATTGACCTTCTCTAATTTTTGTAACAGCATAAAGTTCATTATTCACTTTTATCTCAGTTGTGATTGGTGTTTTATTTGACATTGCTAATCTATATTGATAACTTCGAATTTTTTCATCTAAATTTTTTAAATGGTCTATTTCTTTTAACAATTGAACTCCTAATACCAAATCAGTTAACACATAAGTGCTAAGTCCAACTAAAAAAGGATAAAGAATATTTTTCTCATCAACTAACATTATTGGAACATTGGACGCTCTAGCAATTCCTGCTTCTGCACTACTTCCTTGTCCTCGAGGTTTGTTTTTTGAAAAATAGGTGAATGATAAATCTGCTTTTTTAGTTATTGCTTCTAAATCTTGTTCTGTAAAAGTTTTAATTGAGAACTGGTCATTATCTAACGGGTCAAGATAAGAATGATATGGGGCTTCTACTTTTAATTTTTCTCTCCAATCTTTATATTCTCCGATTGGAAAAAAAGATCCTGCTAAATATATATTCACTTTCTTAAAACCTCGTCATAATGTTTGAAATGTTCTCTGCATCTTGGAGAATAAGTTCTTTTCAGATTTGCTTTTTCTTCTGGAGTTATATTTTCTTTTCCAAGCATGATTAAAGGGTCATTATAAGGTGCTACAGTTCCATTAGGCATAAATCGTTGTGTCATCATAGTTTCTTGATTACAATCTTCTCCTGTTCTAAGATTATGTTTACAAAAAGCTTTTTTATAAACTATTTCATCAGGAATTAAAGCTAAAAGATCAGACATATCTTTTTGGCCATCTGAAAATTGAAAAAATTCATTTCTAAAATTATAAAGTAAGCCACTTACAATAACTATTTTTCTATTATCATAAACTAATCTTTTAATTACCTCAATTAATTCACTATCAAAAAAAGGTGCTTCATCAATTCCTATAACACTTGTTTTTGGATTTATTTGGTCAACTATATCTGAAGCATTATTTGCATTAAGAGCGTTCATTCGTAAACCATCATGAGTAACTATCTCGTTTGTAGCATATCTTGTATCAATAGTTGGTTTAAAAAGTTGAACTTCATAGTTAGAACCATGTTCAAATTTTTTCAATTTTAGAATAAGTTCGGTAGTTTTTTGACCAAACATCGTGCCTAGAATTAATTCTAATTTACCTGTTTCCATTTTTATTTGCTGGTTTCCAGTATTTTAGACTTTTATAAGTTGCAAATATATCAAGACCTAAATCTAAAGCTAATTTTCTTTCAGCATTAGTTCCTTTTGATGGTGCAATAAAGTAAAATGCATCTGATTTTCTAATATAATCATTTTCTAAAGCTATACATTCATTTTCTGTTAAACCTAATTTTTCCCAACCTTGAAGAGCTGAATGTGGAACAAATGCTAAATAACCAAGTTTTGATATTCCAATACCTGTTTTTACTGCTTTAAGAACATTCTCTTCTACTCCCTTATCTGTTGTTGCAGTATAAGGTCCTGCTACATAAATTAAAAGTTTTTCTAAACCAATTGCATAAATACCTTTTTGTTCAACTCGTTCTTTGTATCCTGGAAACTGTAAACATTTTTCTACTGCTTCATCAAAATCATCAACTCCTGGCCAAACATTTTCAATTCCTTCATTTATTAGAAGTTCTTCTGCAGAATCATAATGATTAACATAAGATTCACCACCTTTTGTTCTCATAACTTTCATTTTAAGAACTTCACCGTTAGTATCTTTAAAATGAAGTATGTCCCAAGGTTTTAATCTAGAATAATCTTTTCTATCATCATCAGGATCAGGAACTCTAATATCAATAACTTTTCTACCTGCCATCCTCATTTCTTTGAGATGATCGGGCCATATTTTGAATAATTCGTATTCTGCCATATTCTAATAAATTAATATATTAACCCCCTTTAATTAATAATTACAAAGAGTTATTTAAATATTACTATTATCTAATAGAAACAAAGAAGTTTTATTTGTAATCAATAAAATTTTCAGTAAGAGTTTGTTGTAAATCTCTTCTTTTTTCTAATTCAGGAAGACCATTAACTAATGTTTCTTCAAAAATAAATTCTGCTTCAAAATAACTTTTCATGTTTGGATTATCAGAAAGATAAAGATTGATTCCTCCTCTTACACCAGGCATTTTACTAACTTCATTTACATATTCATTATATGATTGCATACCTGTTGCAGCTACAAAAATTTTGTTTTCAGCAAATCCAATCATAGGATGATGTTTATCAAAAGCAACAACAATATCTGCTTCAGTTCTAGTTCCAATAATTTGATCCATTGCATTAATCAGCTCATCTTTTCCACCTTTTAAAGCGTGAGCCATGAATAATTTTCTTCCATCATGTAAATAATCTTCACCCATACCTTGAGAAGAACCTCTAGTTTTAAATGGAACAACACCATATTCTAATTCCATTGGAACAAGATTTTTCATGATAAATGCTTCATCAGAGATTTTAGTTGAAGTTCCTGTATGATTTCCTGCTGCAAAATAGAATTTACCACCTTTAGTAATAACTTTTCGAGCATAAGCATCAATCATATGTTTTACTTCTGAAATTTGTTGATCAAGAGTAGGTTTAACATTATAAGAATCAGCCACAAGTGCAAATTCTGAAAGAAGTTCAACTTTTTCTCTATCAGTAATTGTTTCATCCTTTTTAATTAACTCAACAGTATTTGCTATTTGATGTCTTAAAAGACCATAACCACTTTTATCACTTGCAAACTTACTCCAATTAAGAGAACCATGTAACCATTCACTTCCGAATAAATACTCAGGTATTCTTTCTTTCATTTGAAGTTCAATAGTTGCTTTAAAAATATCATAATTAGACAGTCTTCCTCTAAAACTAGGAGAACCAATATGAACATCTCCCATTACATGAATTTGAAATAAATTGTAACCATCATCATTTTTAGATTTTCTTTTTTTCAAAGTACCTAATTGTAAACCTTTTTCTAAATCTTTAATAGACGCTTCTAAAGAAGTTCTTGTTTCACCAGTCAAATTTTCTCTTTCTAATGTTTTTTTATAAACTTCAATTTGTTCTGCATCATAAGAAGCTCGTAAAAGTATAGACATATCAAAATAAGACATTTTTTGTCTTCCATCTGGTTCTAAAGTATGAATAACTGCACCCATTGCAGTTGCATCAGAACCATACATTTTTGCAATCCAATTTTTTAAGATTCTATTTCTGATTAAATAATCCATATTTCCTGGCGCATAAAATGTTGGTTGTTTAATAAGAACTTCCATTTCAGGAATTTCAGTATATATTCCTTCAACTGTTTCTTCACGATATTTTTCTTCTATTTTAGCTCTAAACCCACCTTTACCATGAACTGAAAGATAAACATCTGTTTTCGGACCGCCTCTAGCAGTCTCCCTGTTTACTTTATCAATCATTAATTTGAGAGATTGTTTTAATGGCGAATCTGAATAAAGATTAGGATTGTGTTCTAATCTAAAACTCCAACCATTTATTTCAATATCTTTTCGATTTTCTGGATGAACAAAGAAATTTTTATAAGACCTTCCAACATCCTTAAAGATGTGCTCGTATTCTTTGAATACTGTTCTCCAAATAAGTGTTTCTTCATCAGGTCTAATCTGTCTTCGTTTAGCAAATGCATAAAATCCTTTAGATTGATGTTCTGTTTCTTTTGCTTTTAAAATATCCTGTAATGCAACTATTTCTTCATCAATATCTTCTAACCTTTGTTCAATACCAATGACTGCTTCTTTAGCTTTACCAACACGACCAACTACTTTCTTTTCTTGTTTAGCAGATCTTACAAATTCCATTAAATCATATCCTGCTTCAGGAACTATTTGATTTAAAGCTAAAAAATCTTTTTTATTAAGTTCAACATATTTTAAGAAAATTTCAGAATATTCTTTCAGACCATATTCTTTATTATATTCTATTGTTGAAGCAAGAATAGAATCAAGAATTCTTGAAGTTTTTTCTTCTAAATCTCTAGATATTTTTAATTCAACTTGTTTTTCTTCAAGTTTTGCAATTTTTTTATTTGTGGATTCTAAATATTTTTGAACTGAAGCTAATTCACTCATCTTTATTTCTTGTCTTTCTCTTATATTTTCAACGTCTTCATCACCAAATAAACAATGAATTTGACCTTTAAAATCATCTCCTAGTAATGTTTCTAAATTTCTTCTTGAAACTGCTTGACCATCTTTAATAGTTATTATTTTATGCATAGTATGTTTTAACATATGCTCTTTTTCTGCTTCAGGAAGATCTGATTTTTTCAAAGCTTCTTCTTTAGCTATTCTAACAGGTTCATCTTCCCTATCAAATACTTTAGTTCCTAACAGTCTCATATAGTTTTCTCCTTTAGCTTTACTATGAAACTCCGGTACAAAAGGAAGAACACCACCATTTAATATAACTGCATCTAAAGAATCTAACATTGATTTTTTACCAATATAATTTCTTTTAAGAATTTCACGAAGACCACGTTCAGCTCTAATATCGTGAGCTTTTGTTCCCCAACCAAGTTCTCCTAAATAAAGAACTCTTGTAAGATCTTTAGATTTTTCAAATACTTCTAATCCAGATAAATCTTCTTTATATTTTGAATCAATCCAATAAACATTCTGTCTATAAATATCGGATTTTGTTTGACTAATGTGAATTCCAAGTTCTTGTAACTTAGGTCTTAATTGAGAAATCTTTGTTTGAATATAATTTGAAGGATTTGAAACTTTAGTTTTTCCTTTAAATTCAATCTTAGAAAAAATATCTTCTGGCCTACCACGTCTATCAGATTCATAGTTCCCATAGTAAAGCAATGCTTTAACTATTTTTTGTTCTAGTTCGTTTAAAGTTACCACCATAGCCAACCCTGTTACTCCCGCGCCTCTTCAATAATTTAATAAAACTTATTTTCTTTTAAAGTTTCTGGCTCTCGAATGAGACTATAAGAAAGTATATTTTAGAGTATATAGTTTTGCTATTTCCCAGTGGTTTTCAATTTTTTTAGAACGGTTTATAAATCTTTCCAAAAAGGTTCAGATAGTTTTTTAAATAAAATTTCATATCTTAAAATAATGTCTTTAGTAAAGATTAACAACATGATAAAATTGTCTGCTCTATGTCTTTTAAATAACGGACCAAAACATGGTTATGAACTTATAAAAGAAGTAGGAACTAAACTTAACAAAAATATAAGTGCAAGTCATATTTATCCTTTTTTAAAAGAATTACAAGAGAATAGTTTTGTTAATTGTAATATTGTTGGAAAAAGAGAACAAAAAAAATATGAACTAACTACTGAAGGTAAACACTTTGTTACAAACACCTTAGATGACTTTCAAAGTATTATTAAAATAACAAATAAACCAAAAATAAAAGTTTGTACTCATTGTGGATATAAAGTAACTCACATAAATAAAGAATCATTAAATAAAATTAGTATATCTAATTAAATTCTTTTATGAAATTAAGAGAAAACTTTTTAATTAAAAAAATATTTTAAAAAAAAAAATGCTTAAACGACTAGAACAAAAAAAAGAACGAAGGAAAAAGATTATGATGGGTTTTGTACTTGTCTTTCTAATGATTTTTAGTGTTATGGGTATTATTATTGGACAACAAGGATCAGAAGTACTTAGATATAACGATTATAAATTTGAAGTTGTAGATAATGTTTATTATACTACTATAGAAGGCGAAACTAAAGGATTTAACTATTTTCCATCCGAATTAGAAAACTTAGGTTTGAATGAAGAAATTTTAATGATTCTTATGAATGCTCCAATGATTTATTTCACATTTAATCCTGAATCAGAACAACAAGATTTAGTTTATATTGATCTTGTAAGAAAAGATTTAACTGATAATATTAATAAAATGATTATTGATGGTATGACTACAGAATCTGAAATTTATAATCTTCCGATAATTTCTTGTGAAAATTCAACTTCTTATGTTCCAGTAATTTATTTTAATCAATCGATTAATTTAAGTGTAAAAAAAGTTGATGATTGCATCGTGTTAAACGCTAAAAATTATGACTTCTTAAAATTAAGAGATTTATTAATTTACAAAATTAATGGAGTAATGGAATGAGTGAACAAAAGAAAAAAAACGAACATAAAATTCTTATTGTTTCTATAATTATTATTTTTGCTTGTTTTTTCTTAATACTTTTTTTTAATCAATACTTTAAAGAAAAAAAGATTGATGAAACAACCTATAATAATTTCGAATTTTTCTATTCTGAAGTAGAAGGATTGTGGTATACTCAAATTCAAATAGATCAACAACCATTTAATATTCCTTTTTATTATCATCCAAATGAGTTAGAAGATATAATTGTTCAAGAAGGAATTGAAGATGGAATCTGGAATAAACCTTCTCAAATATTCATCACTTTTCCTGTAAATGTAACACCTAAAATGGGCATTGCAGGAACTGAAATATCAAGATTAACAGGTGATAGATATGGTTTGTTTAATATTCCTACAAAAAGTTCACTTACTGAAAAAACTGATATTTCAATAGGAGTTACATGTCAATGGGCTAATGAAAATACTGTTGTTATATATATGTTAATAGGAGAACAAAATATTGCTTTCCTAAATGATGATTGTATTGTATTAATGGCACAAAATGAGAATGAATCAATTAGAGTTGCAGATGCATTTACATATCATTTATTAAAAATAATATAAAATGACACACTATTTTTCAGAAAAACAAACTTCTGAGTTAAGGCTCATGAAAATTAACATTCAACTAAAGAGTGGTTCTTTTGAATTGTATTCTGGTTCAGGAGTTTTTTCTAAAAAAAAATTAGATAAAGGAACTGAAGTATTATTGAATTATGTGATTATAAAAGATGAATGGAATGTTCTAGATTTAGGTTGTGGAATTGGGGTTGTTGGAATTGCAATAAAAAAACTTTATCCAGAAACACAATTAACATTAACAGATATTAATATGCGAGCTATAAAATTAACTAAAATGAATGCTAAACTACACAATCTTGAAATGAAGATTTTTCAATCTGATTTATTTAAAAAAATAAAAGAAAAATTTGATACTATACTCACTAATCCTCCTCAAACAGCAGGAAAAGATGTTTGTTTTAAAATAATTGAAGACTCATCTGAATTTCTAAAAAAAGATGGTATATTACAATTAGTTGCAAGACATAATAAAGGTGGTAAAACTCTTTCTGAAAAAATGGAATCTGTATTTGGAAATGTAGATACTGTTGCTAAAAAAAGTGGATATAGATTATATATTAGTAAAAAGATTTAAATATCATCAAAGCTAGATTTTTATAATGGATAAAAAAACACCTGAATTAGAACATGGAATTAAAAAACTTATTCATCAAAGCAGAATAAGTGAAAATTTCAGAGAAAGATTATTTTATTATACTGAGTATTTACCAATTCCTATATTAATTGGTTTGATTGCAGCCTATATATTGTATTATTTTTATGGACCTAAAGTTTTAATTCAAGCACTTTTATCTTGGACTATAGGAATAACTCTTGTGACAACTATGGTGGGTTCATTCCTAAAATCAACAAACAAATAATTATATTTCTTCAACACCAGAATCAGAAGCAATAACTAATCTTATTCCTAATCCAAGTTTTATTATTGCAGATAAAGTTGCTAAGTGTTCATTACCTGAACCTGAAGTTAAATTAAGTGCAACTTCTGTATCAAGAATTTTATTAGACAAAGCATTAATGATGAAATCTCTCATTACTTTAACTGAATCATTTGAATTTATTAAAACAAAGGTAACTTTTTTTTCAGTTGTGAATTTTTCTTGACTAAAATTATTTGTTATTAAGAAAATATTATCCCATTCTTGAGAATTCATCAGTTTAACTACTGGTCCCCAAGTTCCTTTTCCTGTTGAAAGACATGCAATAAGTGAAGTCATAAATGAAAACAATGTTTGGTATTTTATAAATCTTATGTGAATTTTGTCGGAAATATTTCATAGGTTCTAAGTCTTAAAATCAAAAGTTTTAAATAGTTGTTGCTACTCAATAATTTAGTAATATTTAGTAATAATCAAAGGTGGTAATCATGGCTGAAGAGGAAAAAAAATTCTCAAAACAATTAATCGGAAAAACCGTAGTTTCAAAAACAGGTAAAAAATTTGGAGAAGTTGGTGACATTATTTTCGAAACTAGTTCTGGAGAACTAATACATCTACTTTTATCAAATCCTACATCTTACACTGAAAAGCTTGAGTTAGAAAAAACTAAAGAAGGAGATATTTTAATTCCATTTAGTGCAGTTATAGCAATAGGCGATTTCATGGTTGTAGCAGAAGAAGATATTGTCTAAATCTTAATTCTTTTTTTTTACATAATTTTATAAATACCTTATATTTCTCTTAATAGTATGAATGCTGCTATTTGGACTGAAAAATATAGACCACATACATTCTCTGAAGTTAAAGGTCAAATTGAAATAGTTAAGAGAGTAGAAGCTTTTGTTAAACAAAGAAATACACCTCATTTATTATTTGCAGGACCTGCTGGAGTAGGAAAAACAACTCTCGCATTAGTTATGGCTAAAGAAATGTTTAAAGATACATGGCATGAAAACTTTCTTGAATTAAATGCATCTGACGAAAGAGGAATTGATGTTATTAGAGTTAAAGTAAAAGATTTCGCAAGAACTAGATCTATTGGTGAAGTTCCTTTTAAAATAATATATTTAGATGAATGTGATGCTCTTACAAAAGAAGCTCAACAAGCTCTTAGAAGAACCATGGAGAATTATACTCAAACTTGTAGATTTATTCTTTCATGTAATTATTCTTCAAAAATTATTGATCCTATTCAATCAAGATGTACTGTTTTAAGATTTAAACCTTTAAAGAAAGAAGACTTGTTTGTTATTATTGATAATGTTGCTAAGAATGAAGGTTTAAACGTTGATTTAACGGCTAAAGAAGCCTTATATGAAGTATCTGGGGGTGATTGTAGACGAGTTGAAAACATTCTTCAGAGTAGTGCTGCAATCAGTAATCAAATAACTGATACTCTCATATATGAAATTGCTAGTGTTGCAAGACCTAAAGAAGTAAAAGAGGTTCTTGAAATGGCCGTTAAACAAGATTTTCTTAAATCAAAAAGTTTACTTCTAAAAACAATGCTTGAATATGGACTTTCAGGGCTTGATATTATTAAACAAATTCAAAAAGAAATTTGGAGTCTAACTGTAGAAGATAAGAAAAAATTAGAAATGATAAAAGAATGTGGAGAAGTTGAATTCAGAATGGTTGAAGGGAGTGATGAATTTATTCAATTAGAAGCATTAGTTAGCAAATTCGTACTCATCAATTGCTGATTCTAAGCCCGAATCAACAATTAATTTATAAATTTTCCAAAAAGTTTCTCGTTCATGTTTTTTTAAATCTTTAAATTTCTCAATAACACCTAATACTTGTATATCAGGATAATCAATTTTTTCTCTAGAAATGCTAGATCCTGTTACAAATATTATAGGAACATACAACTCAACATTATTTCCAAACTTTTGATATTGAACATCTTTAATTCTACTAATCATTTCTAAACCTGCTTCACCAGACATTTCATTATCAAAACCAGGCATTTTACAATCAGAGCTTATAAGAGCATAAGGACCTTTCTTAGTAAAATATTCTAATCCTTCATTTACATTCATAGCTACATCAACTTCTAAACCATTATTTCGAAAATAACTTAAGAAACAATTACTAACAAGATTTCTGTACTCTTCTCTGTCATCCACAACTAATATTTTAGTCATTTTTACGTCGTCTCTGGTCGTCGGTATTTATTTAAAAAAATTAAAAGTGAAAAAAATAAAAAAATAAATTAAATGTGTTTAATTAATACTGTTGTTGCAGCCGATTCTAAATAATCATATTCTAAAGTTACATCAACAATTTTAATTTTATCAGATTTATCTGCAATTGGTTGAGTACATCTAACTGGTTTTTCTCCAACAGTTAATTTTGTATTCCCATAGAATGCAGTTCCGTTTACTCCTGAAGAAGTTAATCCACTACAGAAAAGATCTGCTAAACCTGTATCAACAGTTATTTTTACAACACCTTTATTTGCAGGTGTTTGATCACAACCTGAACCAAGAGCTGCAAGTTTTCCAGTACCTTGATCCTTTAAAGTTACCGTGAATGAAACTGCGTCTTGACCTGCTGTAAATTCGTCAAATGTTATTGCTTGTAAAGGTCCACCTGAATTTTCAATATCTTTCTTTCCTGAAACAATACATACATCTTCATTAGTTGTATCAAGTAAGTTTTCTTTAATACAAAGTTTTGCATTAGCTATAGTTCCATATTGATAACAAGCATCTACAACAAATGGAAATTCTTGATTTCCTGAAAGAACTCTCATAAAATTTAAAGTTGCAAAAGTTACATATACATCAGGTGCATTAATTGCATCTCCAGTATCTGGATTAATATCATTTTTTAAGATATCTTCTGCAGGGTTAATATCTACAAGGTCTGCTGTTGTAACTCCAAAATCTGCAGAGTCAAATCCTTTTAATGTAATAGTAACATCTTCTTTAAGAACAGCCCATTCACCTTTATTCATTAATTTAACAGTTGTTGTAAAAGGCATATTTCCTCCATCAACAACTTCAGTTGGTGGTTCTCCTTCAACAAATTCAATTGCTAAACCAGTTGTTCCTCCTAAGAAAGATCTGGTATTATCTGCTGAGACTTCACCTTCGCCACAAGCAGTAATTACTAATGATAATATAATCAAAAGCGTTAATAATAATTTTTTCATTTTACAAAACCTCCTAATAATATTAAATTTTAACTTTTTTTATATTTAAATCTTTTTATTTTCTACTCTAGAGTATTAACCAACTCTTTTTATATGAACATTCTTTCTTTGTGTTTCTGAATAACCATACCAAAATTCCATTATTAAAGGAGCATTATATGCTGAACCTTCATATTCATTTTCATAAGTACAAGTTATTTGTCCTCTACCATCTGTTAATTTAATTCTATAATCTTGTGTACAATCAAGTCTTTGGTCGCTTCCAGAAACCCTTATATCATATAGATAAACAACATCTTGTTGATATGGCATTAAAAGGTTAGGATAATAAGGACTACATCTTTCTAAGTAAGGAAGATCAATTATTTTTCCATTTCCAACATTTTGTATCTCTATTGTAAAAATAGAGCTTCTTGGAGTATTTTCTTGTTCAATATTAGTTACCGCAACTGGAGCTCCTTGAGAACTTTTCATTTTAACCTGCCCAGGTCTACAAACTTTTTCCTCTTGAGAAGCAGGATTTGGATCAATACATACTAATGGAGTTGCATAAGTTGTATATCCATAACAATTAGTAATCAAAAAAGTAACATCTGTTTCGTCTAAACCTGTAGGCCAAGAATCTCTTACTTCTCCTTCAAAAGAGTTAACAGTCATTTCTCCACCAGGATATTCATAATTATCTCCTTGCAACATATAAGCTTGACCAAAAAATCTATCAAAAACAATAGGTGTTAAAGATAAAATTAATCCTCCACCATGATAAACAATATCTGCCCCAAATGTTGAAATTAAACTTGTAAGGTCAAAACCATAAGTTATCCCATCATCATTTTGACCAAGAGTAACATCAATTTCCGGACAATCATCAATTAACCATTTACAAGCATTATTTAATTCTAATCGCCAAGTATTTTCATCCGTATAATCAAACCAAAATCCAGAATCATCAAAAGTACATCCTAAAAATCCTGAAAAAGTACTTGCAAAATCATTCCAAGAACCAAAATCTGTTCCTAAAAAATTAGCATTTAAAGTACAATCTTCCCACCAACCACCGCCAGTTCTTTCAATGTTAACACCTTTAAAGTATATCAATGAAGGGTCATAACCTGAAACATAAACACCTCCTTTAGCATGAGAAGCACCAACATTTTCAAGTAATAAGTCGATTGTAAAAGCATTATAATTATCATTTGTTGCATCACTATAATAATAAATTCTTGCAGGAGGAGCACCATTTTCAACAGTCATACGAATACCTTCGTTTCCTTGATAAAACCGTTCAGATTTTGTATCGACTTGATTTCTACTTCCAGTACAAGCTGATAAAGCTAAAAGAATAATCAACATTAATGATAAGATAATTGTTTTGTTTTTCATAATTCACCTCTAGGAGTTTTTATATATAAAATTTCTTGTTTTATTCACTAATACAACAAAAATATGGATCTTGACATAAACTAGTATCTTGCAAGCAAACATCATCATTACCGGCCATTTGATTGATTATACATTCTTCAGGTGTACAACTACAACTAGCTTTTTGAGGAACATTCAGATTTAAACATTCTTGATTAGTAGGATTTGAAGAACAAAAACTACATTTATCAATACAAACACCGCCTATTTTAACTTCCCAATAATTACATTCACCTAAAGGAAGAGATTCTAAATCATAATTTATTGTTCTTTCAATCTTTATATCTTTAGAAATACTAGTTGTATAAACATAATCAAGCTGAACTCTTAAAGGAGAATAATAATTAAGAGCTGCAGAATATTGTGGTATAGTAGACATACATCTAGTAAATCCTTTTCCACCAATTAATTTCATGGTTTCAGGATAACAAGTAAGAGTATCATTTGAAAGAATTGCTGACACTTTAACAGTACTCCAATTAGCTCGTTGTAAATATTGAACATCACAAGCTTCGTGAATTTTATCTTCAGGAACAGGACTTAACAAAGCTCCAGAACCTTTATTTTCTACATGGACTACAAATACTGGTCTAACACCCTGACCAATAGGTTGCATTTCAACTTCGATGGATGTAATGGCTAAAGGTGCACCTTGGTCTGAAAAAGATAAATCTTCAAATGCACAAACTTGTTCTCTAGCATCATGAGTTACTGAAGTCATATCAATACAAACTTCTTCTAATAATAATGTTTTATAAGGATAACAAAGATTAACATACAGTGTTGTTTCTGGTTCTTCTCTTGGACCTTTAACAACTTTTGATTGAAATGAGGGAAGAATAACAATTGATTTTTCACCTTCAGGATAAAAATAAGATTTTCCATGAAGCATTATCACTTCATTAAATAAAGGATCTTCTTCATTGTATCCTAAATAGAAATCATCATAAGTAAAAGATAATTTTCCAGAATTATTTATTCCAATATCTAATGCACCATCATTACTAACTAAAATTGATAATGGAATTGGTGTTCTTTCATAAACAGTTAAAGGATTTTTAGATTCGATAAACTCTATTTCTAAACCATCATATCCTTCAAAATAATTCTGAGATAAAGGACCAACATTATTTCCTCCTGTACAACCTGCTACTAAAAACAATGACAACACTAATAAAATTTTTATTTTTAAGTCCATTCTTCTACATCAATAGTTAATTCTTTTTCAACAGTATAAATATATTTTGAAGTTACTACAAAAGTTTTTATTGCTTTATCTCCAGTTCCTAAAAACTCTAAAGCTCTAAAAGCATCAGGGATAAATAAACGACAAGTTACAGAAGTAAATGATTGTTTTGGATTTTGAATTCTAAATTCATAAACATTAAAACCATCTTCAAACCTTGGACTATCTGGAGTTGGAGAATGATCACATCTTGTTAAACCTATTCCTTCAGGAGCTCTTATTTCAAAATTCTCAACTTTCTCAATTTTTCCATGAGACCATTTATTTTCAAGAGTAACTCCAAATGCAGGAAGCATAACTGGAGAATCTTGTTCGTTTGATGCAGGTAAAGTTGTATCAACAACAACTGGCTGATCTAAAGCAAGCATACCAATACCAACAGGACCATTTGTAAAAATAGGATCTACTTCTTCATCAATATCTAATTCTGCATGAATATCTCTATTTTGTGAATAATAACTTCTGTAAGTATCTTTATCAACAAATGTATAAGTTAAATAACCCCAAGTTTCAAAATTAAAAGTTGAAGAGATTGTTATTTTTTGATCTCCTGCATTAAATCCATTTTCAAAATTACAAGCTATAGTATTTTGTTCTTCATAAATCATTTCTAAAGGTTCTACAGGATCAATGGTTCCATAAACACCATCCTTTGTTTTACATCTATTATTGACTATTATTTTTCCTTTGAAACTTTTTCCTCGAATATTTGCCCAAATAGTTACTGGTGAACCTTCATAAAACGTTGGTTCTGCAGGTCTAATATCTTCAAGATAAACACCTATGGGAGCTTCTTTACTATTTTCAACTTCACCAGCATAATAACTCGAACCAACAGATTGATTAATTGCTAATTCAATCTTTCCAGGTAAAGATCTGGTTCCTTCCCAAGCGGTTTTTATTGGTTTACTAACAACTTCTACAACATATTGAAATGCTCCAACAGGATCAATACCTCTTGATTGCATTCCATCAGCAAAAGTGATATTCATAGTAAATGAAATTAAACCTATTATTATCCAGAAATTAATATACCATTTTCCAAACTTTGCAATCCCTCTAGAACCACCAGGATGCAACATTAAATAAAGAACCCATACGGGTGTAAAAATAAGTACTCCTCCAACCCACTCTGTTTGAACATAAGTTGTTATGAAGGGTAAGAAAAAAGTGAATAAAGAAAGTCCAACATATTTGCTTGTATCTCTACCAAATCCAGTATTAAAAACCCAAAGAACAGCAAATAATGCTAAAAAAATGTAAAGTCCAAACATTGGATAAAGCATACCATTACTTTGACGATTAAAACCAGTTACCCAATCAATAACATGAATTGCTAAAGCCAAGAAAAATAACAAATCAATGTTAGGAGTCACATCCGAACCAAACATGTTATCATAGAATTTGGATGAATTATTAACTTTGCTACCAACAGATTTTCCAGCTTTGTTATACCATCGATTATCTTTATCTTCGCTTTTTATTTCGCTTAGTTTTTCATGTGCATCTTGTCTTTCTTCATAAGTTAAATCTTGATTTTTTCTAGCTTCTCTTAAATCCTGTTTATATTCTTTTCTAGCATCTTTCAAATCCTGTTTTGCTTGCTTATTATATTCTTTTTCTTCTTTTTTATAAGCTCTATTTTCTCTAAAATTATTAATAGGATTTAATATTCTTGAAATTCTTTTAGCTTCATCATCAACACCAGAATTATTTTGTCTTTCTTTTTTTTCTTCTGCTCTTGCTTGTCTGTTTAATCCTCTGTTAATAAGTTCTCCGCCTATTCTACTACCTGCATTGGCTGCTCCTTTAGCTATTCCTCTTCCAAAAACACCTAGTGCACCCAAAAGAATCCACCTCTTATACTAGGTTTATACCCAGAATCCATTTTTAAAAATATTTTATTCCTCTTCTTCTATCTCTACTCTAAGTTCTCTGATATCTATCACTGTTTCTGGTATTATCTCTATAGAATTTGAACCACTTTCAACATAACTATTAATCTCTTTTGCATATTCTAAGTCGAAAGTTCTTAAATGAGTTCTTCTTCCATTTAATTTAAGTTCGGCTCTTTTTTCATCATCATTAACGAATTCAAAAACAAGAGATACATTGAAATTGCTTTTCAAATCATCATTTTCATCAAACAAAGAATCATCTAAATCAAAATAAAATACTGGATATAATACTTCTTCTAATTGTGTTTTAATACTGACTCTATCAATAAGGTATGAGCCTTCAGGTGTTAAGAATTCTAATTCGTTCTTTCCTTCAAACAAATCATTTTCATCTAAAGATAAAGAAGTATAAACTCCACAATCAGCAACTGTAGAATAAATTTTATAACCATTAAGTTTAACTGTTAAAGGACCAACTTCTTTTATATCACAACTTGGGTAAAATCTAAGTGTAATTGCATCAATATTGTTTATTTCAACATCTGACAAATAAAAGTTTTGTATGCTTTCACTTTGAGAAAGATCAGTTATATCCCCAGTTATAAGTATATTTTCTAATAAATAATCATTAATTCTCCAAAAAGCAAATTTTGGTTTAGAAACTTTAAAAATTAAAGAATTTTTTTCTTCTAAGTATTCTTTTGGAATAATAACAGGATTAGGAGTTCCGTCATCAATTTCTCGATTAAAAATTTCATGATCATTTAAAGAAATAATTAATCTTCCTTTTCCTTCTTTAACATTAAAAGAAAGTAAAACATTATCTGTTAAGCTTTCATCAGATGAAAAAGCTACTTCTTTTGAAATTTCATCAAAGATAGTTGTTTTAGTATATAATGAATCTAAAGATTTTAACACTGTTCCTTCTATATTTGAATAAATTCTAAAAGAAGGAATATCATGAACTCTATAATCAAATCTAAGATAATCTAATCGTCCAACATGTTCTTTTAAAACAGTTTTATTAATTCCTGAAAGAGTTGTATCATCACTAGTAGAGGTACCATTTTCGCCTAAAAGTTCAGCTCTATCATCGGGCGGTAAAAATAAAATATATAGAATCATAACGATTGCAATTAGTATTATTAAAACTGCAGAACCACCAGCTCCTGGACCTGCCTGTCCTTTCTTTCTTAACATAATGTTAAATTACTGTGACTTTGATATATAAATTTATTGGTTTTTCTAGAGTAAAAAAGCTAAAAACTTTTAAACAAGCTTTTCTTATAGAAAAGTATGAAAATAATTAAGAAGAATCTGAAGAAAGGAGAGATAACTTTCAAAACAGAAAATCTTGATGATCTTTGGTATTTAAGCCAAATTGTCGAACCTGGTAATTTAATTAGAGGTAAGACTGAAAGAAAAATAAAAATAGGCGGGGAAGAACAAAGAAATGCTAAAGTTGTAAGGAAAACTATTTTTTTAAAATTAGAAATTGAAAAAATTGAGTTTCATAAATATTCAGATATGTTAAGAGTTTCTGGAACAACTATGGAAGGTCCTGAAGATGTTCCAAAAGGCAGTTATCATACTTTTAATGTTGAAACAAACACAGTTATTACTATAGAAAAAAAAGAATGGTTAAAATTTCAACTAGAAAAAATTGATGAAGCAGTTAGTACTAAACAAAATAATATTTTATTAGTTGTTTTTGATCGTGAAGAAGCTTTTCTTGCATTGCTTAAACAACAAGGATATGAACTTCTTTCTCAAATTAAAGGTGAAGTTCAGAAAAAAGAAGAAAATCATCAAGCAAAAGGCGGATTTTATAAAGAAGTTGTTAAAAAAATGGTTGAGCTTGATCAGAATAAAAAATTTGATAATATTATTGTTGCAAGTCCTGGATTTTGGAAAGAATATCTTCTTAAAGAATGTCCTGAAGAATTAAAAAAGAAAATAACTCAAGCAACTGTTTCAGCAGTTGGTGAACAAGCAATTAATGAAGTAATAAAAAGACCTGAACTTCAAAAAGTGTTAGAACAAGACAGAATATCAAAAGAAACAAAATTAGTTGATGAATTACTAACAAATATTTCAAAAGACTCTGCTTGTTATGGGATGAAAGAGACTAATGAAAAAATAAACTCTGGGGCTGTAAAAGAGTTATTAGTAACCTATTCACATATACAAAAAACAAGAGAAGAACAAAAATATAAAGAATTAGAAAATTTAATGAAACTATGTGAAAATATGGATGGAACAATTCACATTATAAGTTCTGAAGAAGCATCAAAAAAACTTGATTCTCTTTCTGGAATTGCAGGAATTTTACGATGGACCGCTTAATAAAAGATATTATTTCTAAAAAAGAATTAAATAACTTAGATGAAAATTTTATAAAACAAAAACTAGAATTATTCTTTAAAGAAAACAAAAAAATAAAATTAAAATTAGAAAACAATTCTTATCATGAAAAAAGTAAAGAATATAAAGAAACAATAAAATCAATAAGAAAAGAACTTAGAGAAATTTATGGTGTTTTTATTCAAAAAAATATTGATAAAAGAGATAATTTTCTAAAAGAAAATAAAACAAAAGAAATTCTACTAATGCATAAATCTTCTGAAGAAAGATATCTATATTATGAAGAAATTTACAAAAGAATTTTCAAAATTACAAATAAACCAAAAAAAATACTTGATTTAGCTTGCGGATTAAATCCAATAAGTTATGAATATTTAGGATGTAAACCAAAATATTATGCTAGTGATTTAAGTAACAAAGATATGTCTTTCATAAATTATTTTTTTGAAAAAAACAAAATTAAAGGTAAAGCTTTTGCTTTAGATTTAATTAAAGATTATGAAGAATTAAAAAAGTACAAAGTAGATGTTTGTTTTCTTTTCAAAGCATTAGATTCATTTGAAACTATCAAAAAAAATGTTTCTAAAGATATAATAAAAGCAATAAATGCTAAATTTATTATTGTTTCTTTTACAAAAACAAGCCTTGGAGGAAGGAAAGAAATTAGTAAAAATAAACGAAATTGGTTTATAAATGACCTAAAAAAACAAGGTTTAAGTCATGAATTCTTTGAAATCCCAAATGAATGGTTTGTCGTCGTGAAAAAATAATTTTTTCTTCAAAAAAAGACATAGTTTTATAAAGCTCTTAAGTTTTGACTATTATGAAAGCGTAAAAAACAGTAACATATAAATAGTAGTTATGCGTTTTCAATATTAAAAAGGGGTGATTGATCCTACTTTTTAGGGGGTAAGAACAATGATAGTAAAAGAAGAATTTCTAACCAAACTAAGGAGATACTTCGGGCTAAATCTTTATGAGGTAAAGATTTGGACTGCTCTTCTGTCAAGAGGAGTTAGCACAGCAGGGGAATTAAGCGATATCGCAAATGTTCCTAGAAGCAGAAGCTACGATGTATTAGAAAGCTTAGAGAAAAAAGGCTTCATAGTAATGAAGATTGGAAAACCAATAAAATATATTGCAGTTCCACCAGAAGAAGTCGTGGAAAGAGTTAAAAAGAATGTTAAAACAGATGCAACTGCTAAAATTGATCGATTAGATAATCTAAAAACAACAGATGTCGTTCGTGAACTTAATTCATTGCATACACAAGGTGTTGAGTTAATTGAACCTTCGGACCTTTCTGGTTCATTGAAGGGAAGACATAACTTATATAACCATTTGGAATTGACTATTAAAAACGCTGAAGAAACAGTTACAATAATTACAACTTCTCAAGGATTCTTGAGAAAAGCAGAAGGACTAAAACCTGTTTTTGAAGAAGTCAAAAAAAGAGGAGTGAAAATTAGAATTGCAGCTCCACTTTCCAAAGAAACTGAAGCAGCAGCAAAATCACTTGTTGGATTAGCAGAAGTTAGACATACAGATACTAGTGCAAGATTTTGCATAGTTGATGGTAAAGAGATTGTATTCATGGTTATGAATGACCAAGATGTACATCCGACTTACGATATTGGTATCTGGATAAATACGCCTTTCTTTTCAACTGCTTTAGAAGAACTTTTTGAATTAGCATGGAAAGCAATGAAGCCTATTAAGGCTTAATTTGTTTTTCTTTTTTTCTTTTTATTTTTTTGATTAACAACAAATTTATAAACTATCTATTATTTAATATTAAGAATGAAAGCAGACGATATTGTTAACAAACTTCATCCTTTAGAAAGAAAAGTTTTGTCTTCTTTAACAGATAAAATTTTGTTTTCTGAATTAGTTAAAAAGACTGGTTTAAAAGATGTTGAAGTTATGAGAGGGATTCAATGGCTTTCAAATAAAAAACTTATAACTTCTGAAGAAAAAGTTAAAGAAATAATAGAACTTGATAAAAATGGAGAACAATATAAACAAATTGGACTTCCTGAAAGAAGATTTTTAGAAGCTGTTACCAAAGTTAAAAAAATTAGTGAAATAAAAAAGAAAGCGTCTCTTGAAGATGAAGAAATAAATATTTGTATAGGATCATTAAAAAAGAAAGCAGCCATAAATATTGCAAAAGAAAAAGAACTTATAATCACACTTACTGAACATGGAAAAAAACTTTTAGAAAAAGAATTCTTAGAAGAAATATTTTTAAAAAAAAAATTTCCATTAGAACTAAATTCATTAAAAGATGAAGAAAAATTCGCGTTTAATAATTTAATTAAAAGAAAAGAAATTTTGAAAAAAGAAATTAAAAAAATTAAAACTATTTCATTTACAAAACTTGGAAAAGAACTCTCTAAAAAAGCGAATTCAGGAAAAGAACAACTTGATACTTTAACTCATGAAATGCTTAAAAAAGGTGATTGGAAAAAAAAAGACTTCAGACCTTATGATGTTTCAATTAATGTTCCTAAAACATTTGCAGGAAAAAGACAACCTTATGCTGAATTTGTTGAAAAAGTTAGAGAAAAAGTTGTGTCGATGGGATTTGTTGAAATGACTGGTCCAATTATTGAATTGGAATTTTATAATTTTGATGCTTTATATCAACCTCAAAATCATCCTGCAAGAACTTGGTCTGATACTTATAAAATTAAAAAACCAAAGAAAGGAACTCTTCCTGATAAAAAAATATTACAAGCAATAAAAGAAGTTCATGAAAATGGTGGAAAAACTGATTCTTGTGGTTGGAACTATAAATGGAATGAAGAAATAGCTGCAAAGTTAATGCCAAGGTCTCATGATACTGCTATTTCACCAAGATTTTTATCTAAAAATATTAAGATTCCTGGAAAATATTTTAGTCTTGTTAGATGTTACAGACCTGATGTAATTGATGCAACTCATGGAGTTGAATTTAATCAATTAGGAGGATTTGTTGTCGGAAAAGATCTTTCTTTTAGAGATTTACTTGGTTTACTAAAAGATTTTACTATGGAAATGACTGGTGCTACAGAAGTAAAATTTTTCCCTGATTATTTTCCATTTACTGAACCTTCAGTTCAAATTTCAGCAAAACATCCTGAATTTGGATGGATGGAATTAGCCGGAGCAGGAATTTTCAGACCTGAACTCACAGAACCTCTTGGAATTAAAGAACCAGTTATAGCTTGGGGATTTGGAATTGATAGATTAGCAATGCTTAAATTAGGTATTGAAGATATTCGTGATTTATTTACTCATAAAATTGATCTTTTAAGATCAAGTAAAAAGGTGTTATGACTTATGCCAACAATAGAACTTTCAAAAAAAGATTTGTATGAGCTTATTGGAAAAAAGCTTAATCAAGAAGAATTAGAAGAAGATTTATTATTAGTAAAAGGAGAAATTGATGCTGAAGAAGATGACCTTATAAAAGTTGAAATAGCTGATACTAATAGACCTGACCTTTGGTCTGTTGAAGGTATTTCTCGTGATATAAAAACTAAATATGGAGGGAAAAATCCGTCTTATTCTAAACTAAAAAAATCAGGTGTTGTAGTTAAGGTTGATAAAAATCTTAAAAATATAAGACCTAAAACTGTTTGTGCTGTTATTAGAAATTTAAATATAACTCCTGATGTTCTTTCTCAAATGATTCAATTGCAAGAAAAAGTTTGTGAAACTTTTGGAAGCAAAAGAAAAGAAGCTGCAATTGGAGTTTATGATCTTCATAAAATTACTTCACCAATTACATACAAAGCATATAATCCTAAAGAACTAAAGTTTATTCCTCTTGAATTTTCACAAGAAATGGATCTTGCAAGAATATTAAGATCTCATCCAAAAGGTATTGAATTTGGACATTTATTAGAAGGATGTGATAAATATCCTATCTTTATAGATACAGTAGGAGAAGTTCTTTCTATGCCTCCTATAATCAACTCTAATCATACAGGTAAAGTAACTGAAAGTACAAGAGATATTTTTATTGAATGTAGTGGTTTCGCATTTAAATATATTATACCTGCTCTTAATGTTATTGTAACAGCTCTTGTTGATAGAGGCGGAGACTTAGAAACTGTTGAAGTTATTTATGCTGATAAAACAATTGTAACTCCTGATCTTAAACCTAAAACTGTTAAAATAAAACTTGAATATATTGAAAGTAGAATGGGTTTAGAATTAGGAAAGAAAAAAATAATTAAATTATTAGAAGAAGCAAATTATTCTATAAAAAAAGAAAGTAAAGGTGTTCTAGAATTAAATTATCCTGCTTACAGACAAGATATTATGCATCCTGCAGATGTTTGCGAAGACGTCATTATTAGATATGGATTTAACAATATTGAACCCAAAACTCCTTACATGGTTACTGAACAAAGTATATTAAAAATTAATTCTTTTAGTTCTGAAGTAGCAAACATTATAATTGGTTTAGGAGCTCAAGAAATTCTATCATATACTTTAAACAATAAAGAAAATTTAATTTTAAATATGAATCTTAAAGAAGCAAAAGTTGTTGAAATTGAAAATCCTGTTTCTAAAAATTGGTCTGTGTTTAGAAATTGGATTACTCCTTGTTTAATGGAATTCTTAAGTAAAAATACTAATAAAGAATATCCTCAACAAATATTTGAAATCGGAGAAGTAGTATTATTTGATGAAAAGGCAGAAACTAAAACTAAAAATCCGATTAGAATTGCTTGGGCTAAAGCTGATAAAAAAGCTGATTTTACTCATGCAAAACAAGCACTTGATTTCTTGATGAATAATCTTGGTTTAGAATATGAAATAAAAGAAACAAAACATGATTCTTTTATTAAAGGAAGAGTAGGAAAAGTTTATGTAAAAGGAAAAGCAGTTGCTTATATTGGAGAAATAAATCCTGTTGTTCTTGAAAATTTCGGCTTAAATATGCCTGTTTGTGTATTTGAGTTGAATCTTACAGACATACTTAATGAGGTGTAATATATGAAAAAATTGCAAATTGCAGTATTAGGCTCTAGTAAAGCCATATGTACAAAAAAAGCTTATGACATGGCTGAAGAAGTAGGAGAATTACTTGCAAAAGAAAATTGTATAACAATTACTGGTGGTGGAATGGGTGTTATGGAAGCTGCTCTTAAAGGTGCAAAGAAATTTGGTGGATTAACTGTTGGAATTATACCTTGGGAAAATATCAAAAAAGTCAATAAATATTCTGATGTTACAATTGCAACAGGTATTGGTTGGAGTCGTGATGCTATTAATGTAAATTCTTGTGATGGAGCTATAGTTGTACATGGAGGTGCAGGAACTCTTAATGAGGTTACCTATGGCTATATTAGAGAAACACCTACAGTGGCTATTAAATCAAGCGGTGGTATGGCTGAAAAAATTGCAGGTACACATTTAGATATGCGAAAAACAAATAGGATTATTTCTGCAAAAGATCCAATAGATGCTGTTAAAAAAATTCTTAAAATTATAAAAGAAAAAAATATTAACAAGGATTTTTTAAGTGCTTTTGATAAAGATCTAGAACAATTAGATGATAAAAAAGATTGGGAAGATATAATAAAAAGAGCTAAAAAAGAATTAAAAAAATTTTCTAAGAAAGAAAATTCTGCAAAAAAATAAATTAAAAAAAATAAAAATTATTTTTTCTTTTGTGTTGTTTTAACAGGTTTTTTAGAAACTTCCTTTTTTTCTACTAATTTAGAATCTTTCTTTTCAGGAGTTTTAGCTGATGTTGTTTCTTTTACAACTGCTACTTTTTTCTTTTTTAATCTTACTGGTTTAACTCCTGCTTTTTTAGGTTTAGTTTCTTTTAATTCTATTTTTAATTTTTTGAATTCAGCAACTACATCTTTTCTAGGTGCGTTCTTCTTTAGTTTAATTGTTTCACTTAAAGCTTCTAAATGATTAGTATTACATTTTCTTCTTCTTGTTTGTCCATCAATTAAAACAAAATTATTATCTAATACATCAACTATAACACATTTTAGTCCTGCATCTCTTCCTGCTGTCTTTATACATATTCTTCCTACTTCAAAAACCATTTTATTTCCTCCGATCTCAAGAATAGTGTTTGTCGCCAATACACCTAAGATCTATACTCTATGTTCTGCAATTATTTTTTTTCTTGCACATTGTGTGCATAAGTAGCCGCCGTAAGGTCTCTCTGGCCTTTTTTTAGTTTTAGCCATGTTCTGCATTTCATGAGGCCTTCCTCTAGGAATACCGCTTAGTTCAGCTCCACATTCGCCACATTTAGCTTTTGATGGATTTCTCTTTTCATATCTCTGAACAGTTTTACCACTAGGTATTTTAGTCTGTACTCTTCTTAATGATCTTGATTTGTGTTTTCCTGCTGGCATTTTTAGTATTTTAAAAAAAGTGTTTGTTTATAAATGTTTAGCTTATTCCCATAATCTTTCTCAGGCTGAAGCTAAAAATTAATGATAATAAAATATAAGTTCCTAACCATCCTGGTTTCCAACCTAGTAAACTTATTTTTCCTAGAGGTTTGACTGGTTCATTACCAATATTAATACTAATAATATCTGATTCTTTTATTAGTTCTTTAGGATTTTCATAATTTCTATCATCAGTTATAATAATTATTTTTTCATGTTTTTGATTATTAAAAGTAACTTCTAATTTGTATTCTCCTTTTTCTCCTTGAACTCTCCAAACTGCTTGATCTCTTGTTATTTCTTGAGTTTGTGATGTTAAAAAAGTTAATTCAGGTATTGAATCAAGACTTACTTGTCCAAAAGTTCCTGGTTTAAAATCAACTGAAATACCAAATTCTTGTCCTGGTTCTAAAGGAAGAAAAGCCAGATTAGCATTTAACCAACTAAAAATTATTATGATTGGAATCATAGTATAAAGAGTTGGTTTAAAAGAATGCTTCATGTACTGCATGTTTTTTTCCATGATTTTTTTTTGATGAGCCATTGCTTTTTGCGGATTATCTTTTAGCAATTTCATCTCTTTTTGCATACCTTTCATCTCATCTTTTAACTTTTTCATCAAATTTTGATCTGTTGCAAATTTATAAACTACTGTAATGAATAAAGTTATTAGAAATGACAAAATTATGATTGCCCAAAAATAACCTAATTTAAGTAAAGGATTAAATATTGGATTTAATAAATTTTCAAACATTTTTATTACCTATTATTTACCCATGAATTTTCTCATCATCGGATTCATATCCATCATGTGTTGCTGAGCAATTTCTTCATATAGTTTATATATAATCATAACTGTTAGTAAAATTCCTGTTCCACTTCCTATTGCGCCTGTTAAATCAGCTAAAGCTGCAAGCATTCCTACTGCCAAACCGCCCATTATTGTTAATGGACCAATATACCTTTCTAGAAGTCTTTCTAAAACTCTCTGGTCTTTTCTAAAACCTGGAATTTGTAATCCTGATGACATCATTTGTTTTGCTTGAGACTTTGCATCTAATCCTGCTGTTTGAACCCAAAAAAAACTAAATAACACTGATCCTCCCATAAAGAATAATAAATAAACTGATGCTTGTCCTATCGCTGCTAATGTAAGATTGCCTTTGATTATTTGTCCAATAATATTTGGACTATATAACCATGATGCTAATCCTGAAACAGGTGTATTTCCTGAAAATCTTCCTAGTAATGGAAAACCCCAATTGTAAAGAAGTCTTGCAAATAATTGTACGTTAGCAACTAATGCTGCTGTTAAAATAACTGGTATGTTACTTGTGTAAAAAAAGTTTAGTGGCCATCTTACACCGTGACCTCTTACTCTTCCAAAACTAAGAGGTATTTCTACTTTCATAGCTTGTGTATAAACTGCTATTAAAAAAACTAATAATGTGGCTATAACCATTGAAATCATAAGAGCTGCTGTAAGCGGATCACCTACACTTAATGATTGAAAAAAAGCAGGTATTGCTCCTGTTGCTATTTCTGGATTGCTTGGACTTGGTAAAGGATTAAACATTCTTACAAAGATTGTTTGTGATACTCCTGCTGCAATAAATAAACTGATTCCTGAACCAAAACCCCATTTACTAACTATTTCATCCATAAATAAGATTAATATTCCTCCTAAAAATAGTTGAAATATAAGTACAAATGAAGAAATTCCTGCAGAAGGTGATAATCCACCCATTCCTACATAAATTCCTGCTTCTAAAATAATAAACACTACTGCTAAAACTTTTTGTATTCCTTGAAATCTTTGTTTTCCTTCGTGTGTTTGTAAATCAAATTTTACTATTCCTGAACCATTTAATAATTGTAATACAATTGACGCGGTTACTATTGGTCCTATTCCTAAACTTATAATACTTCCAAAACTAGCTCCTAATATTATAGATAAAAATTCGAATTGTTGTAATGCATTATCTCCTAACCCATATAAAGGTATTAATCCAAGAACAAAGAACAATATTAAAGTTATAAGAGTCCATTTAAGTTTTTCTTTAAATGCAAGTTTTTTCTGTTTTGGGTGTGCAACCTCAGGAAGATTGTACAGAATTGTATCTAAAAATGACATTTTAGTTCTCTGTAGATTGAGAAGGTTCTGATTTTACTTCTTTAACTTCTTCAGACTCAGTTTCTTCTTGGACTTTTTTTTGTTTAACTTCTTTTTTTGTCTTTACTTTTTTCTCTTTAAGTCCTGAAACTTCTCCACCTACTTGGTTTATTTTTTCAATAGTTTTTTTCGAAGCATAATCAACTATAATTAGGTATTTTTTATCTGGTTTTCCTGTTCCTAAGAGTTTATCATAACCTAATTCTTTTAAATTCAAAGTTTCACCTGATAACTTCTTTAAATCTGCTATGTTAATTGTTTTATGAGTTTTTTTCATAGATACAAATCCTTTTCCTGCTTTCTCTTCTTTCCAGTAACTTGGTTTTTTTGCATCTCCTCTTTTTCCAGATCCTGCTCTTCCTCTTCCACCACGGTTTCCAGCTCCTCTTCTTTTCTTTTTGTGGCCTCCACCATGGGTGTGACTAGCTCGATATCTTGAAAATTTTGTTCTTTTATTTACAACCATTATTATCACAACATTTTTTTTATTAAATCGTTAATTTTTGCTCCTCTATAACCAAGAACTCCTTTTTGAGTAAAAGCTTTTTTTATTCCTTTTCTTTCAAATCCTCCAACAGGCGGATGTAATGCAAAAAAAGGTTTTGTTTTTCCTTTGTTATTAGGATCTTCTTTTCCTCTTTTACTAACAAGTTCTTTTAAAGTTGCATCATCTATTTCTCCATAAGTAACATAATCTTTTACTTTTTTAAGCATTCCTATATTTGTAGGATTGTTTTCTAAGACGACACAAGTATGTTTTTTTCTTAATCTGAGCATTGAAAGAGTGTCAACTACTTTTCCTGTCATATTAATTAATCCTCTAATTAGTATAACTGCAATTTTACCTTTTGGTATATCTACAGGTTTTGCCTTAGTTTCAATTTTATTTATTTTTTCCATCTTTCTTTACACTCTGAAGCTTTGCTTCTGGTGCATCAGAAACTTCTTGTTTCTGGGCACTAGAACTTTCAGTTCTTCGTGCACTATCAGCTTTGCTGATTTGTGCTTCTTTTTTAGCTTTTGGTTTTGATTCTGATTTTGTTTCTTTTTTAGGAGCTGTTTTTACTTCTTCTTTATCTTCTTTTTTAACTTTTTCTGGTTCAGCAATTGGTTCTTCTTGTTTATCAACTTTAATTGAACCTTCTTTAATTGATAATTGTTCTACATGTTCTTCTTGTATTTTCGTAGACATTAATTTTTTTAATGCTTCATCAATTGCCATTATTAAATTGATTTTATTTTTTGTTTGACCAAAAGTTTTTGACCATACATCTTTTACTCCTGCAAGTGTTAAAATTTTTGAACATTCATTTTCTACACATAAACCAACACCTTTTGGTGCGGGGAATAACCTAATTATTGCAGATCCACATTTTCCTTCTACTGAAAAAGGTATTGAGTGTGGTTCTTTACAGCTACACTGCCATGAACCGCATCCTCTTCTAATTTTAAATATGTTTAATTTTGCTTTTCTAATTGCTTTTTCTCTTGCAGGAACAGTTTCTTTTGATTTTCCATAACCCATTCCTATATGTCCATTTTTATCTCCTACAACAACCATTGTAGTAAAACTAGGTTTATTACCTTCTCTTGTTTTCTTTTGAGTTTGTCTAAAGACTCTTCTTTGTCCTCCACCAAACTTTCCTTTTGATTGTCCTATTAATAGTAATTCTGATTCTACTTCTAATAATGTATCAACTATTTGTGGTTCTAAAATTGTTTTTCCTGAATTGATTATTTCATCGATATCTTTAATCTCTTTATCCATTACTTTCTGTCCAATATCAGTTTTTGGTTTCCAAATTTCAGTTTTTATTTCGTAAGCCATTTTATTTCATTATCTTATTTTTTACTGCTTCAAAGTCTTTTGTAATTGTTTTTGAATCAATATGTTTTCCTTCAATTCTATCTTGATCAGGGACAATATCTTCTCCCATATGAATATTTAAGCCCATATCACTTGTTCCTTTTAATGTAGCATAAACTTTTGATTTTTTAATTGACGTTTGAAGACCTAAGTCAAGAATTGCTTCTTTAACTTTAGCTGCTAATGCTTTTTTCCCAAGTAATAAACCTGTTAAATAAGCTGCAGGAGTGTTTTTTCCTGAATGTTTCCAACCTATTTTTTCAAGTTCTTTTGAATTTACTCCAACTACTACTTTGTCTCCATCTGGATAATAATTTGTTAATTGTGCAATTATATGTTTGTTTGATTTTCTAATTACCAATCTTGTTGTTCTACTTTGAAGAAGCTTTAATCTCTTCTTATAGTTAGTTTTACCTTCTCTTTTTCTCTTATATTGAGTTCTTATTTTTTTTATACTCATTTTTTCTCAACCAAATTATGTTCTGCTATATATAATTTAATGTGTCTTTTACTTCTGAAAAAATTTCCTTTTATTTTTAAATATAAATTAGTATAAGTTTTTGGTGCAATTATTTTATTTTCTTTAAGTTCTTTAAGGAATTTTCTTTGTGTTCTAACTTTTAACATCCATGCATCTTTTCCACTAAGTCTAGCTGTTTTTTTTCCTTTTCTAGTTGAAGGTCCTTTTCTTAATCCTTTTTTTCTTTGATTAGCTATTTTTCTTGCTCTTACTCTTGAAACTCCTTTTTTTGGTAGTTTTCTAACAGCTCCTTCAGAAACTAATCCTCTAATATCTGTTTTAGTAATTGCTTCTTTGATATCTTCAAGTCTCTCTTGGTCAAATTTGACCTTATGTTTTGAGACTTTTAACACCGTTGCAGCTAGTCTTTTTTGAACGTTAAGTTTCATTTTATTGTTTTGTTGTTAGGATTTTATCCTTCTCCTTTTTTTCTTGTTTCTTTTTTTCTTCGTCAGTTTCAGCTTGTTCTTTTTCTTCTTTTTTGACTTTTTGATCAATTGATTTTTTCTTTTCTGCTTCTTCAGCTTTCTTTTTAGCTTTTTGTTCTTCTTCAGCTTTCTTTTTCTTAGCTCTTCTTTTTTCTAATGATTCCTTGATTTCTTTTGATTTTTTCTCAGCATCAAGATTTAATATTGATAAACCTAATTTATTTGCTTCTTCAATAATTAATAGTCTATTTTTATCTCCTACTCTTCCTGAAATAATTATTCCTGAAGTTTTTTTATCTAAAGTTGATAATTCTTGAATTCTTGATACTAATACAGAAATTAATCCTGATCTATCAAGATTTCGAACTTCTTTAGGTGATCTAAATCCTTTTTTAACTTTAATTCTATATCCTCTTTTGTTAAGTCGAACTTTATTTTGAAGTCCTCTAGGTTTCTTATACTTAAATGATACTCTTACTTTTTTATGAGCATCTGATTTTTGAAACTTAGGTCTCTTCTTTCTAATTTGATCTCTCAATTCTAACATTTTTTGATTAGCCATTTTATTTGTTACTTGGTTTTTCTGTAATATATATTCCGTCTTGGAAAATTCTTTTGTCAAATCCTGGTCTTTTTGTTAACTGTTCTATTTTTGCCGCCATTTGTCCTGCATCTTCTCTGTTAAGAGCTTCGACAACAACTTCTGTTCCATCAATTTTAACAGTTGTGTTTGGCATAATTTTTACTCTTCTTGGTACTTTTTCTCCAATAAAATTTTTTATTTCAAAAACTTCTCCATTTATTGCAACTGTCATTGGAAAGTGACCTGAACATATTTTTAATTTGTATAAAAATCCTTCTTGTACTCCTCTAAAAAGATTATTTAGATGAGCTTTGAAAGTGTTTATTAATTTCTTTTCGTTTTGACTTGCTTTTTTTGAAAAAAACTTAACAAGATTGTTTTCTTGAGTAATAATTATTCTTGGACTAAACATTTTTTTTGAAACTTCGCCTTTCTCTCCTTTAACATTAAAAACTCCGTTTTCTAACGTAAGAGTGCAACCTTCTGGGATTTCAACCACTTCTTCTAATTTATCCAATTTCATTTTAGTAACAAAAACTAAGTAATTTTCCTCCTATTCCTTTCTCTTTTGCTTCATTATGGATTATTATTCCTTTATTTGTTGATAGGATTATGATTCCAAAGTTTTTTGCAGGTAAATATCTTTTTTCAAATTTTTCTATTTCTGTTTTTTTAATTTGAAATCTAGGTTTTATAACACCTGTTTTGTTTATTCTTCCTAATAAATTTATTTTTAACAAGTTACCTTTAGTATCTTCAATTTCTTCAAAGCTTCCAATATACCCTTTATCTTGCATTATTTCTAAAACTTTTTTAATTACATTTGAAGTGTTTTTTGTAACTACTTCTTTTCTTCCTAATTGTTCACTGTTTTGTATATGTGACAAAACATTTGATAGTGGATCGTTTAAGCTCATTTTTTCACCTTTAATTGTATTTTTTGAATCCTAATTTTACTGCTGCTTCTCTAAAGCATTGTCTACAAATTCCTAAACCATATTTACTAATGTGAGCTCCTAATCGTCCACATCGTTTACATTTTCTAAGATTTTTTCCTGTTGATCTTTTTTTAGGCACGTTATGCTTCAAAAATTTCTTATATATTGCAGGTTTCTTTTTAATTTGTACTAATGTTTTTTTATGATCTGCTGCCGTCATTCTTTTTCACCAACTTTAACATTAAACTGTTTTTCTAAGTATTCAGTAGTATCTTTTTTTGTAATTTTATGATTTTTGTGAATTTTTCTTTTCATAATTTTTCTTCTTTTTACTCTAAATCCTGGTCTTTCAAGTGTTACTGATACTTGAAACCCTGCCATCCCAATTTCAGGATCATATTTTACATCTGGAACATCAATATATTCATTAATTCCGAATGAAATGTTTCCTGAATCATCAAGACAACTAGTTTTTAACTTGTTTCCTTTTGCTTTTACTAATCTTCCAAGTAATTCAGTTGCTTGTTTTTTTCTAATTGTAATTTTACATCCAATTGGTAATCCTGGTCTTAATCCCCACCCAGCAATTCTTTTTTGAGTTACTGTTTTAACTGGTTGAATACCTGAAATATTTTTTAGAAGCATCATAGATTTTTTTAATCTATCTTGATCTTTTCCAGCTCCTACATTAAGAGTTAGTTTCTCTATCCTTATTTCTCTCATTTCATTCATTTTATCTTAATTATTGGTTTATCTTTTCCAATTGCAAATGCATATTGTTTTTTTGTTTCAAATTGAATTTTATTTGATTCTAAAATCATTATTTTTTCTTTAATATCAATAACTTTAGCTATTTGACCTATGAATTTTCCTTTTAATAACATAACTGTTGATCCTTTTTCTAAAGGAATTGTTTCTTTAACTTCTTTCTTTTCTAAATCAATAACTATTGTGTCTTTTGTGTTGAAAGTATCTTTTTTAACTAACAGATTTGATCCGTCTGATAAGTTCAGTTGAACTAATCCTTTTTTCATGATAGTTTTATCTTCTACTCTTTGAAGTTTAATTCCTGCTTCTTTATTATCAATTGAAACAGCTATTAATTTTCCGTGTTCATTAAGTAAAATTCTAAAATTTTCTTTTGATTTTTTTAATGATAAAACATCAAATAACCCTACTACATCTTTAACATCATATTTTCTTTTTCCATCAACTAATACTTCTTGATTATTTAATATGTATTTGACTTCTTTTGTAGTTGTTACTTTGTTTAGTAAATTCTTGAAAACTAATGCGATAGGCATTGAAAACTTCATTTGTTTTCCTGGAAGAGGTCTTATTACAAACTTCACGTTTTTTCTCTTTAAAGTCCAAGTTATTGGAGCCTTTGTTGCTTTTAAGTGATTTTTAACCATTTTATTTCTCCTGTTTTAATTCTAATTTTTGCATTCTTTTTTTATCTTCAGTATTTAACTCTGTAATTATTAAGTTTGAAGGATTAATTGGAGCAGTTGTTTTTGATCCGTCTTTTTTAGTAAATTCGACTTTAGCAATGTATACTTTTATTCTTTTAACATTGATTCTTTCAACTTTCTCTTCTCTTCCTTTATGTTTTCCTCTTGAAACTTTTACTTTATCTCCAACTCTCACTCTTAAGCTTCTTTTACCATATTTTTTGATTAATTCTTGGCTTAAATGTGAGTTTAGGAATTTACCTTTTAAGTGAAGTGGTGCATTTGCTCGATACTTCCTTTGCTTTCTAGGTTGTACGCTTTTGTTCCAAGTTTTTGAAAATTTTGTCTTCATTTTTTTATTGATTATTATTTATTTATACTATTATGCTTGCTATTTTAGCAATTCCTGGCCATTTTTCACATGCTTCTTTTGCGATTGGTCCTTTGAAAATTGTTCCTTTTGGATTTCCTTTATCATCTTTTAATACAACTGCTGCATTATCTTCAAATTTAATTCTTGTTCCGTCAGGTCTTCTGTATTCTTTTCTTTGTCTTACAATTACTGCAAAAACAACTTGTTTTCTCATATCAGGTCTTCCTTTTTTTACAGCTGCTAATATTAAATCTCCAACTCCTGCTGCAGGTAATCTTCCTTTAACAGTTTTATGTCTTTTAACACTAATTACTTTGATTATTTTAGCGCCTGAATTATCACAAGTATCTACCATTGAACCTGTATTCAAACTTTTGACTATAGTTGATTTAATTGCTTTCATTTTTTATTTCTAATATTACAAAATTTTTTGTTTTTGATAATGGTCTTGTTTCTTTTACTAAAACTGTATCTCCTACTTTAGCTTTGATACAATCTGGATTATGAGCTTTTATTCTTGATCTTCTTTTTTCGAATCGTTCATATTTTGGGATTAATCTTTTTCTTGCCCATTCTATAGTAACTGTTTTATTCATTTTATCACTTATTACAGTTCCTGTAAAACTTCTTCCTCTTACACTTACTGTTCCGTGATTTGGACAATTCTTATCTCCACAATCTTTTGTTTGTTCTTTTTCGTTTGTCATTTTTAGTATTTTCCTTTTATTCGATCTTCGGGTTTTTTTGTGATTTTTTCTCCGTTTATTATTTGATCATTGATTTTGAATATTGATATTGATTTTATGATTGTTATTATTTTGTCTTTTGTTTTTATTTTGAATGTATTTTTTGTTTCGTCAATAATTTTTCCTTTGATTGTTTTAAATTCTGGATTTTTGCTTTCAACAATTTCTGTTTCCAAGCCTATATATTCTTGTTTGAATTTCCTCATTGCTTTTTTATTATTTTTTAACTTGTATTGTGTCCGATGAAAATCCTAAATTTATCAATTCATCTTTTATTAGTCTTAGGTGGTCTCCTTGAAGTTCAACATATCCTTCTTTTGAAGTTCCTCCGCAAGCAAATTTACTTTTTAGTTTTTTGGTCAGATCTTTCATATCAATTTCGGTACTGTTTAATCCGTCAATGTAAGTATATTTTTTTCCGAATTTCTTTTTGATAATTTTTACTACTATCTTCTGACTTTCCTTTGCGATTGTCTCACAAACGCAAAGTTCATTTGGTAATCCGCAAGTATTGCATATATCACTCATTTTGATTATGTATCGTTTTTATTTTTGCTAATATTTTCTTTAGTTGTTTTAATTGACTAGGATTTTTTAAAGTTGTTCCAGTCGCAACTTGAGAGTTTAGTTTTATTAATTCCATTTCAACTTCTAATTGTTTCTTTTCTAAATTCTCTTTATTCATTGCTTTTAATTCTTTGAATTTCATTTTTTCTTAGCTGGAGCGTTTGTTGCTTCTGCTTTTACATTTTCTTTTTTAACTTCGACTTTAGTTTCTGATTCTTCAGACTTTACTTGAGTGTCTGAAATCTTTGATTTCTGATCATGATCAGAAGATTTTGTTTCTGACAGTTCAGGAGTTTTTACTTCTGTTTCTTCAACTTTAGTTTCTTCAACTTTAACTTCTTTTTTTGAAGTTGATTCTGATTTAACTTCTGTCTTAATTTCTTCTTTAATTTCTTTTGCTTCTGTATCCTTAACTTCTTCAATAACTTCTTGGATTTTTGATCTTAATTGAATATTATCTGGTAATTTTATGTGTGAAGGCATAATGCTTACTTTTATTCCTACAATTCCTGTTTTTAACTTTGCACTTGCATAAGCTTTATCAACACCTGAAATTGAGATGTCTCCACATTTCTTTAAATAACCTTGGTAGAATCTCCAAGTTTTTGCTCTTGAACTAGGAATTTTTCCTGAAATTAATATTTCTACACCTAATGCTTTTGCATTCATTACATTACTCATAGCTTTATGTCCAATTCCTTTAAATCTAGCCGACCCAAATCTTTCTAATGATCCTGCAATCATTTCTGCTATGATATTTGAATCAATATCTGTCTGTTGAACTTCTTCAATTTCAATTTGAGGATTTTCTAAAGAAAAGTTTTTTTTCAATTCTTTTGTTAATTTTGTAATATTTGCTCCTGCTCTTCCTACAACTAATCCTGGTCTTGAAGCTGCAATAATTATTTTTTCACCTAAAGGAGTTTTTTGTAATTTAACATCACTTAAACCAACTTTTCCTAATTGATTTGCTACAAACTCTTTAATTTGAAATTCTTTAACTTTATCTGCTATGATTTTTCGCTCAATCATTCTTTTACCTCAGTAACTTTTTCTTCAGAGGCAATAGTTGCAGATGCAATATTCTCTGGTGTTAATTGTTTTTCTTTTGTTTCAACCTTAACTTCAGGTTTTGATTCAATTAGTGATTCTTTTGGTTTAGTTTCAACTTTAGTTTCTGATTTTGATTCTTTTTTAGCTTCTACAGGAGCTTGCACTTTTTTCTTTTTAGCTTCTTGAACAACAATTTCAATATGTGTTCTTTTCATTTTGATTCTTCTTTTTCTTCCATAATGATATGGTTGTGAAGCTTTTTGTGCTGATAAATGGATTATTTTCAAATCTTTTGCTAATGATTTATCTCTAGCATTACTTTCAACTGATTTTAAGATTTTAATGATTTGTTTTGATGCACTCACTGGTTTTTTTGCAGCTCCTATTCCTCGTTGATGTCCTGCTCCTTCTGTAAATCTTTTGAATGGTATGAATTCCTTTTCTGCAATTACTCCTTCTAAAATTTTAATTGCTTTATCTAATTTTTTAAATCTTAAAAAGTTACAAATCTCTATGGCTTTTTTAGTTGATAAATCTAAATCTGTACCAACAGCTCTAGCCATGTTCTCTTCCATCTTTGTAAATGAATATCTGTATCCTACCATTTTATATTTGTCTTTATTTTTATCTTACTGAAACACTTGAACTTGATCTTGTCGCTCCTACTCCTGGAGCACTATGTGTTGTTCTTTTTCTTGTAAGTGCTAATTCTCCAAAATAATGTCCTACTGATTCTTCTTGGATTGTTACTATATGAAATTCTTTTCCTGTATGAATTTTAACTGTTTTTCCAACCATTTGAGGTAATACTATCATATCCCTTAAATGTGTTTTAACATTGTCTTTCTTTTCAAGCTTTGCAATGAGTTTCTTTTCTTCTTCTGAAAATTCTCTTTTGATTTTCCTTCTTTGCCTTGCTGGAAGTAGTTCTGCAAACTCATTTAGACTTAATTCTTTAAGTTCTGCGGTTGTTTTTCCTCGGTATAAAAATTCTTTTGGCAATTAAATCACTTCCTTTTTCCTTTATTTCTTCCTGTTTGTCTAGGTCTGATTGAACCTACTTTTCTTCCTGGAGGTGCGTTCTTAGGTGCATTCTTAGGTCTTCCTTTATGTGAAGATTTACTTCCTCCAAATGGATGATCGACTGAATTCATGGATGTTCCTGAAACTGATGGCCAATATTTATTTCTGGCTTTCATAACTTTGAATTTTATTCCTGCTTTCAAGTACGGTTTTTCAGGTCTTCCTGATCCTGCTACAATACCAATTGTTGCTTTGCAATCAGGATGAAATTCTTTTTGTTTTTTTGATGGTAATTGAATTGTAATTTTTGATTTTGATTTTGATACTATTCTAGCTGTCATTCCTGATGCTTTTACAAATTTTCCACCATCACCAGGTTTTAATTCAATGTTAAAAATTTGAATTCCTTCTGGAATATCTTTCAAAAACAATGAGTTTCCTGTTTTAATATCTGCTTTTTCTCCTTGAACTAAAATATCATTAACTTTTATTCCTTCTGGTGCAACAATTAATCCTTTTGTTTTATCTTCATATTCTACTTCTAGTAATGGAGCTGAATGTCCTTGATCATTAACAATATCTAAAACTTTAGCTGCTCCTTTATTATGATTTTGAGTTTTTCCTTTAAATCTGAAACTAGGAACTGTATAAGTTGGGCTTCCTTTTCCTCGTTTTTGTTGTGTTAAGTTTTTTCCCATTTTATAATCACATCATACCTAATTTTGTTGCAACATCAATTGCGGGTGTTTCTTCTGAAAAAGTTACATAAGCTCTTTTCTTTCCTGATGGATCAATTAAAGTGTTAACGTTTGTAATTTTTACATTAAACATTTTTTCAATAGCGGCTTTTATTTCTGGTTTGTTTGCTTTTCTATCTACCACAAATAATAGTTTGTTTTCTGACTCCATAAGTCTTATTCCTTTTTCTGTTGATAATGGATATTTTATTATGTTCATTTTTTCTTAGCCGGAGCTTTTTTTGTAGTTGCTTTAGGCTTTGTTGATTTTGCTTTAGTTATTTTTTTAACTTTAGGAATTAGTTTAACTTTTACTTCTAAGGTTTTCTTTTCAACTTTTTCTCCTTTAAAGTCTTTTGTGAATAATTTTTTATCAGTTAATTCTTTGATTGCTAAGTCTGTATATATAGTAACTCTTCCTGGAACTGTTCCTGGAGCAAGTATTTCTGCGTTTAAATTTTTAACTTGACATACTTCTACTCCTAAAAGGTTTGCTGCAGCTTTTTCAACAGCACATTCTTTTGAAACAACTAATAAAGGTCCTGATTTAGTATGATATTTTCTTCCTCTTCGTCTAGCTCTTCCAGTTGAGGTTGTTCTTTCACTAGTTCTTTCTAATTCTTCTTCTAAACCAAATTTTTCAAGAAGTTGTTTTAGTTCTTTAGTTGTTTTTACATCTTCTAGTTTACTAGTGATTAAAAAAGGATAATTAGCTGGAACTTTATGACCTCTTTCTGTTGCTAATTCTGGTTTGATTGAAGCTGCAATTGCTGATCTAATTGCTTTTCTTCTTTCTTTAATATTAATTTTTTGTTCTACTATTTTACTTGATTTTGGAGGATGAGCTCTTCGTCCACCAACAGTTCCTGGCATAACTGCTCCAACCCAATTAAACCTAGTTCCTCTTCTAGACATAATTTTTCTTGGAACTCTTGATATTCCTAAACCATATGATCCTCGGTATTTTTTTCTTCTTCTTGATAATTCTCCTGACGCTCTTAATCCTGCTCTTGGAGTTGCTCCATATGATTGTCTATTATTAGATTGAATTGCTAAAACTGCTCTTTTAATTAAATCAAGTCTTACAGGTTCGTAGAATTGTTCTGGTAACTCTACTGTTTTCTCTTCAGTTTTTGATAAATTTAATAGCTTTAGTTTCAAAATTTCACCTCAGTAAACTTTTGGAACATCAAAAAAGTATTTTTTGTTTGTTTCATCTTAGTATAATCTTCTCAATTGTTGGAAGACTTGATTCTTTTTTAACTCTAATTGCTTTTGTTAGTATAATTAATCTTTTTTTAGGTCCTGCAACTGAACCTTTAATAAATAAGTATGATGATTTTATATGTCCATATTTATGAAAATCTTTCATTGGTAATTCTTCAACATTTGATGAAATTTTTAGAATTTGTTTATTATATTCAGTTCTTTGGTGATATCCCATTTGTCCTGCATGAGAAACTTTCCATTGCCAGTGTTGTTGGCCTTTCCATCCACCTAATGAACCTGGTGCTCTTCGTCCTTTTTCAGATTTTGCAGCTTTTAACCCAATTCCAAATCTTTTTACTGGACCTTGAGTTCCTTTTCCTTTAGTTATAGCATGAATATCTACAAGATTATTTTCTTGAAATAACGAACTTAATGTTATTTCTTTATCAGAATGTTCTTTAATATAGGCTAATTTTTCTTGGTTATTTCCACCAAGTTCAACTTCAAACACTTCTGGTTTTTTTCTACTCATACCTGTTAATTTGGGTTGAGTATAAAATAGAACTGAAATTCGAGCATAATCATCTGCATTAATTGATTCTAAATCTTTAGAATTAACTTTAGTTTTAATTTTTCTTGCGAGTTCTTTTTCGGCTTTAAAGAAGATTTCTTTTTCAACTTCAAAGCCATAACCTTTTTTTTGGTAGAACCTTGCTGAAGAAATCTTTAGTGGAGGACACTCAAGAATTGTCACAGGAATGCTAAGTTCCTCGCCACTTGTAGTAGAAGTTTTTCTTGTATCAATACCTATAATATGACCCATACCTACTTTATATGCTCCAAATGCTAAAGGTAATGGTTCTTTTACTTTTGCCCAAGCACCTACTTTTGCATATTGTTTTTTAGCTTTCACTCTAGGTGCGAACTGTAAACTTCCGCTCCTTGGCATTTTTGTGTGTGGCATTTTATTTAGTTATTGGTAATTTATTATTTTGTTATAAAAAACCTATTTGAAAACCTTTTGTAGAAACATTTCATCAATGTACTGAAAAAGGCTTTTTTTCAGGCTTTGTGTACAATTCAAGATTGTAATCAACCTCAAACGATGTTCAGAAAAAGGATTTGTTTATAAAGCTTGTGTTTAGAATTACTACTTCTTAGTTCTGGTTCTTCTTTTAGGTTTATTCATATTTTGTGCTTTAATTTTTGAATATTGAATAGGATTTCTAATTTTTCTACATAATGGGTCTGGAAAACAAATATTTAAATCTTTATAATAAGAATGATTATTGCAATTTGGAGGTAAAACTTTCTCTTTTTGCAGTTTTCTATATCTGAGCTGTCCTTTAATATATACTTCTCTTAATGCTTCTGGATTTTTCTTATTCCATTTTTTTAATCTATCTTCTACTTGTTCATGATTCCAACCCGCACTTAATAAAAAATTCGAAAGCATAAAAATAGCTCTTTTTCTTCCATCTTCTAACCCTTCAAAAACTTTTTTTACACATGGAGGAAAGAATTGCTCAGGAATTGCTTCTGTTAATTCTTCAAAGCTTCTTTCTTCTTTTGGAGCTTCTATTTTTATTTCTTCAACTTCAAAGTCAAATGCTTGAACAAGTAATTTTGTAGCTTCTCCAAATTCTACATTCCGATCAAGAAATTTTTCTTTTATTTGAATATTTTCTGGTTTTGCTTCTTCTTTTTTAAATTTAAGAACTCCATTAATATCAATAGGTATTGAAACTAACTCTGATTTTTCATGAAAAGAATAAGGCATTCTATAAAGGTGTCTTGATGAAATTAAAATAGTATCAATATCTAAAAAAGGTTCTGCATTAAGCATAGGAATATTTTCTCCTATAGAAGTTTGTTCAAATCTTGTTATTTCTGGACCTTCTTTTCCTGTTTTTTTAATTACATTATTAAAATCACCTTTTTCAAATTTCAAAATTGCTTTACTAACAGGACCTTTAATTAAAAATTTAATATAAGCTGCTATGCGCCTTGGAGCTTCTGGAAACATTTCTTTTATAGGAACATTATTAACACTATCTGGGAATGCTTCAAAAGGAACTGCTATATGAAAACCTTTATTTCCTGAATATTTACAAGTAATTGCTTTAATTCCATGATGTTTAAGAGCTTCAATAGAATAATAAGCTGCAATCTTAGAATATTCAAAAAAATGACAATCAATATCAAGAACTAAATCCCAACCTTTTCTAAGTTCAAGAACATCTTCTTTTTTCATTTCTCTTCCCAATTGTAAAGGATTATTCCAAATTTCTTCAGAACAATGAAATGATGTTACTCCTTTTTTTGCATGTTCTAACACGTCATTAGGGTATTGTAAACTATCTGGTCTTTTACCAAACCGTTTATTATCATAATTAACAGCTACTTCTTTATTAGTAGCAAATTCTACTAATGCTTCTTTTACATCTTCTCTCTTATAGAAACTTAAAGACTTACTTATATGCATAAAAAAAGAAAAGATTTGAACGTTTATATGTTTATTTATATTATTTAACATTCCAAAAGATTTAAATGGTGGGTTGTTTTTTAGAATATTATGGAAGTTGCATATATGTTAATTCAAACAGAGCATGGAAAACTAAAACTTGTTAGTTCTAAACTAAATAAATGTGAAGAAATTGAACAAATTGATGAAGTATATGGTAGATTTGATATAATTATAAAAATAGTTGTTGAAAATCAAGACGAACTAAAAAAATTCATTCAAAATAAAATTTTTATCGTAGAAGGAATAACTGATACAGAAACACTTCTTGTATACTAACTATCCTCATATTCTGAATCAAGAACTTCTCGAATCTTTTGAGCTTTTTTATCTCCAATAAGATTAATTTTTTTTAAATTATCTTCAGAAGCATTAATTACTTTTTTTACTGACTTAAACTTTTTTAATAAAGGCTTTGCGAGAGTAGAACCTACACCTGGTAATGAACTAATAATAAATTCTTGTTGTTCTTTCAAAGTTGTTGGTTTAAAAGTGTGCATTTGAAAATCTTTTTTTTCAGGATCCTGTTCACGTTTAAGTATTGTTAAAAAAAGTCCTGCAGTATCTTGAAAATTCTTAGTAAAAATTATTGGAATTCTATAATCAAGAGCAATTGTAGAAAGCATACCTCTTATTGCATTTGGATGAATATTTCTTTGACTATAAATGTCTTCTTCACCTTCAATTATTAAAAGAGGTTTTGAATATTTTTTCAATTCTCTAATCTGACTTAAAAGTCGACCATCAATTATAGAATTAACAAAATCTGCTTTAGTTTTATATTCAACAACTACATCTTCGCTTAAAAGATAATCACCAATGTCTAATTTTTGAAGTTGAATTTTGACTCCTTCATCAATTAAATGTTTAATTATTCCTGATGCTTTTTCTCGATGATCAGCAACTATTTTAAGTTCAATTTTTGGATTTTGGATAAAACTAGTTAGTTTTTTATCTGGTTTAATAAAACCTGAAAACTTATTTTTTAAAGTATTAAGAACACGATGCATTTTCTTTTCTTTATGAAAAGCAGACCATCTACTTGCTTCATCTCTTGTTTTTTCTGTAACAAGAACAACAACTCTGCCTTTCTCTTGTCTACCAGTACGACCTCTACGTTGAATATGTCTTACTGCTGAAGAAGTAGGTTCATAAAAAATAACTAAATCAACTTGAGGAATATCTAAACCTTCTTCACCTACAGAAGTACTTATTAAACAATTAAAATCACCATTTCTAAATCTATCAAGAATTTCTTTTTGTTCTTTTTGAGATATACCAGTATTCTCTTTTTTTGCTTGACCCATAAAAATATTGCTTTTAATTCCTAAACCTTCAATTAATTGATTTATTTTTATGATACTGGTTCTATATTGAACAAAAATAATTATTTTAACATCTTTATTTTCAGAAACTTCTTTTTCTAAAAGATTATTCAATGCTTTAAGTTTTGGATGTTCAACATTTTCATCAAGTAAATTATTTGTTTGAACAATAGCTGACTTAAAATTAAGATCATTAACAAGATTTTTCACAGCTTTAACAGAAGTTGTTTTAGACTGTTCAACAATTTTTTCAAGATATTTAGAAAGAGATGTTAAACCTTGAGTTTCTAAAAGTTCTAAACCATGCTGAACTTTCATAGCTTCTGCTAATAAACTAATTGATTTTAAAATAGAATAATCTTTTTCTCCACTAGCAATTTTTGAATGAAGACTTGCTTGTAAAGCAAGAAGAGTTGTTCTTGTATAATTACTTGCTGATCCATATAAATAACCAAAATTTCTAATTTCTGCTAATTTTGAATTATAACAATCTTCTAAAAAATGTTTTATAACTTTAAATTCTTCAGGAAAAGGAACGGTTATCCATTTAACATCTGTTTCTTGAACATAAGGTTTAACATCAGGATCATCATCAGATCTTACTTCAATTCCTTCTATAGAAAGATTTTGACAAACTTCTTCTATTTTCTCAGTATTAGAACCAGGAGAAGCTGTTAAAGCTAAAATTCTAGAATGATTGGCTTTTGCCATATATCTTTTTGCAATAAAAACATAGGCATAATTTTTTACAGCTCTATGTGCTTCATCTACAACTAATAAAGAAATATCATTTAATAAATGTGAATTAGAAATAATATCATTCTCAACTGCTTGAGGAGTACTAATTATAACTTTTGCTTCTTTCCATAATTCAAGTCTTTTTTCAGGTTTTACAAAACCAGTAAATAGAATAATTTTTTCTTTATCTAAAGTTGTATGTTTCAAAAAAGTTTCTAGATGTTGTTCAACAAGAGGTCTTGTTGGTGCAAGAATTAATACTTTTGAATTAGGATAATTTTCAAGTCTGTTCATAGCAAGAAGTAATGCAACAAATGTTTTTCCAAGACCTGTAGGTAAAACAACTAATGTATTTTTAGTAACTGCAGTTGAAAGAATTGTTTGTTGATATATTCTTGGTTTAAAGTCTTTAAACATTAAAAAAGAAATTTGAATGTTGTTTAAATATGTTTATATTAGAATAAAATTAAATAAAAAAAAAAATAAAAAAAAGGAAATAATTATTTCCTACCTCGAGCCATTTTAGCTCTGGAAACATCTCCTGCTTTATCTACAAAGTAAAGGTATCCTGATTCTTTTTTAACGCCTACTTTAGCAACTTTTTCAGTTTTTTGTTTACCTTTCTTTCCGCCGCCTCTTGCCATAACAGCTCTTGAAACGTCTCCTTGTTTATCTACGAAATACAGATATCCACCTTCTTTACTTACACCTGCTTTTGCAACTTTTTCTGCCATTTTATTTCACCCCCTAATTTGCTTTGAGATTATAAATTTTATTTCTCAAAAACAATATTAAGTGTTTTTAGTCTATTAAAAGACTTTTTCCTTATAAATTTTTCGCAATTTTCCGTCTAAATGCCGTCTAAAAAAAGAATTTTCAAAGATATTTATTAAGTTTCTTTTTCAACCAATATCCAAAAATTAAGCCAATAATGAATAAAATAAAAATAAAAAATCTACTTGCTTTCATTGTTCCGATTAGAAAACCTAATACAAAACCAACTATTACAATTACATAAGCAAGACCAACTCTTTTCTTAATAACCGCATTAAATGAAATAACAATAACTCCAAAAAGAAATATGACTATATAATGAATAAATGCTGATTGAATAAGTAAAGAAAATAATAAACCTATTATTAATAATCCGATGAAAATGGTTTCTATAAACTTTTCTGATAAATTCATTTTAACAGTTATTTAATTTTAAATTATTTAATTCTTTTTATTCTTCAATTCTTTTTATGAATACATAAGTACACATTCCTGCAAATATAAATGCGACTATTAATGAAGAAAATTTTGCAATTGTGATAAGTAAATAATAAACTATTACTGAAGCTAAACAAAAAACATAAAGAGCTCTTGAATAATATAAAATATTAAATCCTGCTGTTCCTCCTTCTCCTAATCTTGCTGCTTTAACAGTTGGTATTGGAAGTAAAGCAAAAAATGCAAGAGCAAGATTTATGTTAATTATTCTTAATAAAGCTGGTGCTTCTGTTGGTAAATAAAAAAAAGCAGTTATTAAAACTAACAATAAACTTGCAATAGGTCCTGCTACTGAAGTAACTGCTAAATCTCTATAATTTAATCCATAACGAAATTTTCCTAATCTTAATTTTTCTAAATGTTCAACTTTAATTGTTCCAAAAAAAAGTAAAGGAATAAATCCATTAGACATAAAAGCAATAACTAAACAAAGTAATAAACCATTAAGCCAAAAACTATGTTCTGCTTTATAACCTAAATAAACTGCAATTATTTTTTGAATAGATATGTGAAAATACATACCAATTACAACAACAATAAAAGCAAAGATTAAATTTGAAATACCTTGAGATAAATCAAAAGTTCCTTCACCCCATTTTCTAAAATTTAATATAAATGCAAATATGATTGCAGAAACCCAAATATGTAAATTCTCTTTTTTAGAAAAAGAAAAATAGGTTTTTAAATGAGGAAATAAAACTCGCATTATTAATATATGATTTAGTTATTTTAATACTTTTTGATTTTTATAGGTTGTTTTTTTAAGAATCAGGATGAAAAGAAATATTTGATGAATATAATTCTTTTATTTTTTTAATCATTCCTTCTTCATGTCCTGCTCCAACAACACAAAATATTTTTTTAGAAGGATTAAACCTCATAATTTTAAACAATTTTTTTGCCATAAAATTATTTCTGTCTTCAATTAAAACAAAATATATGTTAGGATATTTTATTTTTAATTCATCAATCATTTTTGTAATTATTTTTTTTTCAGGCACTTTTGAAATATCAAATTGAACTGTTTTTTTAAAGAAAAAAGCTTGAAAAATATCTTTTAATAAAGTAAACTTTTCTTTCCATGAAAAATATTTTGAAAATTTTTTTAATGTTATATTTATATCTTGATCAATTAATTCTAATGTAACTTTATTTTTTTTAGCAAGTTTTACTGCTTCAATCATATCTGATCCTGGTTTAACTTTTACTATATGACCTAATTTTTGCTGAACGTAATGACCAATTACCATAAATAAATATCCTTTTAATCCTATTTTGAAAATGTTTTCAAGACCTAAAGAAGGTTTTTGATTAGAAGATAATGCTAAATATCTTTGTTTGTCAAGTTCTACTGCCACTATATCTGGTTTTTGATTTTCAAAAATATCATTTATTTCTTTAATAGAATCTTTTGAAATATGAGATGTTCCTAATAAATATAAATTTTTGTAATGCATAAAAATTAGAAATAAAAAAGAATTATATAAAACTAATTAAAAAAAAAATTAAT
>CALDOJ010000001.1 GCA_937912225.1 Candidatus Woesearchaeota archaeon | reverse complement strand
TGTATAAACTTAGTCATACAAATCTCAACAGTTTTAGTTCTCTCAGATATAACACCAGAGGAGTATGTTCTATAATTTTTGACATAGTTAAAGTTCTGTTTCTTCGCATAAGACTCTATATATGGGTGATGATTGTTGAAATATATAAAATCAGAGTTTAATTTTTTAATATTATTTATAACTTTATTAAAATCAGAACCAATTCTTATATGTTCATAAATTTGTTTTGAGGCTCCATCAATAGAAAACATTATTTCATCAAGACCAAATTTAATTAAATCTTTCATAATCTTATCAGATAATAATGTTCCGTTAGTGATAATTTGCAAATATATATTTGGATTAATTTTTTTTATTTTTTTCAAAAAATAAATGAGGTTTTTATTCAAAAAAGGTTCGCCTGTAAAACCGAAATCAACAATATTAAATTGTTTTATATAAGGAAGAATTTTGTTGAAAGTATTCTTTGACATGAAACCTTTATTATGATGATGTTTTTCTAAAGAACACATACTACAATATAAGTTACATTTAGCACTAATTTCAAGAGTTAAATGATTATCTTGATTCGTGTAAATTTTTTTTTTAAACATTTTTTTATCTGAAAGACCAATTATATTCTGTTTTAAAGAAAGGATATTGTTTGTTATTTTGTTTTATATTAATGATTTTACATCGTTCTTTTCGATGATATAAAATATCTCCATGATAACTGTGAATTGCTACTGTTAAAGAGCATTTTTTTATTTGGAATGGAATCTGTTTTATTTCAAAAGAAACAACACCTTTCTTTTTTAAATTAAAAGGAAGAACATTTGCTTCAGAAGTGTTAGGTCCGATTAATAATACATTGTTTGAAAAAATCGCTAAACCAAACATCGGATTTTTAATATTTTTATGATTATCATAATATATTTCAATAATCATCTTCTCTCCTTTATTAAAAAAAGTAGTTTCTTTTTTTTCAGAATTTAATAGTTTTACATCAGTTATTTCTATTTCCTTCGATCCAAACTCATTATAATCAGTTTCTACGGAAGTCATATCTAAATTTTCATATTTCTTTGTGGCCACATATGAATCTCCAAAGTAAACAATTTTTCCTTTGTCTAGAAAAATTACTTTATCACAAAAATTTCTAATTAAATTTATACTTTGCGAGACCAAAAAAAAAGTTTTTTTCTCAGATACTAAATCTTGCATTTTTTTTAAACATTTTTTTTGAAATCTAATATCTCCAATACCAAAAACTTCATCTAATAATAAAATATCTGTATTTGTTAAAAGATAAATTGAAAAAATTAAACGAAGTTTCATTCCAGAAGAATAATGTTTGGTTTTAACATCAATAAATTTTTTCAGACCAGAAAAGCGTATTATTTCAGAATATTTAGATTTGATTTCTTTTTTTGATAAACCAATAATCGAACCGGATAAAAAAATATTTTCTCTTCCTGTTAACTCAAAATTAATACTAGAACCCAAATCAATAATTGGTAAAATTTTTCCATTGCTAAGAATTTCGCCTTTTGTTGGCTTCATTATTCCTGCTATCAACTGTAATAAAGTTGTTTTTCCAGCACCATTAGCACCAATCACCCCAATAAATTCGCCTTTATTAATTTCTAAATTAATATTTTTCAAAGAGTAAAATTCTTCATATTGATAATTTCTAAAAAAAATATTTCTAAAACTATGAAATAGAGTTCTTTCAGTATGATGCTGAATTCTAAACTTTTTGTCTAAATTAGTTATTTTTATTGCTGAAATCATATTTCTTCTACAAATGAATGTTTATTTTTTCTAAAAATATAATATCCAAAGACAAAGACTAATAAGGATATCATAAATGTTATAATAAAATTTTTAGGATCTGGAATATAATTAAAAAGTACTATGTCTCGCATATCCACAATCATTCTGGCCAATGGATTTAATAAGTAATATTTTAAGTATTCAAATGGAATAATATATATGGGGTAAATAATTGGTGTGGCAAAAAATCCTATTAATAAAACAAAAGACCAAATATAAATCATGTCACGGTATTTCACATACAATGCAGATAATAAAAATGAAGTTCCTAATACAAATATAAATAATTGTAATAAATAAACAGGGAATAATAATAACTTAAAAGATAAAGTTACTTTAAAAATTAACATGAATAAAAAAAAAATGATGAAGTTTATTAGAAAAGTAATCAATGCAGCTAAACAAGAACTTATTATAATGGTTTCTGATGGAAAATTAAATGTTTTTATTAAACCAGATTTATTTACTAAAGATATCATACTCCCATTAGTTGCTTCACTTAAAAAATTCCAAATAAGAATTCCTAATAATAAATATAATTGATAATTTTCTACATCAAATTTTGTTATTAATGAAAATACTATATAAAGAGTTGCTAACATTAATAAAGGATTCAGAAGAGACCAAAAATAACCAAGAACTGACCCTTGATACCTTAATTTAAGCTCTACTATAGTGAACTCTCTTATTAAAGATAATGCGTATTTCACCCTCATAAAAGATAATAACCTTTTCTAGTATAAATATATTACCCAAAAAACCAAACTTACTTCTTAATATTCCATAAAATTGCTTTGAAGAAATAATAGATTAAAACAATTCTGTTTTTTGCAGTTATTTTTTTATGTTTTTTAAATAATAAAATAAATTTTTCAAAAATATTTGATTGTCTATTATAATGTGACCAATCAAATTTGTCATAATTAAATATCGCAGTAATAAAATTTTTAAACAAAGATGAATAATGAAACGGATGATAAATATTGTTTGTATTTGTTCTTTTAAACTTTCTTATTCCATATAATAAGTTTCTGTTTTCTAAATAAAATCTTTTTTCAGTATTCTTTCTTTTTTTTAATTTATGAATTGCAACTGCTTCTTTTACATATTTTATTTTTAAATTTTTCAAAGCTCCTCTTAAGAAAAAATCTGAATCTTCATAACAATAAGAATAAGTTTCATCAAAAGATAAATTGTTTTTTTTAATAGAATTTTTCTTTATCATAAAACAAGCAGTTATTTGAGGATATTGTTTTTCCTCTTCTAATAATGGGTGCATTATTCTTTTATTTTCAAAAATTACTTTTGGAAAAACCAAATCATTATTTTCAATTTTATTTAATAAATTTTTAATTAAATCATTATTTATAGTTATGTCGCTATCAATAAATAAAATCCGATCTCCTTTACTCATCTTTAATCCAATATTTCGAACTAATGCTATTCCTTATGTACAGACAATGAAATTATTCTTATATTTTTAAATTTTTTATGAACCAAAGAAAGAGAATCATCTGTTGAACAATCATCAATAACTATGATTTCAGAATTGGTTGGTTTATTTTTTTGAATTGATTTAATACAATCAATTAAGTTATTTGAATCATTATAGTTTGGGATTACAATACTTAGTTTCATTTTATTTTTTCATAAATTTCTTCTATATCTTTAACTATTTTTTCAATTTTATATTTTTTTACTTTAACAATATTATTTCCAACAAATTTTTTATAAGAAATTTTTTTCTTCAGAAGATAAGAAACTTTTTCTGCAATTTCTTCTGCTGATTCATTAACTACAAATCCTGCTTTGTTTTCATTAATTATGTCTTCTGCAGCATTCCATTTATGTTTTACTCCAATTATTGGCAATCCACAAGCCATTGCTTCTATTACCACTATTCCAAAACCTTCAAGAATCGATGGAAACATGAATATTTTTGATGATTTCATATGTGCATAGACATCTTCTTCTATTGGTAAAAAATCTTTAAATATAATATTGTTAGAAACTCCTAGTTTTTCAGCAAGATGAATTAATTTCTTTTTTTCAGGACCTTCACCTATGATTAAACATCTTATGTCTGGAAAATCTTGAGTTAATAATCGAACTGCTTTAATAATAAAATTAACATTTTTATGAGGAAGAAGTCTACCAGCATAAATTAAATCGTATTTTTCTTTTACTGGTTTTACAGAATCAATTAAATCTAAGTTTATTGCATTTGAAACTACAGAAATTTTTACTTTTGGATTAATCCTTAATAATCTTTTTTTTGTTCTTTCTGAAACTACTATATGATTATTCGAAAGCTTTGCTACAAGTCGCTCTATAACTTTCCCTACTACTCCTTTTCGTCCAAGATAATATTTCCAATAATCATCCCAAACTTCATGCCAAGTTAAAATTAAAGGCTTTTTCTTAATAATAGAATAAAACTTGCATATGAACGTGTGAAAAAATGGAACTGCTGTACAATCAATAATATCAAAATCTTGCTTGAAAAGAGGTTTAAAAAGTTTGAATGCAAAAGTTACAGGTTCATCATAACTTCTTCTGCTAGTTTTGTAAAGCTTTCTAGACTTATAGACTCCGTGCATGATAATGCCTTCATAGTTAAGAATCTTGGGTCCAGACCAAAGTTTTGCACCATAGAAATGAACTTCATGACCTCTCTTGATGAGTTCTTTTGCTAAAAGATAGTTTCGAGCTTCACCACCACCTACATTGAAAGGATAGATCATGTCATAAATCATTGCTATTTTCATTGTATTAATTTCTGGAGTTCTTTTTGGATATCTTTTCCATTAGAAAGATTTATTCTTTTTAAAAATGATTTTTGTTTCTTGATAATTTTATCTTTTAATTCATCATCATTTATTTTATTATATTGTTCAAGTATTTTAGAAGAAATTTTAGAGCTTAATTCCTTGCTTGTATTCATTTCATTTTCAACATGATTCATATAAGCCCATAAATCATGCTTTATTTCAAAGAAATCTTCCCAAGAAATAAATTGTTCTTTAGATAAATTTTGTTTTAAATAATCAACAAATTTTATTTGACCAGCATTCTGTGCAGGCAAGATTAATAAAATTTTATTTAAAAATAAAAGTTCATAAACAATACTAAAACCAGGCGTACATAAAATAATTTTTGAATTTTGAATCTGTTTAAAATAATTTTTTTGATTTAAAAGGTTTAATTTTTTAAAATCAACATTCAACTTAAAAAGAACCTGCCTTATAAGATTAGAATAATTGTTCTGTTTTTGCATTCCTCCAAGACTTACAACTAATTTATTATTTTCAAAAGCAGATTTTTCTAATTCAAATATGTTCTGATCTAAAATTGGTTCTGTAAATACACAATTTGTTTTTTTCAAAAAACAATTATTCTTTTTTGTACAAGGCAAAAATTCTATTGAAAAATTCTTATCTGATAATATATGAGAAAAAATACTTCTTTTAGCTCTTTGATTCATAAAATCTCGATTGTAATTGTTCTTATTATGTTCAATTAATTTTCTTAATTTTGACTCGTCTTTAATTATTAATCCAGATATATGTTTATAATAATTAAAACTTTCTTTAATATTAAACAAAGAAAAAATTAAATCAATATAAACTACTTTTAACCCTATATATTTAGCCAATAATGCAGCTCTAGAGTCCATTACTGTTATTAAAATATCATATTGACTTAATAATTTAGAACAAATTTCATAATCTTTAATTAGGTCTAATTCTTTGACATTTAAACCATTATTTTTTAGATATTCATAACAAGTTCCAGTTCCAAAGAAATCAATATTCTTAAGAAAAGGTCTAAGTATTGATAGCAATTGTGAAGCAGGTCCAAAACCTTGTGCCTCAGCTGTTGCAATTAGTTTTATCATTCATTCATCTCCTAAACTTAATTGCTTTGTGGATTTTGAAATTTTCCAAATAAAATAATCTTTTTTTCTTATAAAATCAATTAAGCCCAATAATCTGCTAATTTGTTCAAGAATAAAAGTAATCAAAATCCAAACTATTTTATTAGGATTGTTTAATAAATACTTAACAACTATTTTGAATAAAGAATAAGCATTCATTGTTGAAGCAGAATATCCTGTTCTTTTTTTAAGTTTTAAATGTCCGCAAAAAATTCTTCTTCTTTGTCTAATAAAATCAACTATTGTTTCAGGTCCTTTATTATAAATTATTGCTTCGGGTTCATAAATTAATTTTAATTCTTTTTTCTTTATAATTGAAGCAATTTCTTCTTCATCAACTGCAGTTTGAGGAATATTGTTTATTATATTTCTAAAAGCAATTATTTCTCCAAATTTAGGTTTTTGTTTTGCAATTTCATGATGTAATCTCCAAATAATTTCAGAAATTTTTTTAAAAAAATAACTCCGATTTTTAGGAATAGATTTTCCACCAATCATTCCAATTCTTTTATTTAATAAAGGCAAACATAAGTTTTCAATAGTATTCCTGTTAGGTATAGTATCTGCACTTTCTAAAACAAGAACAGTATTTTTTGCTTTTTTTAAAAACAAATTTATTGCATGACTTTTTCCTGTTCTTTCTTTTTCAATAATCAATTTTATTTTTTTATTTTTTTTAGAAACATTTTTTACTAAATTATTTGTTTTATCAATACTTCCTGAAGAAATAATTATTATTTCTTCAATATTAATTTTCTTTGTTTTTTGATTTAATAAAGCATCTAACAAATAAGAAATATTTCTTTCTTCATTATAAGCCATTACCCCTATAGAAACGTCCATTTTTATAAATAATATAAACTTGAACTTATTAATAAATATTGTTATGAAATAGTTAAAAAAAAAAAAATTAGTATTATAATTAATGGTTTCATACTAAGAAAAAATTAAACAAACTTCTCTTTACAAAGTATTTGAAATGGATTTATTATAGGATAACAATAATGAATTCTTGGAGTTTGCAAATAATGAATTATTTGACTATCTTTTAATGACCAAACTCTTTTAGTACATTCATCAATATTACAACCTTTATCTGCACCTAAATTCCATGAATAATCATAAGATAATACTCCTAATAACTGAATTAGTAAAGAAAAAATAATTAAAAAGATAAATAACTTTTTAAGAAAAGAATTCTTTGCAATAAATTTCAAACTCGGAATTAATAATATGCATAGCATTGGAACAGTATCTAAAACCATTCTATAACCATAAGACCAACCACCATACCATTGAAAATATTTAGCAAAAAACAAAAATAAACTAATAACTGATAAAAACAAATAAAAAGATAATCTTTCAAAATTAGTTTTTTTAATTTTTTTGAATGAAGAAAAAAGAAAAATAAAACTAAAAATAAATATTGGCGAAAAAATAAGAATACCTCTACTCGGACTTAAAAATAATCCAAAAAAACCTTCTAAAAAATTAGCAGTCCAAAGTTGATTCATGATAAATAAATAAAATGAATCTGCAAATAAGTTAATAAGAAATGTTGAATTCATAATTTTGAAATTCATAAAAACAATAAATATTAATAACAAGAAAGAAAGAATTATTATCAAAACAGTTTTTCTTTTAAACTTTCTTATAAACAAACCAAAGAATAATAATAAAA